>NZ_JACVUU010000008.1:0-202954 GCF_016516145.1 Klebsiella sp. S69 | reverse complement strand
CGGGGCACCCGGGTGGCCGGATTTGGCTTTCTGTACTGCGTCCATGCTCAGGGCTCGCAGCGCGTTGGCGCACAGGCTGCGGGTGGTTTTTGTGGTATTCATAAGTCTCTTTTCCTGCCCTTACAGCATCTGCTGAATCTGATTTTCCAGTTTGACCTGATCGACCGCGAACAGGCGGATACCTTCCGCCAGTTTTTCCACCGCCATCGGATCCTGATGATGTTGCCAGAGGAACTCCGCCTGAGTCATCGGGCTGGGGCGGGTTTCCGTCACGCAGCCGGGCGCCAGCTGGCGACTCAGCGTCCCTTCACTGGCGGCCAGCTCATCAAGCAGCGCCGGGGAGATAGTCAGGCGATCGCAACCTGCCAGCGCCTGGATCTGCTCGATACGGCGGAAGCTGGCCCCCATCACCACGGTGTCGTAGCCGTGCGATTTGTAGTACTGATAAATCTGGCGCACGGAAACCACGCCCGGATCGCTGTCGACCTGATACTCCGGCTGCGGTTGGTTTTTCTGATACCAGTCGTAAATACGCCCCACGAACGGCGAGATTAAAAAGACGCCGGCTTCGGCGCAGGCCCGCGCCTGGGCAAAGGAGAACAGCAGGGTCAGGTTACAGTTGATACCGCTTTGTTCCAGCTCCTCTGCGGCGCGAATCCCCTCCCAGGTGGCGGCCAGTTTGATGAGGATGCGTTCCGGCCCGACGCCGTTCTTTTCATACATCTGAATAAGCTTGCGCGCCTTCGACACGCACATCCCGCGATCCCAGGCAAAACGGGCATCGACCTCGGTAGAAATACGACCGGGCACATGACGCAGCACCTCGGTACCGATATCCACCGCCACCTGATCGCAGGCGTTTATCAGCTGCGTTTCCGGGCTGCCGCCCTGCCGACGCGCCTTGCCGATGGCGTCGGCAATGAGCGCCTGATACTGCGGGAGCTGCGCGGCCTTCAGCACCAGTGAAGGGTTGGTAGTCGCATCCTGCGGGGCAAATTTTTTGATCGATTCGATATCGCCGGTGTCGGCAACCACCGTGGTGTATTTTTTCAGTTCGTCTAACTGGCTCATAGTCTGTTCCTTATATTACGACTGCGGATATTAATCTCTGGCGTGCTGGTGTTCGTAATAGTCGATACGCTCCACTTTCGACGCGGAGCCGCCGCCTTCATATTCGGATTCAAGCCAGGCCTGAATAATTTTTTTGCCCAGCTCCGGGCCAATCACGCGCGCGCCAAGAGTGATAATCTGCGCGTTATTACTTTTGCGCGCCCGCTCGGCGGAGAAAGTATCGTGGCATTGGGCGGCTCGTATCCCCGGCACTTTATTCGCCACAATGCTCATTCCAATACCGGTGCCGCAAATCAGGATGCCGCGATCGTGCTCGCCCTGCTTTATTGACATTGCCACCGCGTGGGCAACATCCGGGTAGACCATGCTGCCCTGGCGTTTATCGCTGCTGTAATCCGCGACCTTAATTCCCTGCCCATTCAGATAAGCGACGATAGCGTCGCGAAAAGCATAGGCGGCATCATCCGCACCAATAGCGATTGTTTTCATGATAATTTCCTTAATTTAGCTGTACGTCTTAATTTAGTTCCGGATAGAAAAAGATTTGGTCGCCACGCTGAATATTCTGGGGGACGTCACCATTGAGATGCACCATCCCCGGTAATTCAGCGGTGGCAGCGCCATCAAATTTTAAAGTGATATGGCCAAGCTGTTTTAAATTTGCCGTTGCAACACCACCTACCGCCGTGACTCGATAAATAGTCTCATTTATTTTCATTATCTGCCCGGGTGCCAATTCAGCTGTCAGCTCACTGCTCTGATGTACGGCGCAATACATCGCAATATCGTCAGGAACGGATTCAGAAAATAAAATCAGCTGATGCTCCTGTAGATAGTCTTTGACATATTTCCCGACAGCCGTGATAAGTAATGAATACAACGGCGCAGTCATATTATTTGTTCCCTTTGGTGGCAGTCGAAGATAACGTCACTTTCTCTTCACTGGTTTCTTCTTTTACCGGTTCAATCCTCGGCGCGCGCTTTTTCAGACGCTTATCAAACCAGGCCACCAGTATCGGCGCGGTAATCATGGTGATGATGCTCGCCGTCGCCAGCTGCGCGGTCGCGGCATCCACGTACATCGCCAGCGAGGGATCGGCCTGAGCCACCATTGCCGGCGTCAGCGCAGAGCTGGCGGCGGTTGTCCCCAGCGCGGCGCCCAGCGCGGTTTTCTTCTTCAGGAACAGGTTGTAGATAAAATAGAACACAATGCCGGTTAGCGCAGAGATAATGCCAAGCAGGATCCCGGACAGTCCGGCGGTAAAGACCGTGTTAATGCTGGAATTGGCGCCGATGGCAAACGACATAATAATGATAATCAGCGGCTGAGCGGCGGCGCACAGCTGTTTGAAACGCTCATCAAGGTTGCCCCACAGCATACCAATCAGCAGCGGGATAAGCATCGATAGCAGCGCGGCGAAAGGAATATTGGCCAGGCCGCTGACCCCCAGCACCATCATGGTAACAAAGGGCCCATCCTTGACGCAGAAGACGGAGATCGCCCCGGCATCGCTGGCATCGCCGTAGTTGCTGCACAGCGCGATATATAGCGAGCTGTTGGAGCTGGTTAAACAGGCAATCAGCGCCAGGGTCGAAATACCGAGGAAACCGTTGGGGCCAAACATCGCCCCGGCCACCCATACGGCCAGCGCGCCGGCGAGGCATTTCAGCAACAACAGCACCGCGCCTTTATAGAGCGGCAGGCCGGCCTGGCGGATATTGATCGAGGTACCACAAATCAGCAGAAAAATCCCCATCATTGCGCTGGAACCGACTTTGAATAATGCGGTCGTCGGGCCGCCGATGCTCAGGACTTCCGGAGCAAAGGTATTAATAAGAATCGCCACGAGCAACGGAATAATAATTAAACCGCCTGGCACCTTATTCATCTTCTCTAATATATTTATGTTCATAGGGTAACTCATAAATTATGATTTAACAGAGATAACGACGCAATACTACCCGGACGACCATTACGTCGCTTTTTATTTATATGACCTGTGGGTTATAGCTGCGCTTCTTTATAAATTCTTTCAACAATCGTGCTAATAATATCTTCTGGTCCGGTTAAACCGCCTTTGCCGACGCAAATCAATCCCGCATAATCGCCGCCGATAATACGCACCATATCGGTTTGCGGTATCACGTAGTCGATCATTTCAATGCCGGTAGCGCCAAGCTCTTTAAGAACATTTACCATCGTATCGCCGCCGGTCATATACAGGCCTTTAATTTCTCCGGCTGCGCAGTTAAGCACTTCACGAACAATATTCCCCAGTCCCTGGTTAATATTTTCCGCAGCCTGTCCGTGGGCCAGCCCAAAGCGCTGCTCTTCTTCCTGAAGATTCAGCAGCCGCCCGGTTAACGCGGATTCAAAAACGAAGATAGCGTTCTGCTGCGCCGGCACGCACTGCCGGGCATGCTGCACCACGCGATTCACTTCGATTTCAGCGGCGTTTTTCCTGTCAACCAGCAGTTCGGCATCAACAGGGATGTGACACACTCTTTCATCATTAGCGATCAGATGCTGAAGCTGCTTTTTGGTCACCGGCGTGGCGCTACCGGCAACCACCAGAATCGAACCGCGCGGGTTTTCCGCCCCTGACGACGCTGTCGCGCTGCTGCGCGCTTCCCGCATCAGGCCACGACGGACCGCAAGCCGCTCGGTAAAAGGCCCCGGGTCGACTGCCAGCACGTTCCAGTTCAGCGCCACCACCGCCCCGGCAATCGCATCGACATCGTCAACGGTAATCGCATCGACGACGATCACCCGCACGCCGCGCTGCTGCTGTTCCTGGAGATCCCGCTGCAGTTGCTCCTCGCCTTTCATTACCGACGCCAGCGCGATATGCCCGACCTGATGATGGGTCTGCGCCGCCAGCAATCCCGGCACCCAGGATTCGGTAACCGGAGTACGCACATCGCGTGCGACATCGGTTCGCGAAAGCGCGACGGAGTCAATTACCGAATAGCCGCCAACCAGAATACGCCGCGACTGCGGCATCGCCGGCACGACGACGGCAACCGTTTCCAGCGGCAATTGTTCCAGCATGGCATCAATTTCAAAGCCGATGCCGCCGCGCAGCGTGGTATCAATACGCTTGGTAAAGTAGTGCGCGCCGCGCGCCTGCAGCTGCTTCACCGCGGCGCTGACCTGCTGCTGGGCTTCCGCTTTCGGCAAAGGACGGCTGTCGCTGCTGACGACCATCGCCGGATACTCCACCTCATTGCGGGCGAAGGATTCAGTATCGAAGAACGCGGCGGTTTTTAACCCGCTACGCGCCAGCAGCACCCCGACGGTGGTCGCACCGGTCAGATCGTCGGCCACGATCCCCAGCTTACCGCCTTCCCCCTGCGGCCAGATCATTTCAATACAGGCGGGCGTCACGCCGGAGACGTAGATCCCTTCATGAATAAACTCCGCCAGCGGACCACTTTTACCGGTGGGATGGAGGTTAATCGTCGGAATACCGCGTTTGGGATAGAGACCGCAGCGTAGCGTGCCGCCGCAGTCGATAACCATCAGGCCGATCTCCTCTTCCGGCGGCTCGCCGTTTTTAAATACGTCGACGGAAGGCCAGCCAGTCAGTTCGCTCAGGCGCTCAACGACCGGGGGACAAATCCCCCCGGTGATATAAGCAATCTTTTTCGCCTGGCTAATATTAATGGTCAGCGGCCCGCCCCAGCCCTTACAGCCTTTGCTAATTAACAGATGTTTTTCCATTTCTCTGCCCTTTTGCTTCGCATTAACCTCAGCGATTAGTGGTTTTTCATTTTCCAGTAGCTCACCGCGGCCATCGTGGACTCCAGCATACTGACGGTGCCCGCTTTACCGGTGCCGGCAATATCAAACGCCGTGCCGTGGTCTACCGAGCTACGCATAAACGGCAGGCCAAAGGTAATGGTCACGGAACGCTCAAAATCGAGGGTTTTACAGGCGATATGCCCCTGATCGTGGTAAAGCGAGAGGATGGCGTCATAGCGCCCCTGTTTACCCAGATGGAAGACGGAATCTGCCGGCACCGGGCCGATGGCGTTAATCCCCATTTCCTGCGCCGCTTTGACTGCCGGGATGAGGTTATCGGCTTCTTCGTGGCCAAACAGGCCGTTGTCTGAACCATGCGGATTCAGCGCGGCTACCGCAATGCGCGGATTTTTGATATTCAGCGCGGTAAACTCATGGTGGATCTGCTGCACGCAGGCCAGAACGCGCTCTTTATTGGCGTAATCGCAGGCGTCTTTAAGCGCCATATGACGGCTCACGAAGAAGACCCGCAGGTTATGAACGTGGAACATGGTCAGGCCATAATCGGATTGCGTTTCAACCTGATAGATTTCGGTATGACCCGGCAGTTTACATCCCGCCAGCTTGATTGCTTCTTTATGAATCGGCGCGGTAGAGACCACATCGATCAGGCCGGCTTTCCCCAGTTCGATAGATTTCAGCACATAGTCCAGCGACATCTGCCCCGCCAGCTTCTGCACTTTGCCCCATTCAATACTCTCGCAGTCATACTCACCGGTTTCCAGCACGTCCAGCGTACCCCAGCTGAAGCGAGCTTCCTGCGGATGGCTAATTTTGTTAATCGGAAAATCACAGCCCATGATTTTCATTGCTCTGGCGATAATCGGCGCTGAGCCAATCAAAAAAGGTTTGCACTCGTCGTAGACGCTTTTCTCCATCATCGTCGCGACTGAAATCTCCGGACCAATCCCGGCAGGATCGCCAATAGTAAGTGCGACAACGGGCTTTTTCTCTTGTGACATCGTGGACCTCTCGTAGTGAAGTTCGGCTTGTTCATATGTTCAATAGTGAATCATATGCTCAAAACATTACCTGATGATTGAGAGGTTATTGGTGATTTGGATCACATAAAAAAATCCATAGATTTATTTTATAAAAAAATGTGATCTAACATATGTTCATTGGGTGATAAAAAGTTCAATCTCTCTCTTAAGCGAAAGCCATTTCACGACAAGCTATTGATTTACCTATTATGGAGAACAAGATGGAACAAATCTGGTTAGGAACCAGCTGGAAAATGAATAAACCGTTATCGCAAGCCATGGCCTTTTGTGAAACGCTGGCGCAGCGGTTACCGCAGGTGAGGCATCCGAAAATCCAGCCGTTTATTATTCCCCCTTTCACCGCCATTTATCCCGTCAGCCAGTATCTACAGCAGCATCAGATCCCCTGCCTGACCGGCGCGCAGAATATGCATGAAGCGGAAAACGGCGCCTGGACCGGTGAAATTTCCGCCGCCATGCTTGCTGAAACCGGCGCCTCCCTGGTCGAGCTTGGTCACTCCGAGCGTCGCGGCGCGTTCAATGAATCCGACGCCGCCATTAACCAAAAAGTGCATCGCGCCCTGCGTCACGGCCTTCGACCTCTGATCTGTATCGGCGACAGCGCCGATGAAAAACGCTGGCAGGTCTCACGGGAAACGGTAGTGCGGCAGATGAAAATCGCGCTTTATGGCCTGAATGAACAGCAGGTTTTACACACTCTGGTTGCCTATGAGCCCATATGGGCTATCGGCGAACACGGCACGCCGGCGACGCCGGAGCAGGCCGCAGAGATCCACCGGGCGCTGCGTCAGGCGTTATGCGAGACCTTCGGCGAAGAAATCGGACGGCGCATTCCCCTGCTGTACGGCGGTAGCGTCAATCGGCAAAATGCCGTAGAACTGCTTCAGCAGGATGACATTAACGGACTGTTTATTGGCCGCGCGGCATGGGATGCCAACGGCTATTGCGACATTGTTCAACGCGTTACAGAGGAATTTATTCTTCAGGCGCAGTAGTATTAGGGAGACATCAAAGATGGAAACACCAGGCGATAACTATGACTGAACAAGACTCAGATTATGCGCTGCTGACAGAAATTGCCGTGGCCTATTACGATCAGGAGCAAACCCAGGAAGAGATTGCAAAACGCTTTGGGATCTCACGCATTAAGGTCGGTCGGTTGCTGAAAAAAGCTCGCCACGAAGGGATTGTCGAGATCAGCGTGAAATACCACCCGGTCTTCAGCTCCCAGATTGAGCAGCAGTTTATCTCCCATTTCGGCATCAAGCGCGCGCTTATCGCCCTGGACCATCACGACGAGGATGAACAGCGCCAGCAGGTCGCGGCGCTGGTCAGCAACTATCTCGCCGGGATCCTCAAAAGCGATATGACCGTGACCGTCGGGCAGGGTCGCAACGTCGCCGCCGTGGCCAACCACGTGGGGATCTTTCCAGAGCGCAACTGTCGCTTTATTTGCGGTATCGGCGGCACCAAGCGCGACAACCAGCTGATCGATGCCGATCACATCAGTCGAAACCTGGCGCGTAAATTCAACGGTTTTAGCGAAACGCTGTACGCCCCGGCTTATGTCGAAACGCCGGAACTGCGCTCAGCGTTTATGCAAAACCGGCTGATTAAAGCCACGCTCGAACAGGCAAGCAAGGCGGATGTAGCCATCATTGGCCTTGGCGATATGAACGAAAATAGCTTTATGGTGCAGCTCGGCTGGTTCTCCCCACAGGAAATTGCGACCGCGCGCCAGGAACAGGGCGTAGTGGGCGATCTCGCTGGCTATAGTTTTTTCAATATTCAGGGTAAACCGGTTGATACGGTGATGAACGATCGGGTTATCGGCCTGAGCCTTGAACAGCTTCGCGCCATCCCGTGCGTGATCGCCATTGCTTCGGAAAGCACCAAGGCAACGGCGATCCTCGGCGCGCTGCGCACCGGCGTAATTGATGTGCTGGCCACCAGCGCATCTAATGCCCGGGCGGTGATCAATATGCAGAAGGCGCTATGAATAAAGGGCGCCGAGGCGTCCTGAATTTCATGAGCGGCCTGCCCAGGCGATTGCCGTACGCTTTTTCCGGGCGGTGGCAAAAGCAGGGATTATTTCTTGCCCTGATTTTTCGTTAAGACAGCATCAAGCTTGCCCGCAATATCATTCAGCGGCTTCCACAACGCGCCCAGCACGATAAGCGGCCCGAACCACGCCGAACCGCCCTGCGCGCTCTGGCCCTCAATCAGCAGAAACAGCAGATGAAACAGGCAGGAAGCCGCGGATACGACGCCGAGAATAAGAGAGAGGATGAACAGAATATTTCTGCTATCAGAAAGACGAGGCAGGCCATACTGACTCCACAGGCCAACCCCCACTGCGGCCAAAAATATCGCAGCAGATAGTGCTAATGGGCTATCCATAGCCACTCCTGTTTTCCGTAACGCGGTATTGGTGAGGTTGCGTCTACCCGACCAGCTGTTTCAGCAGCTTTTCCACAAAGCGCGGCACTTCTTCGCTTGCCGGGCCATAGTGTTTCTCGGCAAATTCGCTGCCTACCTGGCTTGGTTCGAGATTTAGCTCAACCGTGTGGGCGCCCTGCAGCCGCGCTTCATGGACAAACCCTGCCGCCGGATAAACGTGCCCGGAAGTACCGATGGCGATAAAGATATCCGCCTCCGCCAGCGCCAGGTAGATTTCATCCATATCCAGCGGCATCTCGCCGAACCACACCACGTGCGGGCGCAGCGGCGCGGGAAACTGGCAGCAGTGACACTTATCTTCCGTCGTCACATCACCGGTCCACGCCACCACCTGGCCGCTCCACGAACAGCGCACCTTCAGCAGCTCGCCGTGCATATGGATCACCCGACGGTTGCCCGCGCGCTCGTGCAGATTATCGATATTCTGGGTCACCAGTAGAAAATGGTCACCCAGTCTCTCTTCCAGCCGCGCCAGCGCCTGATGCGCCGCATTGGGCGCAATGTCCGGGCTTTGCAGCTGACGACGGCGATCGTTGTAAAACGCCTGCACCAGCGCCGGGTCGCGGGCGAACCCTTCCGGCGTGGCGACGTCTTCAACCCGATGCTCCTCCCACAGGCCGTCGGCGGCGCGGAAGGTTTTAATTCCCGACTCCGCCGAAATACCCGCGCCGGTTAGCACCACGACTCTTGGTTTTTCCATCGTTTCAGGTGTCTCCTTATCTTCGCCGAAGAAAATCCGCTGACGCAGACGGTCTCGTAACCGACGCTTATTGCGGCGAAATCGGCTTAATCGATGTAAGCGGCGCGACTGCATAGCTACCTCTGTCGTTAATGAGTCAGATGAAGGAAGGCCGCACCGCGCATACCTCCCGCATCGCCATGACGCGCGCGTTCGATGCGCGGCACGCTGGCAACGGGGAGCAGATGTCGCGGCAGGCGCTGCGCCAGCCCTTCGGTTATTGCTGTAAAATTAGACAATCCCCCGCCCAACACCAGCAGATCCGGGTCGACAATCGTTAAAATATTGCCCAGGCACACCGCCAGCAGATCGAGATAGCGCTCAACGTGCTCGCGCGCCTTCGCGTCGCCCTGCTGCCAGAGCGCGACGATCTCGGGTGAGGTTAAGGATTGTTGGTAAAAATGGTGGTACAGCCAGGCAAAGCCGCGTCCGGAAAGGTAGTTTTCAATGCAGCCCAGTTGGCCGCAGCCGCAGCGCGTAAGCGGGAAATCGCGCCCTACGACTTCCAGCGCATCCACCGGCAGGCGGATATGGCCGAATTCGCCGGTTATATAGCGATGCCCGGTAATCGATTTACCGTTGAGCACCAGCCCGCCGCCAACGCCGGTGCCGAGGATCATCCCCATCACCAGCGGGTATTGGGTAAATTCGTCGTCCCACGCTTCGGAGAGGGCAAAACAGTTGGCGTCGTTATCAAGCCGCACATCGCGCCCCAGCCGCTCGCTCAGATCGGCCCGCAGCCGTCTGCCGCTGGCGGCAGGGACGTTGGCGGCATATAGCGTACCGTCTTCCGTCTCCGGCATGCCGGGAATACCGATGCCCACCGAACCCTGACAGCCGAAGCGCTGGTCGGCCTCCGCCACCAGCGCTTCTACCGCTTGCAAAAAATCTTCATAGCTCTCTTTTGGCGTGGCGACGCGTTTTTCCCACTGCAGCCGCCGCGCGTTATCAAATACGCCCAACGCTATTTTGCTGCCGCCAATGTCAAATCCATAGTACATTTCAGCCATTCCTCTTTACCGATCGGCAACGCCGACCATGACGATAAATTACTGGCCACTCAGCACCCTCGCCGGGTCAATGCGGCTGGCGCGGCGGGCGGGATACCAGCTGGCCAGCAAACTCAGCAACAGTGCCGTCACCAGCACGTAAACGACGTCCAGCCAGTGCAGTTCAGACGGCAGGAAGTCAATAAAATAGATGTCGCCGGAGAGGAATTTATGCCCGATCAGATCCTCAATACCGTTAATGATTGCGGTCAGCTTAAATGCGCAGATAACGCCAATAGCCACGCCAATCAGGCTACCTACCGAACCGGCAAGTAAACCATACCATACGAAAATCGCGCGGATCAGCCCGTCTTTTGCGCCAAGCGTGCGCAGCACCGCAATATCGCCGCTTTTATCTTTCACCGCCATCACCAGGGTCGAGACGATGTTAAAGCAGGCCACGCCAATCACCAGCACCATCGCCAGATACATAATGGCGCGAATCATCTGAATATCCCGGTACATATAGCCGTAGGTACCGATCCAGCTTTTGATGTAAACGTAGCTGTTGGTCACTTCGCCCGCATCGCGTACCAGCGTATTGGCATGAAACACGTCGGTCACTTTGATAGCGATCCCCGTCACGCTGCTGCCCATATCCAGGTACTGCTGCGCATCCTGCATGGGAATCATGGCAAAACTATGATCGAGCTGGCCGCTGAGCTGCAAAATGCCGGTAACATGAAGCCTGACGCGCTTTGGCTGCAGCAGCTGGTGCTCGGCATCGGAGTTAGGGATCATGATCGACACCCAGTCGCCCTGCTTGACGTGCAGCGCATCGGCAACGCCCTTACCGAGGATCACCTGTTGCTCGCCGGCTTTAAAGCTGGCCCACGCATTGTTCTGCACAAAGTTGGGTAACGAACTGAGACGACTTTCCTGCTGCGGGTCGACGCCTTTCACCTGAATTGCGCGCATGTTGCTGCCGCTCTCCACCAACCCGGTGAAGTTAATATAAGGCGCCGCGGCAACGATGCCTTTGACCTTCTCAACCTTCGCCAGCGCCTCGTTCCAGTTGTTCCACGGCTGGTTTACCGGCTCAATTTCACCGTGCGGGACCACCGCCAGAATGCGGTTATTGAGCTCGCGTTCGAAGCCGTTCATCGCGCTCAGGCCAACGATCAACACCGCCACGCCCAGCGCGATACCGATGGTCGAGATAACCGAAATCAGCGACACCATCCCACCGCGCCGCCGTCCACGGCTAAAGCGCAGGGCAATCAATAACGATAACGGAGAAGCCATTACTCAGCCCCCATCAGGGATAGTTCGGCTGTCAGGCGCCCGTCGCGCATCTCCAGCTGGCGGCTCATGCGTTTTGCCAGCTGGAGGTCGTGGGTCACCACCAGGAAGGCGGTACGCTGGGCGATGTTCAGCTCGCCAAGCAGCTGAAAAATGCTGTCGGCGTTGCGGGCGTCAAGGTTACCGGTGGGCTCGTCCGCCAGCACCAGGCGCGGTTTATTCACCAGCGCGCGGGCAATCGCGACGCGCTGACGCTCGCCGCCGGAGAGCTCCGACGGACGGTGATCGCTACGGTGCTCAAGCCCGACGGAGCGCAGCATCGCTTTCGCCTGACGCTCGATATCCGCCGCCTTCTGTTTACCAATCAGCAGCGGCATCGCTACGTTTTCCAGGGCAGTGAAATCCGGCAGCAGATGGTGAAACTGATAGATAAAGCCCAGTTCGCGATTGCGCAGATCGGCGCGGGCGGCGGCGGAGAGCCGGCTCATTGGCTGGCCGGAAAAGATAACGTCACCGGAGGTTGGCGTGTCCAGCCCGCCCAGCAGATGCAGCAGCGTACTTTTGCCGGAACCGGAGGTACCGACAATCGCCATCATCTCGCCCTCTTCAATGCTGAAGCTGACATCGTGCAACACGTCGGTTTGCACGGTGCCTTCCTGATAGCGTTTGCACAGGTTGTCGCATTGCAGCAGGATCTTATTCATAACGTAAAGCCTCAGCGGGTTGAGTGGCGGCAGCGCGCCATGAAGGATACAACGTAGAGAGTAATGCCAGCGCCATGGCCACGAGGGCAATGACGATGACCTGCAGCGGCTCAATAGCCACCGGCAGCGCGGCGCCGTCGAGGAACGCGCCGATAATCGGCATTAAATTATTGAGCTGGCTGGCAAGCAGCGCGCCCAGCCCGGCGCCGAGCAGCGCACCGACGATCCCGGCGCTGGCCCCCTGGACCATAAAGACCAGCATGATCTGCCGCGGCGTCAGGCCGAGGGTCTGCAGGATCGCCACTTCACCCTGTTTTTCCATAACCATCATGCCCAGAGAAGTAATGATGTTAAAGGCGGCCACGGCGATAATCAGGCTCAGCAGCAGGCCCATCATATTTTTTTCCATCCGCACGGCCTGGAACAGTTCGCCTTTTCGCTCGCGCCAGTCCTGCCATTTGGTGCCTTCCGGCAGTTTCTGCTGGCTGAGCGTGTCGACCTGCAGAGGCTGACTCAGCCACAGACGCCAGCCGGTAATGTTCCCCTGGGGGTAACGCATCAGGCGAGAAGCATCGTCGATATTGGTCAACATCTGATAGCCATCGACTTCGCTGCTGGCGGCAAAGGTACCGATCACGTTGAACAGGCGCTGGCTGGGAAGCCGCCCCATCGGGGTAAACTGGCTGGCGGAAGGCACCATCACGCGGATCCGATCGCCGCGGTTGACCCCCAACTGCCCTGCCAGCTGCTCACCCAGGATGACGTTATATTTTCCGGCCTGCAGATCGCTCTGCTTCACGTTAACCAGATAAGGGCTCAATGGATCTTTTTGCGCCGGGTCGATGCCGAGCATCACGCCAACCGCTACGCTGCGGGCGCTTTGCAGCACCACATCGCCGGTGGTCAGCGGCGCCACGCGGGTGACGCCCTGTAGTCTGGCTGTGCTTTCCGGCAGTTTTTGCGGGTTTATAGACCCCTGCTGTGCGCTGAGAATGGCCTGCGGCATCAGCCCCAGGATGTTGTTTTGCAGCTCGCGCTCAAAGCCGTTCATCACCGAAAGAACGGTCACCAGCGCCATCACGCCAAGCGTAATGCCAATAGTGGAAAGCCAGGAGACGAAACGACCGAAGCGGTCGGCTGCGCGCCCGCGCATATAGCGAAGGCCGATAAAAAGTGCGGCAGGTTGATACATGTAATCCATCTGATTGCTGATAGCCGATGTCCGAGTATATAAGCGATTATGAGCAGCGTAAATGACTGAAACCTGTAGATTTTATTGGCAAAATCAGTAAAAAATCAATATAAACAACAACATAGAAACATAAGTCGTTATTTAACTTTACGCTTATCGGAGTTCGTTACATTTTCGTCCGTAACATGACATTTGCGATACGGGTTGGCGAATCCTGGTCGATCGCGGATAATCAGACTATTGAATATCAGCGAGTTGCCCTCCATATCGGCAGAGCGAATCCTCAAGAGATCATGATACCGTCTATGCCTGAACAATACCGATACTCTCTGCCGGTTAAAGCCGGCGATCAGCGCCAGCTTGGCGAACTGACCGGCGCGGCCTGCGCCACTCTGGTGGCTGAAATGGCCGAGCGCCACGGCGGCCCGGTGGTACTGATAGCCCCCGATATGCAGAACGCCCTGCGTCTGAATGATGAAATCAGGCAGTTTACCGACAGCATGGTAGCAGGCCTGGCGGACTGGGAAACGCTCCCCTACGATAGCTTCTCTCCGCACCAGGATATTATCTCTTCACGTCTCGCCACCCTGTACCAGCTCCCGACCATGGAACGCGGCGTGCTGATCGTCCCGGTCAGCACTCTCATGCAGCGCGTCTGTCCGCATAATTTCCTCCACGGCCACGCGCTGGTGATGAAAAAAGGCCAGCGGCTGTCGCGGGATGCGCTGCGCTCGCAGCTGGATAGCGCCGGCTATCGTCACGTCGATCAGGTCATGGAGCACGGCGAGTACGCCACGCGCGGCGCATTGCTTGATCTGTTCCCGATGGGCAGCGAGCAGCCCTACCGTCTCGATTTTTTTGATGATGAGATCGATAGCCTGCGTCTGTTCGACGTCGACAGCCAGCGAACGCTGGAGGAAGTCGCCAGTATCAACCTGCTTCCGGCGCACGAATTTCCGACCGACCAGGCCGCTATCGAGCTGTTTCGCAGCCAGTGGCGCGACCGCTTCGAGGTTAAGCGCGACGCCGAGCATGTTTATCAGCAGGTCAGTAAAGGCACGCTGCCTGCGGGGATCGAATACTGGCAGCCTCTGTTCTTTAACGAACCGCTGCCGCCGCTGTTCAGCTATTTCCCGGCGAAAACGCTGATCGTCAACACCGGCGATCTCGAAGCCAGCGCCGAACGCTTCCAGAATGAAACCCGCGCTCGCTTTGAAAATCGCGGCGTTGATCCGATGCGTCCGCTTTTGCCGCCGGAGCAGCTGTGGTTGCGCAGCGATGAACTGTTCAGCGAGCTGAAAAAATGGCCGCGCGTGCAGCTCAAAACCGAACGCCTGGCGGAGAAGGCCGCTAATACCAATCTCGGCTATCAAAAATTACCCGAGCTGGCGATTCAGGCGCAGAACAAAGCGCCGCTGGATAACCTGCGCCGATTCCTCGAATCCTTTAGCGGGCCGGTGATTTTCTCGGTTGAGAGCGAGGGACGCCGCGAAGCACTCGGTGAAATGCTGGCCCGCATCAAGATCGCGCCAAAGCATATTTTGCGTCTTGAAGAGGCGACGGGTAACGGCCGCTATTTGATGATCGGCGCCGCCGAGCATGGCTTTATTGATAGCCAGCGCAACCTGGCGCTGATTTGCGAAAGCGACCTGCTGGGCGAGCGCGTTGCCCGCCGTCGTCAGGATTCACGCCGCACCATCAATCCGGATACGTTGATTCGTAACCTGGCGGAGCTGCATATCGGTCAGCCGGTGGTGCATCTGGAGCATGGAGTTGGGCGCTATGCCGGAATGACGACCCTTGAAGCGGGCGGCATTAATGGCGAATACCTGATGCTGACCTACGCCAACGACGCCAAACTGTACGTCCCGGTGTCCTCACTGCATCTGATTAGCCGCTATGCGGGCGGGGCGGAAGAGAATGCGCCGCTGCATAAACTGGGCGGCGACGTCTGGGCGCGAGCGCGGCAGAAAGCGGCCGAGAAAGTGCGCGACGTGGCCGCCGAGCTGCTGGATATCTATGCCCAGCGCGCGGCGAAAGCCGGCTATGCGTTTAAACATGATAAACAGCAGTATCAGCTGTTTTGCGACAGTTTCCCGTTCGAGACCACGCCCGACCAGGCGCAGGCTATTAACGCCGTCCTGAGCGATATGTGCCAGCCTCTGGCGATGGACCGTCTGGTGTGCGGCGATGTTGGCTTCGGCAAAACGGAAGTGGCGATGCGCGCCGCTTTCCTGGCGGTCGAAAACCATAAGCAGGTGGCGGTGCTGGTGCCAACCACCCTGCTCGCCCAGCAGCACTTCGATAACTTCCGCGATCGCTTTGCTAACTGGCCGGTGCGTATTGAGATGCTTTCGCGCTTTCGCAGCGCCAAAGAGCAGGCGCAGATCCTTGAGCAAGTCGCGGAAGGAAAAATCGATATTCTTATCGGCACCCATAAACTGCTGCAGCCGGACGTTAAGCTGCGCGATCTCGGTCTCCTGATTGTTGATGAAGAGCACCGCTTTGGCGTGCGTCACAAAGAGCGCATCAAGGCAATGCGCGCCGACGTCGATATCCTGACCCTGACCGCGACGCCTATTCCGCGCACGCTGAATATGGCGATGAGCGGTATGCGCGATCTTTCGATCATCGCCACGCCGCCCGCCCGCCGTCTGGCGGTCAAAACCTTCGTTCGCGAATATGACGCGCTGGTGGTACGCGAGGCGATCCTGCGTGAGGTGCTGCGCGGCGGCCAGGTTTACTACCTCTATAATGACGTGGAAAACATCCAGAAAGCCGCCGAGAGGCTGGCGGAGCTGGTGCCGGAAGCGCGCATTACCATCGGTCATGGACAGATGCGCGAGCGCGAGCTCGAGCGGGTGATGAACGATTTCCATCACCAGCGTTTTAACGTGCTGGTCTGTACCACCATTATCGAAACCGGGATCGACATACCCACGGCGAACACCATTATTATTGAGCGTGCCGATCACTTCGGCCTGGCTCAGCTGCATCAGCTACGCGGACGCGTTGGCCGGTCGCACCATCAGGCCTATGCCTGGCTGCTGACGCCGCATCCGAAAGCGATGACCCCCGATGCGCAAAAACGCCTTGAGGCTATTGCATCGCTGGAAGATCTCGGCGCTGGCTTTGCGCTGGCGACCCATGACCTCGAAATTCGCGGCGCGGGCGAGCTGCTGGGCGAAGATCAGAGCGGTTCTATGGAAACCATCGGCTTCTCCCTCTATATGGAGCTACTGGAAAACGCCGTTGACGCGCTGAAGGCCGGGCGCGAGCCCTCGCTGGAGGATCTCACCAGCCAGCAGACCGAAGTTGAGCTACGGATGCCGTCGCTGCTGCCAGACGACTTTATCCCGGATGTGAATACTCGCCTGTCGTTCTACAAACGCATTGCCAGCGCGAAGAGTGAGAATGAGCTGGAGGAGATCAAAGTCGAACTTATCGATCGTTTTGGCCTGCTGCCGGATCCGGCCCGCAATCTGCTCGATATCGCCCGGCTGCGCCAGCAGGCGCAGAAGCTGGGGATCCGCAAGCTTGAGAGCAACGAAAAAGGCGGCACCATTGAGTTTAACGAGAAGAATAACGTTAATCCGATGTGGCTGATTGGCCTGCTGCAGAAGCAGCCGCAGCACTATCGACTGGATGGCCCGACGCGCCTCAAATTTACGCAGGACCTCGCCGAGCGTAAAACGCGGATGGACTGGGTGCGCCAGTTTATGCTTCAGCTGGAAGAGAACGCCACCGCTTAACGGTGCCCGGGATACGATCCGCGCGTCGTATCCCGGCCCCCTCATATTCGGCAAAATTTACAAACATTTTGCAATCCCTCTGCACTTCCACACACTCGTTCGACCATAATCTCAGGGACTTTTCGTATAAAAATAACCACTTACTTAATATGGAATTAAGGTGATGAAGAGCTTTTCGCGACTTTCTTTCTGGCTGGGGATGATGGCTATCGCCACCGCGCTGGCGCTGCCCGCTCGCGCCAATACCTGGCCCCTGCCGCCTCCGGGCAGCCGTCTGGTCGGGCAGAACCAGTTCCACGTGGTCGAGAATAATGGCGGCTCGCTGGAAGCGATCGCTAAGAAGTACAACGTCGGTTTTCTGGCCCTGCTTCAGGCGAACCCCGGCGTGGATCCTTACGTTCCGCGAGCCGGTAGCGTACTGACCATCCCGCTGCAAACTCTGCTGCCCGACGCGACACGAGAAGGGTTAGTCCTTAACCTGGCCGAACTTCGTCTCTATTACTATCCGCCGGGCAAAAATGAAGTGACCGTGTACCCTATCGGCATCGGCCAGCTCGGCGGTGATACCATCACCCCAACGATGGTCACCACCGTATCCGACAAACGCGCCAACCCAACCTGGACGCCTACGGCCAATATTCGCGCCCGCTATAAGGCGATGGGCATTGACCTGCCTGCCGTTATGCCCGCCGGGCCGGATAATCCGATGGGCCACCACGCCATTCGTCTGGCAGCGTACGGCGGCGTCTACCTGCTACACGGCACCAACGCCGATTTCGGTATCGGCATGCGCGTAAGCTCCGGCTGTATTCGTCTGCGCGATGATGATATCAAAGCGTTGTACAATGAAATTAGCCCGGGCACCCGAGTGACGATAATCAATACGCCCATTAAGGTATCCGTTGAGCCGAACGGTACCCGTCTGGTAGAAGTGCACCAGCCGCTGTCAAAGCATATTGACGACGATCCGCAGACCCTGCCGATTACGCTCACTGACAGCATGCAGGCTTTCAAACAGGCGCAGTTGACCGATACCGAAGTGATGGAACGTGCAATGATGCTGCGCTCCGGTATGCCGGTTGATGTGACCCGTCACCCTCGGGCCAGCGAACAGTCGCTATAGTTCATCCGCTAACGGACGTAAAAAAACCGCCTTCAGTTCACTGAGGCGGTTTTTTTATGGCAATAATCAAACAGAGTACAGCTTTACTGCGTTTCGCGGCGCCATAAAGGGGTGGGCGCCGCGTCTCAGCAGGGAATAACTTACTTCTTACTTCGCGCGGTCAGCTGAAGGGGGTCAGAACCGCGCGTGGTCAGGGGCAAAACAGGGGTGGTGCTAAATTATTTATAGATAACCGCGGTTCCGTGAAGGGTATTTGGACCGGTTACTGAAGTGATACGGTAAGAGGTTGCACCCATCTCTTCCGCTTTTTGCGCCAGCTGATCTTCCAGAGAACCCAGGTTGGTGCCAGCAGAGGCGGAAACGGTACCGATTTTATGCTGGCCCGCCGGAGTGGATTGAACTTCAACAGCGGCAAAGCTGGCGAAAGAGAGCGAGCTGAGAACAGCGGCGATGGTTAATGTTTTAACATTTTTCATGATTATTAAACCTGTGCAGATGAATATTTTTGTAGGGACGAACGCATTTACTTAACGATCGATAGGTAAATAATAATGTGATCCACATCACACGTCAAACTATTTTTATAACGTTCGTTTAACTATCTACAAACAGCTTAAAATTCATACATATATGAATTATTTATTTTTAGGCCTGCATCGCTGGCAGCCCATCAGCTTTATTTTTATAATGCTTCTTCAACACACCAACACAGGTACAGCGGCACCATGACAACTGACGTTCAAAGTTGCACGAAAAAAAGCCGTGGCCGACCTAAAGTGTTCGACAGGGAAGCGGCGCTGGATAAGGCCATGACACTCTTCTGGCAGCACGGCTATGAAGCCACCTCTCTCGCCGATCTGGTCGAAGCGACGGGCGCAAAAGCGCCAACGCTTTATGCCGAATTCGTGAATAAAGAGGGGTTGTTTCGGGCGGTGCTGGATCGCTACATCTCGCGTTTTGCCGCCAGGCATGAGGCGCTTTTGTTTGACGACGAGAAAACCGTCGATCGGGCCTTGCGCGATTATTTCACCGCCGTCGCGACCTGCTTCACCAGCAAAGAGACGCCGGCAGGCTGTTTTATGATCAATACCTCTGCGGCGCTGGCGGCCTCCTCAACCGATATCGCCAATACCGTGAAGTCGCGGCACGCGATGCAGGAACAGACGCTCACTCATTTTCTCCAGCAGCGGCAGCTGCGCGGCGAACTGCCGCCAGACGGCGATGTTCATCAGCTGGCGCAGTTCCTGAACTGTATACTGCAGGGGATGTCCATCAGCGCCCGCGAAGGCGCCGATTTCACTAAAATCATGCAAATTGCCGAGACCACGCTGCGATTGTGGCCCCAGGTTCTTCAGCGCTAATTTCTTCTCTACCGGTGGGCACTCCACCGGTTTTATCCCCGCCTTACCCACACATTACGTCATGTTTTCAGTCGTTTATTTCTTTTTTTCTCGAGAATGATATTGATAACAATAATCAATACGGGCAGAATTCAGCCTTAAACATTTCTGTTTATTTCACCCTGTAACAACCGGTACACCCGTACCGGAAAATTAAAACAACGATATCGTTAGCCCTAACTAATTCGAGTTGCAGGACAAGGTACTTGTGCCTTGAACTGCGCTAGTGCTGGCCCCGTAGGGGCCAGCGCCATGGATGGGCCGAGTAATCCAAAGCCAACACCTGCGACTTGAAGAATGACGGGCATAAACTCATAAAAGGAATGAGCATGAACAAGCGTCTCTGGGTACTCAACCCACTGCTGCTGGCAACCGCCCTGCCCGCCTGGGCCGCTGATGACAATATGATCGTCAGCGCTAACCGAACGCATCGCACCGTCGCTGAAATGGCGCAGACCACCTGGGTCATTGAAGGCCAGGAGATTGAACAGCAGGTACAGGGCGGTAAAGAATTTAAAGATGTGCTTGCGCAGCTGATCCCTGGCATCGACGTCAGCAGCCAGGGACGCACCAACTACGGCATGAACATGCGCGGCCGCGCGATCGTCGTCCTGATCGATGGCGTTCGCCTTAACTCCTCCCGTACCGACAGTCGCCAGCTGGATTCAATCGATCCGTTTAACATTGAACACATTGAGGTGATCTCCGGCGCCACCTCGCTCTACGGCGGCGGCAGTACCGGTGGTCTTATCAATATCGTCACCAAAAAGGGACAACAAGAGCGTCAGGTCGATCTGGAACTGGGAGGCAAATCCGGCTTTGCTAATAGCAACGATCGCGATGAACGCGTGGCGGCAGCGGTCAGCGGCGGTACCGACCACGCTTCCGGTCGTTTGTCGGTCGCTTATCAGCGCTTCGGCGGCTGGTATGACGGTAACCACGATGCGCTAATCCTGGATAATACCCAGACCGGCCTGCAGCATTCCGATCGCCTCGACGTCATGGGGACGGGAACCATTGAAATTGACGATAACCGTCAGCTGCAGCTGGTTACGCAGTATTATAAAAGCCAGGGCGACGATTATGGCCTGTACCTGGGGAAAAATATGTCGGCGGTGACCGGCGACGGCAAGGCCTTTACCACCGATGGTCTGAACTCGGACCGCGTACCCGGCACCGAGCGTCACCTCATTAGCCTGCAGTATTCCGATGCCGATTTCCTTGGCCAGAACCTCGTCAGTCAGGTTTATTATCGCGATGAGTCCCTGACCTTTTATCCCTTCCCTACGCTGAGCAAAGGCCTGGTTAGCAGCTTCTCATCCTCAAAACAGGATACCGATCAATACGGGGCGAAAGTCACCCTTAACAGCCAGCCGCTGGACGGATGGGACCTGACCTGGGGGCTGGATGCGGACCACGAAACGTTCAACGCCAATCAGATGTTCTTCGATCTGAATCGGTCAATGTCTTCCGGCGGCCTGAATAACCAGGCAATCTATACCACTGGCCGTTATCCCGGCTACAGCATTACCAATCTGGCGCCGTTCCTGCAGTCCAGCTACGATCTGAACGATATTTTCACCCTCAGCGGCGGCGTACGTTACCAGTGGACGGAAAACCGGGTCGATGACTTTGTTGGCTATGCCCAGCAGCAGGATGTCGCCGGCGGTAAGGTCAGCTCGGCGGATGCCATTCCGGGCGGAAAAACCGATTACGATAACTTCCTGTTTAACGCCGGGATCGTTGCTCATCTCACCGACCGCCAGCAAACCTGGTTTAACTTCTCTCAGGGCGTTGAGCTACCGGACCCGGGGAAATACTACGGCATCGGCAAGTATGGCGCGGCGGTCAACGGCCATCTCCCGCTTCTCTCCAGCGTTAACGTCGGCGACTCGCCGCTGCAGGGGATCAAAGTCAACTCTTACGAACTGGGCTGGCGCTATACCGGTGATAACCTGCGCACCCAGCTGGCGGCATACTATTCGACCTCCGATAAGACGATTGTCGTTAACCGTACCGACATGACCATCGACGTGCAGTCCGATAAACGCCGTATTTACGGCCTTGAAGGGGCCGTAGATTACTTCTTCCCGAATAGCGACTGGAGCGCCGGAGCTAACTTTAACGTGCTGAAATCTCAGGTGAAGAGTGACGGTAGCTGGCAGAAGTGGGACGTGACGCTCGCCTCGCCGTCAAAAGCCACCGCCTGGGTTGGCTGGGCGCCCGAACCGTGGTCGCTGCGGGTACAGAGCCAACAGGTATTCGATCTCAGCGATGCCAGCGGCAATAAGCTTGATGGTTATAATACCGTGGACTTTATCGGCAGCTACGCGCTACCTCTTGGCAAACTGACCTTCAGTATCGAGAACCTGCTTAATGAAGATTATGTCACCGTCTGGGGCCAGCGCGCGCCGCTGCTCTACAGCCCAACCTACGGCAGCAGCTCTCTGTACGAATATAAAGGTCGCGGCCGTACCTTTGGCCTGAACTACGCACTGAGCTTCTGATAAAAAAAGCCCCTCGGCCTGAGCGACTGAGGGGCTAATAGAGATAAACATCTTTTTTACGCTTTGTTAGTCAGAATCAGTTGACCATTGCTGTCCAGCGGGATTTGCGCGCCGGGGTCGCGATCCATACGGATTTTGCCCTGCTGGTCGCCGATTTTGTAAGTGACGTCATAGCCGAGCATTTTTTCCGATTTGTCATACACCGTTTTACAGCGCTGCTGCGTGGTTGTGTAGGTGTCCCCTTCCTGCATTGAGCCCTGAATCTGGTTACCAGCATAGCCGCCGCCCAGCGCGCCCACGACGGTGGCAACGTCGCGGCCGCGGCCGCCGCCGAACTGATGACCAATCACCCCGCCAGCCACTGCGCCTAAGACTGAACCGGCAATACGGTTTTCATCCTGCACCGGGCGACGATGAGTAACGGTGACGTTTCGGCACTCTTTACGCGGGGTTTTAATGCTCTCTTTTATCGGCGTACTGGACACCACCTGCGCATACTGCGGTCCGCGATCTAACACGTTAAGACCGGCAACGGCTGCAACGCCCAGCGCGGCAGCCACGCCAATCCCTATACCCGCCAACATAGATTTATTCACGGGACATCCTCCTTTGTTGCTATTACCGCTAAGTTTGCCGCTCAGCCATAAGCCTTGCAAATAAGAAAGCGGATGAAAAGTGCGTGAACGTACGGCAAATCAAGGTGATTCGGAGAAATCTGAGGGGGTTTTAAGGAAAAGACAGGAGGATATTCTGGATATTTCCGGGGGAAAGCTTAGCGGAGGGATCCGGGCGACAGCACCTTTTGGCTCTGCCGCCCGAACAACATTAATGCAGCTTCAGACGCGGGCGAATAATACGGTTGATACGCCCTACCAGCATCATCAGGCCGGTTTTGAAGTAACCGTGCAGCGCAATCTGGTGCATACGGTACAGAGAGATATAGACGAAACGCGCAATGCGCCCTTCAATCATCATTGAACCGCGCATCAGGTTGCCCATCAGGCTGCCCACGGTGGAATAGTTGGAGAGCGACACCAGCGAACCGTGATCCTTATAGGTATAGGCTTTAAGGGGTTTACCTTTCATCTGCGCCAGAATGTTGTGCAGAGCGCAGGTCGCCATCTGGTGCGCAGCCTGAGCGCGCGGTGGGACAAAACCGCCTTCAGGACGGGCGCAGGAGGCACAGTCGCCAATGGCGTAGATATCCTCGTCGCGAGTAGTTTGCAGCGTCGGCTCAACCACCAGCTGGTTAATGCGGTTGGTTTCCAGGCCGCCAATCTCTTTCATGAAGTCCGGCGCTTTAATGCCGGCCGCCCAGACCATCAGATCCGCGTTAATAAATTCGCCTTCTTTCGTGTGCAGACCGTTAGCATCGGCGCTGGTGACCATGGTTTTGGTCAAAACGCGAACGCCCAGCTTGGTCAGCTCGTTGTGCGCCGCGCCGGAGATACGCGGCGGCAGTGCCGGCAGAATACGCTCGCCGGCTTCAACCAGCGTCACGTTCAGAGCTTCGTTAGTCAGACCTTTATAGCCGTAGCTGTGCAGCTGCTTCACCGCGTTATGCAGCTCGGCCGACAGCTCAACGCCGGTTGCGCCGCCGCCTACGATGGCGATATTCACCTTACCGTCCGCCCCAAGATTCGCCGAGTACTTGAGGAACAGATCCAGCATTTCTTGATGGAAACGACGCGCCTGGTGCGGGTTGTCGAGGAAAATGCAGTTTTCTTTAACCCCTGGCGTATTGAAATCGTTAGAGGTACTTCCCAGCGCCATCACCAGCGTGTCGTAAGGCAGCTTACGTTCAGGTACCAGCAGCTCACCCTTTTCGTTACGCAGTTCAGCAAGGGCGATCGTTTTGGTCTCGCGGTTAATATCTACCACTGACCCCAGCTGGAACTGGAAGCCGTGGTTACGGGCGTGGGCCAGGTAGCTCAGCGCGTCTACACCTTCATCAAGTGAACCAGTCGCTACTTCATGCAGCAGCGGTTTCCACAGGTGGCTGTGGTTACGATCGACCAGCGTAATTTTGGCTTTCTTATTGCGGCCCAGCTTTTTACCCAGCTGGGTAGCCAGCTCCAGCCCACCGGCACCACCACCCACAATCACTATTTTTTTCAATGGTGTAGTCACGCGACCCCCTAAAATTATTAACCAATTGTTAATTAAAAGTTATTGATATAGCCTTTAATTAACAACAGGTTACGGCATTGAAACCATTCAGCGAGATCGAGAATAACATGAACGGTGCATTGGTCATACCAAAATTGATATGCATCAAGTTTTACTGCATATTTTTTGAGCGCGCAATCGCAGAAATGGATAAAAAAAGCCCGCATTGTTTTCACTTTGCGGGCCGGGAGCGATCAGCCGAGGGTTTTGAAGGCTTTTATTCGCTGGAGATGCGGGGAGATATTTTTAAACTTGTGGGTCTGTTCTTCATCCCAGATGATCTCATAGTAGTGGTGCAGCAGGTCCGCAGAACGCTGGCTATCCAGCGCTTCATCCTGTCGTGACAGCACCACCAGGCAGCGGTCGCGGTTTTTTTCACGGAAATTATTCACGCACTTGGTGGCGATATCCGCATACTCTTCCGGCCGGTCAATCTTGCCTTCCATGTTTTCATCAGGAAACAGGTTGGGGTTGAAAACGGCCTGGCGAATATCGCAAAGAAAGCCAATTCTCTCCGCCCAGAAACCACCGAGACCCACGCCGCAAATGAGGGGTCGTTCGTCGGCGCTTAGCTGCAACATTTTATCGACTTCTTTTAACAAATGCTGCATATCATGTTTAGGATGCCGCGTGCTGTAGCTAATCAACCGGACATCGGGGTCAATAAACTGAAGCTGTAGCACCTTCTCATGGTTACCGGGGCTGTTTGAGTCAAAACCATGTAAATAGATAATCATCGCATCCTCACCAGACAACAACGCCTTTCAGGTATATTACGCGGACTTCGCCTCTTGCCAGCGCGCGTGAAGCTGCTCCAGCTGCGCGCTTATTGTCTTCCAGCGGGCGGAATCCCTTAACGCCTGACGGCTAATGGAACCTTTATGATACAATTTCGTAACACGCTCTGCTTTGATCGGCGACAGGTTATCCAGCACGCTGACCGCACCCTTACGATTATTGCAGACAAGGATCATATCGCAACCCGCATCCAGGGACGCCTGGCCGCGTTCGGCATAGCTGCCCATAATCGCCGCGCCTTCCATTGACAGATCGTCAGAGAATATTACGCCGTCAAATCCCAGCTCGCCGCGCAGGACCGTTTTCAGCCAGTGCGCGGAGCCGCTGGCGGGACGGGGGTCAACGTCGCTGTAAATAACGTGGGCGGGCATAATAGCATCCAGACGCTGCTCGCCGATCAGCGTGCGGAACACGGCCATATCTTTCGCGCGAATTTCCGCTTCCGCACGCGGATCGCGCGGCGTCTCTTTGTGAGAGTCTGCCGTCACCGCCCCATGCCCCGGGAAGTGCTTGCCGGTGGTTTTCATACCCGCGCCGTGCATGCCATCGATGAAATGGCGAGCTATCGCCAGCGCCTTGTCGGGGTCCTGATGATAAGAACGCTCGCCAATAGCGGCGCTGATATGTCCGACATCCAGCACCGGCGCAAAGCTGATATCAATATCCATAGCGATCATTTCGCTGGCCATCAGCCAACCGGCTTCTGCGGCCAGCCGGCCGCCCTCTTCCATGCCTAGCAGGGCGGCGAAAGATTGCGCTGCAGGAAGACGGGTAAAGCCCTCGCGGAAACGCTGCACGCGACCGCCTTCTTGATCGACCGCCACCACCAGATGGTTGCGCGAAGCCTCGCGGATCTGGCGAACCAGCTCACGCAGCTGCGCCGGATCGTGATAGTTGCGGGTAAACAGGATCAGCCCGCCAACCAAAGGATGCGCCAGAATCTCACGCTCTTCCGCATCCAGTTCAAAACCTTCGACATCCAACATCACCGGGCCCACAGCCACCTCTCTTATCCTTTTATTTTTTGTCTAACTGACGCCATATCTCATCGGCCAGCGTGATAAACTGCCGGTCGCCGGTTTGCTGCCAGCGTTGTTCATACCAGCCCGCCATCAGCAGCCGCACCCAAGGGCGCCAGCGCTGAATTTGCCGCCAGAGCTGAAGCTCATCAATGTGCGCCTGTCGCGCATACTCTGCGGTAAGCTGGCGATGCGCAACGGGGTCGATCCACACCGCCGCCAGTTCCAGCGCGATATCGCCATCGCCCGCATATTCCCAGTCAATCAGCCGCAGTCCCGCCTCGCCGCGAACAATGTTGCCCGCATGGACATCCATATGTAAGGGCGCCAGACGTAACGGCTGCGGTTCGCCCCGGCGAAGCAGCCGCTTATGCCACCGTAGCCACAGCGGTGTACGGCGCGCAGGACTGCACTGCTGCCAGTAACGCTCAAGCAGCGGCCGCAGCGCGACACGCCAGCCAAAGCGTGGCTGCCGGTGCAGATGATACAGCAACCCTGCGAGCGCCGGACACTCCGGTAATGCGTTGACCACGTCGCCAGAGCAATATTCCACCACCATCCAGGCGGGAGAATAAAAAACCGGCGCAGGCGCTAAGGTATTGGGAAGGCGGGAAAGCACACGGTACTGGCGGCGGAAGTCGCAGGACGGCGCATGCGGGTCGTGCGGCTGGCGCAGCACCCGCTTTCGCCGGCCATCGCTGAGAATACAGCTGCCGCCGCTCAGCCCGGTTTCGGACAGCGCGGCGACAGGCGTATAGCGGGGGAAAAAGCGCGACAGCACTTCGTCGCGCGTGAGCTTATTGTTGCTGAACAGCACCTTTACCCGACCAGATAATTTCGCCGGTTTGTACCAGCATCAGCTGCATTTTCAGCTCAGGTGAATTGACGTTGCCGGTTGCGTTGGAATAGAGCACATACTGTGCGCCAACGGTGCGCGCAATGCCCATCGCTTTGCTGCGACTACCAAGGCTATCCTGTGGCGACAGGCCAAGCTGCTGTTTGGCCACGCCCAGCTGCTGCTGGGAAACCAGGGTGAATTTTCCGTTACCCTCAAGCGCATTACGCAGCGCCGTGGTGGCTTCACCCGCATTCAACGTGCCGTTAGTGCGGTTGTTGACGCTGTCGACCAGCAAAATGCTGCCCGCATTTACGCCGCTGGCCTGCAGCATCTGACCAATCATCGGCTGCACCGCGGAGTGCCAGTCAAAATGACGCACGCGCGGCGCCGGCTGCGCAGGCTGCTCGCCGTGTTCAATCGGACCCGGCTGGGTCGGTATCACGGGAATAGTCGGCACAGTCGGCTGCGGCTGAACAGGCTGCTGCGGCTTCGGCTGCGCTTCCTCAACGGGAGCGGGTTCCTGACGTTGACCCACGCATCCGGCAAGGAATATCGCCAGTGCGGTAACTAATGCATAGCGACATAGTTTAATCATTACGATTACCTCTTACAGATAAAGATAAAGTCGGGCCTTGTGCGCCCCCAGAATATTGGCGCTGCCATAAAGCGTAACGGAAGAGTGCGCAGGAACCGTTATGCTGCGTGCAGACTCCAGCGGATGCATTTCCAGTCCCCTGGCGTCATACCAGAAAAAGCGATAATGCACGGTCACCGGAACCTGGCGTTCATTGAACAATCTGGTGGTTGCCGTCGCCTGAATCTCGGATGCGGTTACCGTTGGTACTTCAGCGCTGATTCCTGCTGCCAGTACGTTTGATTCCATCACCAGACTTTGCTGATCGCTGACCGGTATTTCCGGATGCGAACTGCACCCGGCCAGTAATGTCACGGCCAGTAATGCGCCGATATGGGCTGCACGCATGGAGTTTAACCTTTATGAGCCAGCATCGGGCCTAACGGACGGCCGCCCAGCAGGTGCATATGGATATGATAGACCTCCTGGCCGCCGTGGCGATTGCAGTTAACGATCAGGCGATAGCCATCGTCGGCGAGCCCCTCATCGCGGGCGATTTTCGCCGCTACGGTCATCATGCGCCCCAGAGCCAGCTCATGCTCTGCGGTCACATCATTGACGGTGGGAATCAGGATATTGGGAACGATCAGAATATGGGTCGGCGCCTGCGGAGAGATATCGCGAAAAGCGGTAACGAGCTCATCCTGATAAACCACATCCGACGGGATCTCCCGGCGAATGATTTTACTGAAAATCGTTTCTTCTGCCATGACTGATTCCTTAATCATTTTTATACCGTGCACTGGCCTGCCCCTGCAGGTAAACGCGGACGCACGGAATTCCTCTAAGAGTATGAGCGAGTTACTCCCCCTCTTTCAACCTGAATGCGTTTTTTCTTACGCCACAAAGCGCCTGGCTGCCGACGGATTAATCGTTTATTACCTGGAAACGATGCAACGGCAGAAATAACGCCTTTATAACCTTCATGCTTACCCTTATTTACAGTTTAAATATTAATGCGTATATTTCTCATTTGCATTCAAAATGAATGCAATGCGCTTACGATCGACCGCGGCCAGAGAGCCGTAGCGAATAATAATTATCACATGATCAAGGGTTTATGATGTCTCTCTCCACTCACTCCCGGGATGGGCGAAACGCTCCATCCCTGCTTGCGATAGGCATAGCGCTGGCGCTCTCCCCAAACCTTAGCCAGGCTGCCAGTCACTCCGAAGACACTATTATTGTAGAAGGTTCCGCAGATAGCGCTTCGGATACGCAAGAACAGGATTACAGCGTCAAAACTACCTCCGCAGGGACAAAAATGGAGATGGCCCAGCGCGATATCCCGCAATCGGTCAGTATCATCACCGAACAACGGATGCGCGATCAGCAGTTGCAAACGCTGGGTGATGTGATGGAGCACACCATGGGGATCAGCAGCAGCCAGGCAGATTCTGACCGCACCAGCTACTACTCTCGTGGTTTTGAGATCGATAACTATATGGTCGATGGCATTCCGACCTGGTTTGAATCCCGCTGGAATCTGGGCGACGCGCTTTCCGATATGGCTCTTTTCGAACGGGTGGAGGTCGTCCGCGGCGCGAATGGTCTGCTGACCGGCACCGGTAATCCCGCCGCGTCGATCAATATGATCCGTAAGCATGCGACCAGCCGCGAGTTCAAGGGAAATGTCTCTGCGGAGTACGGCAGCTGGAACAAGCAGCGCTACGTTGCCGATATGCAAAGTCCGCTAACCGAAGATGGCAACGTGCGGGCGCGCATTATCGCTGGTTATCAAAATAATGACTCATGGCTCGATCGTTACAACAGCGAAAAAACGTTCTTCTCGGGGATTGTGGATGCGGATCTCGCGACGTCGACCAGTTTATCCGCCGGCTACGAGTATCAGCGTATCAACGTCAATAGCCCGACATGGGGCGGTCTGCCGCGCTGGAATACCGATGGCAGCACAAACCGTTACGATCGCGCCCACAGCACCGCTCCAGACTGGGCCTATAACGACAAAGAGATCAATAAAGTCTTCGTTACGCTGAAACAACGCTTTGCCGATACCTGGCAGGCAACGCTGAACGCCACTCACTCCGAGGTCAAGTTCGACAGCAAAATGATGTACGTGGATGCTTACGTCAATAAAGCGACCGGGATGCTGGAGGGGCCTTATAGCAGCTACGGTCCGGGCTATGACTACGTAGGCGGTACCGGCTGGAATAGCGGAAAGCGTAAAGTCGACGCCGTGGATCTGTTCACCGACGGCGGCTACGACCTGTTCGGCCGCCAGCATAATCTGATGATAGGCGGCAGCTACAGCAAGCAAAATAACCGCTATTTCAGCTCGTGGGCAAACGTCTTCCCCAATGAGATTGGCAGCTTCTACAGCTTCAATAGCGCTGGGTTCCCGGAAACCAGCTGGGGCCCGCAGAGTCTGGCGCAGGACGATACCACGCGCATGAAATCGGTGTATGCCGCTACGCGTATTTCCCTGCTTGATCCGCTGCATCTGATCCTTGGCGTCCGCTATAACAACTGGAGCATTGAGACGCTGACCTACAACATGGAGAAAAATCATACCACCCCATACGCCGGGCTGGTTTACGACATAAACGACAATTGGTCGGCCTACACCAGCTATACCTCGGTCTTCCAGCCGCAGAACAAGCGCGATAGCTCGGGTAAGTATCTGACGCCGATTACCGGGAATAACTATGAAGTGGGCCTGAAGTCGGACTGGATGGACAGCCGATTAACCACGACTCTCGCGATATTCCGCATCGAGCAGGATAATCTCGGCCAGGCGACCGGCGGGCAAATCCCCGGTAGCAACGGCGAAGCAGCCTATAAAACCGTCGATGGAACCGTGAGCAAAGGGGTGGAGTTCGAAATCAACGGTGCGATTACCGATAACTGGCAGATGACCTTTGGGGCGACGCGTTTTGTCGCTGAAGATAATGAAGGCAATGCGGTGAATCCCAACCTGCCGCGAACCAGCGTCAAACTGTTTACCAGCTACCGTCTGCCGGTAATGCCTGAACTGACCGTTGGCGGCGGCGTTAACTGGCAGAACCGGGTATATAAAGATACCGCGACGCCATACGGCACCTTCCGTGCGGAACAGGGCAGCTATGCGCTGGTTGATTTGTTCACTCGCTACCAGGTCACTAAAAATTTTGCTTTGCAGGGTAACGTCAATAACCTGTTCGATAAAACCTACGACACCAACATCGATGGTTCAATTGTCTACGGCGAACCGCGCAACTTCAGCATTACCGCCAGCTATCAGTTCTGATCTCTGGTTAACGTGACAAAATCCGCGGGCGCGCTTTTAACGCCTGCGGCCATTAAAAAAGGCAGCCAGTTGGCTGCCTTAGTCTCCCCATATCACAACTTAGCTGTTGCGGATGTATTCATCCATTTCAGTTTTCAGGTTATCGGATTTAGTACCGAAAATAGCCTGAACGCCCGAACCTGCAACAACCACGCCTGCGGCGCCCAGTTTTTTCAGGCCAGCCTGATCAACTTTCGCCACATCCGCCACGCTCACGCGCAGACGAGTGATACATGCGTCAAGGTTAGTAATGTTCTCTTTACCGCCGAAAGCAGCGATCAGTGCCGGAGCCATTTCGCTGGTCGCGCCAGCTTTGCTGTCTTCGGTTGCATCTTCGCGACCCGGGGTTTTCAGATCCAACGCTTTAATCAGCACGCGGAAGACCACGTAGTACACGATCGCGTAGCAGATACCGACGATCGGGAACAGCCACAGCTTGCTGCTGTTGCCGGAGAGAACGATAAAGTCGATCAGGCCGTGAGAGAACGACGTCCCGTCACGCATACCCAGCAGGATACAGATCGGGAAGGCCAGGCCCGCCAGAATTGCGTGGATAATGTACAGGATCGGCGCAACGAACATGAAAGAGAACTCGATCGGCTCGGTGATACCGGTCAGGAACGAGGTCAGCGCTGCGGAGATCATGATACCGCCCACTTTCGCGCGGTTTTCTGGCTTAGCAGAGTGCCAGATAGCGATAGCGGCAGCCGGCAGACCGTACATTTTGAACAGGAAGCCGCCGGACAGTTTGCCCGCCGTTGGGTCGCCTGCCATGTAGCGCGGAATATCGCCGTGGAAGACCTGACCTGCTGCGTTGGTGTATTCGCCAATCTGCATCTGGAAAGGTACGTTCCAGATATGGTGCAGACCAAACGGCACCAGGCAACGTTCAATGAAGCCGTAGATACCGAACGCGACAACCGGGTTCTGGTAAGCAGCCCACTGGGAGAACGTCTGGATGGCAGTACCGATCGGCGGCCAGATAAAGGACAGGATCACGCCCGTGAAAATCGCTGCCAGACCGGAGATAATTGGCACAAAACGCTTGCCCGCAAAGAAGCCCAGATATTCAGGCAGCTTGATGCGATAGAAGCGGTTGAACATGTACGCTGCGATGGCACCCGAGATGATCCCCCCGAGTACGCCGGTATCTGCAAGGTGTTTAGCCGCAATCTCTTCAGCAGGTAAATGCAGAACCAGAGGCGCAACCACGGACATGGTTTTCACCATGATGCCGTAAGCGACGACCGATGCCAGAGCGGATACGCCGTCGTTATTGGTGAAGCCAAGTGCGACACCGATAGCAAAAATCAGCGGCATGTTAGCGAAGACTGAACCGCCCGCTTCTGCCATGACGTGGGAAACTACGGCTGGCAGCCAGCTGAAGTTTGCGGAACCGACGCCCAGCAGGATACCTGCGATAGGCAGTACGGATACCGGCAGCATCAGCGATTTACCGACCTTCTGCAGGTTAGCAAATGCATTCTTAAACATAATTGAGAGTGCTCCTGAGTATTTGGTGCTTTTTTACGCTTTCACGCATTGGCCCGGGGGGAGAACCGCGCCGTGGACAGGACATCTAAGCGCCCTTTATTTATTACACAGAGTAAAATAAATACCGGGATGATTGTTTGACGGCTATCACGTTTCAATCAGACACGAGCCAAAAACTTACACTGGTTTACATAACTCGTGTCTGAATGTTGCCAAAAAACCTTCACCGCCCCATTTGTGGCGGTGAACTTTACTCGCTTTAGCTATTAATTACGAGCCTTAAAATAATAAGGAATATCAGAGAGGTTGCAGCCGGGAGGGGTCGATATGAAAAAGCGTCGCGAAATTTTCCGTGGTCTGTTGTGCCAGTTGCTCCAGCGATACGCCTTTAAGAACCGCCATATACTCGGCGACATCCCTGACCAATGCCGGTTGGTTCTCTTTACCACGATGCGGTACCGGAGCCAGATACGGCGAATCGGTCTCTACCAACAGGCGATCGAGAGGTACATAGCGCGCTGCATCGCGAAGCTGCTCCGCATTACGGAACGTCACAATGCCGGAAAACGAGATGTAGAACCCCATATCCAGCAGCTTACCCGCTGTCTCTCTATCCTCAGTGAAACAGTGTAGTACGCCACCGCAATCCGTCACTTTTTCTTCGCGTAAAATTTCCAGCGTATCGGCGCGGGCATCTCGGGTATGCACGATAACCGGCTTATTCAGCTCCCGGCCTATCCGGATATGGTCGCGAAACGACGTCTGCTGGCGCGCTTTGGTTTCCGGCGTGTAGAAATAATCCAGTCCGGTTTCACCCATCGCCACCACGCCATCCTCTGCGGCGAGCTGGCGCAGCGCCTCAACGTCGTACTCTTCATCCTGGTTCAACGGATGCACGCCGCAGGAGAAAACGACGTCGTTACGCTGGCCCACCAGCTCGCGCATACCGCGATATCCCGGCAGGGTTGTGGCCACCGCCAGGCAAAATTTCACATCGCGGGCGGCGGCTTTAGCCAGCACATCGTCCACGTTTTTATGCAGCGTTTGATAATCCAGGCCATCGAGATGGCAATGGGAGTCGACTAAAAACATAATGTCTCTCTCAGAGGTGGGATACGGGAAGGACCGCCCCAGGTTGCAGGTAATGTTCCCAGCGCAGAAGGCGCTCGGTAAGCAGCAGTTCGCGATTGATACCGACAACGCTCAGCAACTGCTCGCGGCAGGCGTTAACGTCGCGCGCGATCGCCTGTAAACGCGCGGCCGGCAGCGCAGCGGCCAGTTGATTCACCAGAGGCCAGGCATCGGGATTGCTGATAAGCGTAATTCCCTGCTGCCTTTTTTGTGCATCGACCAGCAGTGATGCCAGCCAATGCAGACGAATCGCGGCCTGCTCATGATTCAATACCGGCAGCAGAGACAGCCAGTCGCCGTGGGTTAAAACAGCACCCAGGGTCTGGCAAAGCTGCAGCCGCACGCTCCAGTGAGCGTCCTGCAGCAGATCCAGCGCCGCCGCCGGGGCATTGGCGCTAAGCCGCAGCGCCGCGAGCAATGCATCTTGTGACATTGTCACTTCTCGCTCTAACCACGCCAGCGCATACTGTTCAGAAGGCGGAGCAAGGTGATGTAACCGGCAGCGGCTGCGCAACGTGGCCAGCAAGCGTGCGGGCTCCTGACAGGCAAGGAAGAACCATGTGTTTTCCGGCGGCTCCTCCAGCGTTTTCAGCAGGGCGTTGGCCGCCGCGTCGGTCAGCAGAGCGGCATCGTCTATCCAGACGACCTTCGCGCCGCCCAGACGGGCTCGTTCATAGAGTTTTTCGCTCACTTCACGCACGGCGTCAATCCCGAGCGAGCTCTTCCCCTTTTCCGGGATCAACGCATAATAATCCGGATGCGTCCCGGCTTGCATCAGCTGACAGCTATGGCATCGACCGCAGCTTTTATGCCCCTCCGGCTGCCGGCACATCAGAAAACGACACAGCGCGTAAATTAACGCATCGCTTCCCATACCCGGCAGCGCCTGAACCAGTAGCGCATGGTGACCCCGTCCCGCCTGATAGCCGGAAACGAGCTGTTCAAAAGACGGACGTAACCACGGATACCATTTCATGCGCGCTGCTCCGCGACCCACTGATTCACCACCGCGCGGATATCGCGCTCAACGGCCTCAAGCGGCTGGGTGGCGTCAACGGTGCGTATGGTGTCGTCCTGCGCCGCCAGCTCAAGGTAGCGCGCGCGCGTGCGGTTAAAGAAATCGAGCGACTCCTGTTCGATACGGTCGAGTTCGCCGCGAGCGCGGGCGCGCTTCAGCCCTACCTCGGGAGTCACATCCAGGTAGAGCGTCAGATTGGGACGAAAATCGCCCAGTACCGCATCGCGCAGGGTTGCCAGCATCGTTTGGTCGATACCGCGGCCGCCGCCCTGATAGGCCTGGGTCGAGAGATCGTGACGATCGCCAATGACCCACTGGCCGCGGGCCAGCGCGGGTTTAATCACCGTCTCAACCAGCTGCACGCGCGCCGCGTAAAACATCAGTACTTCGGCTTTATCATTGATAACTTCATCGCCGGTGGACTGTATATCCAGCACCAGGCTGCGCAGCTTCTCGGCCAGGATAGTGCCACCCGGCTCGCGGGTAAACACCATGTCGCTAATGCCCAGCTGTTTTAGCGTCTCTACCACAAGATTACGTGCGGTGGTTTTCCCTGCGCCCTCCAGGCCCTCGATGACGATATAGTTACTGCGCATTTTTTTCCTTAAGTACTTTCAGATAATCCTGAACCGAGCGGTTATGGCCGATCAGGTTGGTATTAAACGTATGTCCGCCCTTCCCGTCCGCGACAAAATAGAGGTACGGCGTTTTTGCCGGATGCGCGGCGGCGTTGAGCGAGGCTTCCCCCGGCGCGGCTATCGGGCCGGGCGGCATGCCGTTAATGACATAGGTGTTGTAAGCGGTTGGGGTTTCCAGGTCTTTACGCGTCAACTTACCATTATAACCCTCACCCATGCCGTAAATCACGGTCGGATCGGTTTGCAGACGCATGCCGATACGTAAGCGGTTGATAAACACCGAGGCTACGCGGTCGCGCTCTTCGGCCACTGCGGTCTCTTTCTCAATGATCGAGGCCATGGTCAGCAGCTGATTTTTATCTTTGTACGGCAGATTATCCATCCGCCCTTCCCAGGCTTTATCGACCGCGGCAACCATCTTCTGATGCGCGCGCTTAAGGATCGCCACATCGCTGGTGTTGGCGGTATACATCCAGGTATCCGGCCAGAACCATCCTTCGACCCAATCAGGATGCTCCAGATCGAGAGCCTTTGCGACGGTTTCATAGCGATCGTCCGCCAGCGTATGCTTTACGTAGGGCGCATCGCGCAGCTGGCGCAGGTAGTCGCTAACCCGCATCCCTTCCACGAAGCGTAGCGGAAACTGGGCCTCTTTGCCGCTGGCTAACAGCTGCAGCATTTGACGTACCGTCATTTCAGGCGTGAAGCGATAGGTTCCGGCTTTAAAGTGGGATAGCTCGGGCTCAATGCGCAGCAGCCACTGAAATACCCGAGGTCGGTTGATCACTTTATCGCTGTAGAGCTGCTGCCCAAGCGCCAGGCGACCTGTGCCGGTCTCGAGCGTAAAGATGGTCTCTTCTTTAATCAGTAATTTGCTGTCCGCCAGCTGGCGAACTTTCCACATACCGACGCCGGCGGCGATGCCCAGCACTACCACCAATAGCAGGATGAAACGTAACATTTTCTTCATGACTAATCAGACAGCTCACACAAGGGGGCTAAAAAATGGTAAAGCTCGCGCGCGGACCAGCATTTATCGTCCCAGCGGCGAACCGGCACCAGCGGCATCAATGCGTTACAGACAATGACCTCGTCGGCTTCGCGCAACGCATCGGGGCGCATGGTGACTTCGACAACGCGAAACGGCGATGGTGCCAGCTTAGCGAGAATGTGCTGACGCATAATGCCGTTGACTCCCGCCCGATCGAGGCGCGGGGTAAAGACGTCAAAGCCTGTACGCCAGAATATGTTCGCGGCACAGCATTCCGTAAGCCACCCTTCGCTGTCAAGGACCAGCGCCTCATCGGCGTCCGTCTGCTCAAGATGAGAACGAATCAGCACCTGCTCAAGGCGATTAAGGTGTTTGAGTCCGGCAAGTAAAGGGTTACATCCCAGCTGAACCGGGCTCAGCGAGACGGAGATCCCTTCTTTACGCCAGCGGTGGTAGTGAGCCGGGTAAGGCGATACGCTGAGGATGCGGCTGGGATTTACGCAGCCTGCGGCGCTATAGCCTCGACCGCCCACTCCGCGCGTGATGATCGCTTTCAGCACGCCATCAGAATGGGGCTGCGCAAGGCGTGCCATCTCCCCGGCTAACAATTCCCAGTCGTTGAAGGGGATAAAGAGCTTTTTGCAGGTCGTCTGTAGCCGAGTCAGGTGAGCGTTGAGGAACTGAACCTGTCCCGCAACAATTCGCGCGGTGGTAAAACAGCCGTCGCCAAACTGCACGCCGCGATCGTTCACCGGTAACACATTCGCCCATGCGCCATTCAGTAGATACATTCACCCCCCTCATTATTAATAACGATAAGAGTGCCTTCAGAGGACACATTATGCAACCATCTGTACAAATCAATAAACCATACTGAACGCGCCCATTTAGTTCTCTTAATTAATGAATTCATAACTCACAAAAAGTAACTTAACCTTCCATCAAAGTATTCATTGCAATAATAAGAGTACACATCAAGCAATATCATTCACATAAAAAATCACATAACTAATATTGATTTTTAAAAAAACCACAATCCAGTTTTAGAAAACATAGCTACCCACACCACTAAGAACACCTATAATCAAATTGCCCGAAATTAATATTAAATTCTGTACGATTATTATTTCCCTATCAATGAAATGGAAAAATCATCGTCACTTATCTTTATCAAGGACTTATCAATGAAATTAAAATTAGCTACTATCGCTTTTTTTGCCGCCATGGGGATTGCCTCTTCTGCAACCGCACAGGATGGCCAGATTAATTTTACCGGAAAAATAACAGAAACCGGTTGTAAAATTAACGGCGGAGTCACCAGCGCGCAGGATGTGAAACTCGGTGAGGTCTCTAAAACTGCACTGCCGGCTGCTGGCGACACCGCTGCGACCACCCGTTTTTCGCTGGTATTAACCGAATGTCCGGAAGACCTGTTAGGTAAGCCGATTAGCGTTAAATATGATGGTACTCCGGATAGCATCAATACCGATTATTTACAGCTGACCGGTGCGGGTAGTGAAAATGTTGCTGAAGGCGTGGCGATTCAGTTGCTCAATGACGACACCTCGGCGCTGCCGCTGGGCACGTCTTCCAGGCCGGTAACTATTAGCAACAATGCAGCTGAAGAAACCACTCTTAACTTCTTCGCTCGCTATATCGCAACCACAGATACAGTGAAAGCCGGTGATGCTAATGGTACCGTAAACTTCACGCTGACCTACAACTGATCGCTCCTTTCTTCAGTTATCACGACCACAAAAAATAAGGCCGGAAATCCGGCTTTATTTTTCGGAATATTGCCAATGAAAAAAAGCTTAATATTAATTGCCACAACGCTATTAATGATGACAGTATCAGCTCAAGCCGGAGTTATTATCGGTGGAACGCGCGTTATTTATAACGGCGATAAAAAGAGACTTCAATTAGCGTAAAAAATCCTGACAAATCATCATACCTGATACAATCCTGGAGCGATAGCGGAGAAAAAAACAACGATAAATCACCCTTTATGGTTACTCCACCGCTCTTTCGTCTCGGGCCTGGACAAGAGAACACGCTAAGAATAATTCGCACCGGCGGTAACTTACCTGAGGACCGGGAGTCTCTGTACTGGATGAATATTAAATCTATTCCTTCGACGGAGAAGCAGGATAATGTAAATAGCCTGCAAATAGCCATAAAAACGCGCATCAAGTTAATATATCGCCCCAGGCGCTTATCAAAATGCCGGAAGATATTGCCGAAAAATTAACCTGGCAGCGTAACGGTAATACTCTGATCGTTAGCAATCCTACAGCGTACTACATGAACTTCAGTACCATCAAAATGGGCAATACTTCGGTAAAAAATGCCGCCTGGGTTGCACCGAAGAGCTCGGTTAGCTTTGCCATTCCTGCCGGCGCGAGCGGCGATGTGGTATGGACGCTGATTACTGATTATGGCTCCGTCGGAAAAGAGCATCGGGCACGTTTATAACGCTAACCAGTGTTAGCACCGAAAGGATATCGGGATGAATGTAGACGCCTACAAAAAGAAAATAACGCTCAGTCGTATCGCCTGCTTTATTGCCTTGCAGTGTGCTTTATCTATTCATAATACCGCATTAGCTCGCGAGTATTTTAATCCGGCCTTTCTCGGGATCGATGGGCCGGGAAAGGATCTGACCGACCTCTCTGCTTTTGAAGAAGGCATCGGCCAGATACCGGGAAACTATCATGTTGACGTTATCGTCAATAAAACATCAGTCGGTCTATATGATATTGACTTTGTAATGCAAAAAGATAGCCAGGGCAACGCTACGCTCCAGCCCTGTCTTAGCCTTGAGGCATTACAAAAATTTGGTATCCGTACACAGTCATTTCCCCAGCTTGCTGACGGTAAAGATTGCGCCAACTTACAGGTTATTCCACAGGCCAATGCGGAATTTGTCTTCGATCGCCAGCAGCTACGCCTCTCTATCCCACAAGCTGCATTAAACAACCATGCCCGCGGCTATGTGGCTCCAGAGCGGCTAGACGAAGGAATTAATGCGCTACTGCTGAACTACAACTTTAGCGGCGCCAATACCGAAGCTCGTCAACGCGGCGCAGAAGACTCGAACAGCTATTATCTGAACTTAAGACCCGGTTTTAATATCGGCCCCTGGCGAATCCGCAACTACACGACCTGGAACCGTAACAGCAGCGGTGGGCAAGCACAGGAGAGCTGGGATTCACTCTATACCTATGCACAGCGCAATATCATCGCCCTGAAAAGCCAGCTCACAATTGGCGACAGCACCGCGCCTTCGGACATCTTTGACAGCGTCCCCTTCCGCGGTGCGCAGCTCGCCTCCGATGACGATATGCTTCCCGATAGCCTCCGCGGCTATGCGCCAGTAATTCGCGGTATTGCACGCACTAACGCTCAGGTGAGCGTTAAACAGAACGGCTATACCATCTATCAGAGCTATGTCTCTCCGGGAGCGTTTGAGATCGCTGACATGTACCCCACCGGCAGCAGCGGCGATTTTGACGTCACGATAAAAGAAGCTGACGGCAGCGAACAACATCAGAAAATCGCCTTTGCCTCCCTTCCCGTACTGCAGCGTGAAGGCCAGTTGAAATATAGTCTGACCAGCGGCCAGTACCGCCCTTATGACAGCGATATTAATAAAGACACGTTTACGCAAGGGACCGTCATTTACGGTCTACCGGCAGGCTTTACCGTTTATAGCGGCGGTCAGTTCTCTCAACATTACCAGTCCGTCCTTCTGGGTGCAGGTAAAAATTTAGGAATGCTGGGAGCGCTATCGATAGACAGCGCGCAGGCATGGTCAAGAAAACAGGACGAAAGCAAAGAAAGTGGTCAATCATGGCGCATACGCTACAGTAAGAACATTATTGAAACGGGAACCAATTTCTCAATTGCGGGCTATCGATACTCAACCTCGGGCTACTATAGCCTGTCAGAGGTACTGGACACGTGGCGCGATAACGACTGGAAAAGTCAAAACGATCGCCGCCGCAATCGCGCCGAGCTTCAGCTTAACCAGAATATCAGCCAAAACCTGGGTTCGCTCACCCTCAACATGATGAGTGAGGATTACTGGAATAGCGAGCGTAAAATGCGCTCCATCAGCGTGGGATATAGTAACAACTGGGCAGGAGTAACTTACAACCTCAACTATAGCTATAACGAAAACACCACCGATACCGACAATAAAAAAGTTTATGATAAAGATCAGATCTTCTCATTTAACATCAACGTTCCTTTCGATCTCTGGTCAGGTAATAACTACGCTACCTACAGTCTGAACACCAGTAAGCACGGTAGCACCAGCCATAATCTGGGGATGAATGGCTCTACGCTGGCAGACAACAATCTGAACTGGAACATCCAGCAAAGCCAGACAAATCACGGTGAAGGCAATGGTGGTTATGCCAGTCTTGACTATCAGGGCACCTATGCCCGGGTCAATTCGGCGTACAGCTATGACCGCGATCAGCGCCGCGTCAACTATGGTATCGACGGCTGAATCGTCGCCCACGCTCACGGCCTGACGCTCAGTCAGGAGTTAGGCGAAACTGCAGCCCTGGTCGAAGCGCCCGGTGCAGATGGCGTGACGGTAATGAATCAAACAGGGGTAAAAACCGATTATCGCGGCTATACCATTGTTCCGTATGTCTCCCCCTATCGTGAAAGCGTGATTTCCCTGGATACGGCGACGCTACCGGATAATGCCGACGTAGAGCTGACCTCACAAACCGTTACGCCCACTCGCGGAGCCATCGTCCGCACCCACTTTGCGGCTCACGTCGGCAAACGAGTGTTAATGACGCTCATTCGCCGCAGCGGTGACGTCGTCCCCTTTGGCGCAATGGTCTCAATCAACGGCGTCGACAAGCCGTCCGGTTCTATCGTCGGCGACGGCGGGCAAGTTTATCTTACCGGCATGCCGACTAACGGTACCGCCACGGCAAAATGGGGGCAAACAGCGTCAGAACAGTGCGAGTTTCTCTGGCAGCTACCTGACGTCGACCCCGCAAGCGGGGTCGCTGAACTAACATCCTCCTGCCAATAGAAAGGAAAAGGCGCCACGAGATGAAAGCAAAACTCTATTTACCCATCGCGGCAATCACTTTCTTTGCCCTCTTCCCCGCGCATGCAGACTATTTTGATGCGGTCAGGGGAAGCGTAATGAACTATAAATTTGATGATTTCACGCTGCCAGCTAACCCTGGAGAAACGACCTACTGGGAAGAAGCGGGATCGCTACCGACAACGATATCCAGGAGTGATACAACTGGCTCTTATATTGCCCTTTCAATTAACGGAACCCTGGTTGGTGACAATATCTACGCGACCAGCAATCCGGGTATTGGCATTCAATATAAAACGAGCGTTGATACACTGACTGACGCGGGTGGAGGCACAGAATCGACTCTGAATAGTCGCTTCAATTTAAGGCAGCAGGTCGCTGCAGATATAAGCACTTACGTCCACGTAAAATACCGACTTGTCAGGCTGACAAATAAGATCCCTGCCGGCAAAATTACCAGCGCACCGCAGGTAACTGCCACTTTTTACAACCCAGATGGAAGGGGTACCGCTGTATTCACTCACGGTATTTATAGCTCAACGATTGCCTCGCAACCTAAAACAACTTCCTGCACGGTAGACGCGCCGACGGAGATAAAGCTTCCTGCGCTTTACGGTAATAAGCTGAAAAATGGTGCGCAAACTATTACTGAAGCTCCGACCATCAAATTAATCAACTGTCCCGGCGCTATTGATGGTATTTCTTATAACTTTAGTGCCGTTTACGGCGCGCGCGATGCCTCAAATGGAATACTCAACGCCGTTAATGGCGATGGCTACGCGCAAAACGTTTACATTCAGGTCCAGAATGCCGACGGAACGCCCCATATGGTTAATAGCTTAATAGCACTCAGTGATTACACAGGTTCAGGTGAATATGAAATCCCTGAATTTAAAGTTGCTTATTATATTGAGAATACTGCAAGCGTGACGGCTGGAGAAGTGAAGTCAGCTATCGAACTCAAATTAACCTATAACTAAACAAGGAAAGAAAATGAAAATTAAACAAGGAGTTCTGGCAGCTTTGGTTACCGCCAGCTGCGGATTCTTCACGCCTTTAAGCCTCGCGGTCAATATCGATATCACGGGAAAAGTTATCGCCTCTCCTTGCGAGGTCAATGGCGGTAATGACTCCCTTTCTATTGATCTGGGTGATTCTATTCGGGCCGGCGATATCTTTGAGCCTGGCAGTGGCAGTGAATGGAAACAGGCTGAACTTGTGCTGATTTGTCCGCCTTCGGCCAGACTTTTTAATGTGACATTTACGGGCATTAGCGATGATGACGAGCCGGCTTACTACAAGAATACCGGTACCGCTCAACGCGTCATGGTTGAATTAACCGATACTAAGTCAGAAACAGCCTTCAAAACGGGACGACTCTGGAAAATCTCAAAGTACAGGGAGGCTATATTCTCACCATGCGCGCCCGTGCGGTTTCTAAATGGAATCCCATGCCGGGCACCATTTCAGCGCAGGTACAGGCTACCATTACCTATCCGTAGAATAACGTAAGAGACCGGATATAAAGAATGAGACTGCGAATAATAGAGGTTATCTCATGGCTTACGCCCGCGCTCGGGATAATGATGACCGCCGTTCCGGCATTTGCGACAGACATCAATCTAACGGGTACGGTGGTCGCCTCTGCCTGCACGGTAGATACTGCACATTCGCTCAATCAGACAATTACATTCCCGGATTCAAAGACATCTGATTTTACCAGGGCAGGTGATGCCAGCGAATGGCAGAATTACGCCATCGTATTCACCTCTTGCCCACCGTCAACAACGGACATAATTGTTGACTTCTCCGGTACGCCAGATCCATCCAATAAATGTCTGGCAAAAAATGACGGGAGTGCCACAGGTATTGCACTACAATCGGCCTTTGGCGAAGATGGTGGTTACTTGCAAAATTGCTTTGGTGGAATGACTGGAACTGCTTATGAAACAGGAAGAACCATCGAGTTATCCTCTCGAATGATTGCCACCTCCGATCGTGTCACCGGAGGGAGTTTTCATTCAACCCTGTTACTTACTGTGACCTACAAATAACATTACGCTGACGCCTTGATAGCGAAAGCCTGTGCCATCGAACGTCAGGCATAAAAAAAACGGCACGTATAAACGTGCCATTTTTTATTGACTGCATCGACCGCTAGACGCGCTTGAAAATCAGCGAGCCGTTGGTACCACCGAAGCCAAAGGAGTTACACAGGGTATACTCCATTCCGCTAACCTGGCGCGCTTCGTGCGGAACGAAGTCCAGGTCGCAACCTTCATCTGGGTTATCCAGGTTAATGGTTGGCGGAACGGCCTGATCGCGCAGCGCAAGGATGGAGTAGATAGACTCTACTGCGCCCGCCGCGCCCAGCAGGTGGCCGGTCATGGATTTAGTCGAGCTGACCATTACGCGGCTGGCAGCGTCGCCAAAGACGGATTTCACCGCCTGCGCTTCTGCTTTATCGCCTGCCGGCGTAGAAGTCCCGTGAGCGTTGACGTAGCCAATCTGGCTTGCTTCAATGCCCGCGTCGCGAATAGCGTTAACCATCGCCAGCGCTGCGCCAGCGCCATCTTCCGGCGGTGAAGTCATATGGTAGGCATCGCTGCTCATACCAAAACCGACGATTTCCGCATAGATTTTCGCGCCGCGTTTTTTCGCGTGTTCGTACTCTTCCAGCACGACCATGCCTGCGCCGTCGCCCAGTACGAAACCATCACGCTCTTTATCCCATGGACGGCTTGCCGCCTGCGGGTTGTCATTGCGCGTGGAGAGCGCTCGTGCTGCACCAAAGCCGCCTACGCCCAGAGGGGTACTGGCTTTTTCTGCGCCACCGGCAACCATTGCGTCAGCATCGCCATAAGCGATAACGCGCGCTGCGTGACCAATATTGTGAACGCCAGAGGTGCAAGCGGTCGCGATGGAAATGCTTGGTCCACGCAGACCAAACATGATGGTCAGATGCCCGGCCACCATGTTAACGATTGTGGAAGGAACAAAGAACGGGCTGATCTTACGCGGTCCGCCTTTTACCAGCGAACTGTGGTTTTCTTCGATCAGGCCAAGTCCGCCAATACCGGAACCAATAGCGGCACCGATGCGGGTAGCATTCTCTTCCGTCACTTCAAGGCCAGAATCCTGCATGGCCTGAATGCCAGCGACAATTCCATATTGAATGAAGGCGTCCATCTTGCGCTGTTCTTTACGCGAGATGAAGTCATCACAGTTAAAATCCTTTACTAAGCCAGCAAATTTCGTTGCATAGGCGCTAGTATCGAAATGGTCGATCAGGCTGATGCCACTCTGACCGGCAAGGAGAGCTTTCCAGGTAGACTCTACGGTATTGCCGACAGGAGACAACATGCCCAGTCCGGTCACAACTACACGACGCTTAGACACGGTTGTCCTCCAGGGAGGGAAAATAGATTCTTGTGGGACAAAATATGGATAAAACTCAGGCGGTCGAGTGACCGCCTGGAGATGTTCACTTACGCCTAGTGGCCGTTGATGTAATCAATGGCAGCCTGAACAGTAGTGATTTTCTCAGCTTCTTCGTCCGGAATCTCAGTATCAAACTCTTCTTCCAGAGCCATTACCAGCTCAACGGTGTCAAGAGAATCAGCGCCCAGGTCTTCAACGAAGGAAGCATTGTTGGTAACTTCTTCCTGCTTAACGCCCAGCTGTTCGCCGATAATTTTCTTAACGCGTTCTTCGATAGTGCTCATACTCTTAAATTTCCTATCAAAACTCGCTTTCGCGATGGTTTTCGTAGTGTATAAAATGTTGAAAAATTTGCAACTAAATCCCGGCAGGTCTTACCACGATTTTACGCTATTTTGCGGCTGTTTGCCCTCATAACGCAAATGATTTTGTACAAAACATTACAGAGAACCGCACGGACTGCGCGGTTCCTGAACGTTTTGCGCAAATCTCGGTCAGACCATGTACATTCCGCCGTTGACGTGCAGAGTTTCACCAGTGATGTAACTCGCCTCGTCAGAGGCTAAAAATGCCACCGCGCTGGCGATTTCATTTGGAGAGCCAAGGCGCCCCGCAGGAACTGCCGCCAGCGTACCCGCACGCTGCTCATCGGTCAGCGCACGCGTCATGTCCGTTTCAATAAAGCCCGGAGCAACAACGTTTACAGTAATACCGCGGGACGCAACTTCGCGAGCCAGTGATTTACTGAAGCCAATCAGACCCGCTTTCGCCGCAGCGTAGTTGGCCTGACCCGCATTTCCCATGGTACCAACCACAGAACCGATAGTGATAATACGTCCATGACGCTTTTTCATCATAGCGCGCATTACCGCTTTTGACAGACGGAAAACAGATGACAGGTTGGTTTCGATAATATCGTTCCACTCGTCATCTTTCATGCGCATTAACAGGTTATCACGAGTAATCCCGGCATTGTTCACCAGGATATCAACTTCACCAAATTCTGCGCGAATATTTCCCAGAACAGATTCGATAGATGCAGGATCGGTCACATTCAGCAGCATGCCTTTCCCGTTAGCACCTAAATAATCGCTAATCGCCTGCGCGCCGCTTTCGCTGGTCGCAGTACCGATAACTTTTGCCCCACGGGCAACGAGCGTCTCAGCGATTGCGCGGCCAATCCCGCGACTTGCACCGGTAACCAGCGCGATTTTTCCTTCAAAACTCATGGTTTTCCTCTTTTATTGCTCAAGCGCCGCAGACATAGCTGCCGGCTCGTTAAGCGCGGAAGCGGTCAGGGTGTCAACAATACGTTTAGTCAGACCGGTGAGGACTTTACCCGGGCCAACTTCATACAGATGCTCTACGCCCTGTGATGCCATAAATTCAACGGTTTTGGTCCACTGAACCGGGCTATACAGCTGACGGACAAGGGCATCGCGAATAGCTTCAGGCGTCGTTTCACTTTTCACGTCAACGTTATTCACGACTGGAATAGCTGGTGCGTTGAAGGTTATTTTTTGCAGCTCAACGGCCAGTTTCTCCGCTGCGGGCTTCATCAGCGCGCAGTGGGATGGGACGCTAACCGGCAGCGGCAGAGCACGTTTAGCGCCTGCCGCCTTACAGGCCGCCCCTGCGCGTTCTACGGCCTCTTTATTACCGGCAATAACGACCTGACCCGGCGAGTTAAAGTTCACCGGAGAAACCACCTGCCCTTCGGCAGACTCTTCGCAGGCTTTCGCAATCGCAGCATCGTCAAGACCGATGATCGCAGACATCGCCCCGGTACCTTCCGGAACCGCTTCCTGCATGAACTTACCGCGCAGTTCAACAAGGCGAACGGCGTCGGAAAAATTGATAACGCCCGCGCATACCAGCGCTGAATATTCGCCAAGGCTATGGCCAGCCAGCATCATCGGCGCTTTTCCGCCCTGCTGCTGCCAGACGCGATAGAGCGCAACGGAAGCGGTCAGCAGCGCCGGTTGGGTCTGCCAGGTTTTATTTAGTTCTTCCGCCGGGCCCTGCTGTGCAAGCGCCCACAGATCGTAACCCAACGCCGCAGAGGCTTCACGGAACGTCTCTTCGATTACCGGGTAAGCGGCCGCCATATCTGACAGCATCCCGACACTCTGAGAGCCCTGTCCCGGGAAAACAAAAGCAAATTGCGTCATGTTTAAATCCTTATCCTAAAAACGAACCAGCGCGGAACCCCAGGTGAAACCGCCACCAAAGGCTTCCAGCAGAATAAGCTGACCACGTTGAATGCGGCCATCGCGCACGGCTTCATCCAGCGCACAAGGCACAGAAGCGGCTGAAGTATTACCGTGCCTGTCGAGCGTGACGACGACGTTGTCCATCGACATGCCCAGCTTCTTCGCCGTGGCGCTGATAATACGCAGGTTAGCCTGATGTGGTACCAGCCAGTCCAGCGACGAACGCTCGAGATTATTCGCAGCTAAAGTTTCATCGACGATATGAGCCAGCTCGGTCACGGCCACTTTAAAGACTTCGTTGCCCGCCATGGTCAGGAAGATCGGGTTTTCCGGATCGACGCGATCGGCGTTCGGCAGCGTCAGCAGTTCGCCGTAGCTCCCATCCGCATGCAAATGCGTAGAGATAATACCCGGCTCTTCGGAAGCCCCCAGCACCACGGCACCTGCGCCGTCGCCGAAAATGATAATGGTTCCGCGATCGGCAGGATCGCAGGTACGCGCCAGCACATCAGCGCCGATCACCAGCGCGTAATCGACCGCGCCGTTTTTCACGTATTGATCGGCAACGCTGAGCGCGTAGGTGAAACCCGCGCAGGCCGCAGCGACGTCGAAGGCCGGGCAACCTTTAATACCCAGCATTGATTGAATCTGGCAAGCCGAGCTGGGAAACGCATGGGTACCGGAGGTGGTCGCAACAATAATCAGACCAATTTGCTCCGGCTTTACGCCCGCCATATCCAGCGCATGCTTAGCGGCTTCAAGGCCCATGGTAGCAACTGTTTCGTTCGGCGCGGCAATACGACGCTCACGGATACCGGTACGAGTGACAATCCACTCGTCTGACGTATCGACCATATTTTCCAGTTCAGCGTTCGTACGCACGTGCTCAGGCAGATAGCTGCCGGTACCAATAATCTTCGTATACATGTACGCTCAGTCACTCTTGGGTAATATACCTGGTTAACTCAAACTGCGAGGCGTCAGTCGTTTCCGGTCACCGGGCTTTGAGGCCTGGCGTCCCCGCTTCTGCCGTCCTCAGGCAATTCGAAACCTGCAGGGTATAAAGATTCCAGGCGAGCGGCAATTCGCTGAGGAATCTGCCGCTGCACAGCCTGCACTGCCTGCTCTATCGCCACGCAAAAAGCGCGCTGATTGGCAGCCCCATGACTTTTGATCACGGAACCGCGTAATCCTAACAGACAGGCACCATTATACTGGTCGGGGTTGAGGTGACTGAATCGCCTCGACAGGCTTTTTTGTAACCAACGCTTTAATAAAAGCAGCCACCACGACCTTTTTTTCCCCTCTCCCTGTGATTTCAACAGTGAAAGGAACATTCTGACAACACCTTCCATCGTTTTTAATGTGACGTTGCCCGTGAATCCATCACAAACCAACACATCCGTTTTACCCGTCAACAACTCGTTGGCTTCCAGATACCCAATATAGTTGAGGGTTGGCAAAGTTTTCAAAACGGCCGCCGCGTCGCGAATGCTGCTGAGACCTTTCATCTCTTCTTCGCCGATATTCAGAAGCGCAACGCGGGGATCCTTAATACCAATAACTTCTTCCGCAAGGACTGCCCCCATGACGGCAAACTGCACCAGCATAGTGCTATCGCAATCCACGTTGGCGCCTAAATCCAGCACCACCGTTTTGCCCTTCAGCTGGTGCGGCAGCATGGTAACCAGCGCAGGGCGCTCAATCCCCTCAATGGGTTTGAGCAACAGCTTCGCCAGCCCCATTAGCGCTCCGGTATTACCCGCGCTGACGCAGGCCTGCGCCCGCCCTTCTTTTACTAACTCCAGCGCAATGCGCATTGAGCTACCGCGACTGGCACGAATCGCTTGCGCGGGCCGGGCATCACTGGCAATAACTGACTGCGCAGGGATAACCTGCAGACGTGAACGTTGTTCAAAATCAGCTTTGGCAAGTAATGGCGCGATAGTGTCGGGATCGCCGACTAAAAGAAGTGTGAGTTGTGAATTAGAGTTCAGTGCCTGCAATGCTGCAGGCACTGTCACGGAAGGGCCAAAATCCCCGCCCATGACATCTAACGCCAGGGTTAGACGTGTCAAGGTATCGTCGCTGCTCGGTTCGGTTATTCCCCAGTTACCCGGGGAGATCCTCACTAAGCTTCATCACGCTTTTACTCTTCGTCTTTCGCGCTGCAAGTGCGTTGACTGCGCTCGTTCACACCAGTCACATAGTGAGCTATGCTCCCGGCGCTTCTCTCGCTTGCGTCTTCTTGCAACGCGAAATCCATGGAGTAATGCGTGATTACTTAGCGATGACCTTGCGACCGCGGTAGAAACCGTCGGCAGTGATGTGGTGACGCAGGTGTTTTTCACCAGAAGCTTTGTCTACAGACAGGCTGGTGACTGCGGTCAGAGCGTCATGGGAACGACGCATGCCACGTTTGGAACGGGTTGGTTTATTCTGTTGTACGGCCATGGACCTTACTCCTCAATTACTTATGCTTTAAGCTGGCTAATACGGCAAATGGATTTGGTTTTTGTGCCTCTTCAGGCAGTTCACCAAAGACCATGTCCGCGTCGGACACTTCACAGTGTTCAGAATCATGCACCGGAACTACAGGCAAGGAGAGGATAATTTCATCTTCAACCAGCGCCAGCAGATCGATTTCACCGAATTCGTTAACCTCAATCGGCTCATACGCTTCCGGCAGTGCCTCGGCCTGTTCGTCATTTCTGACGGGGCTGAAACAATACGTTGTGTGAACATGATGGGGGAACGGTTTCCCGCAACGCTGACATTCGAGGGTTACCGACACCGTCGCATCGCCGCTTAAAACGGCAAGACGCTGGTTATCAATAGCGAACGACATGCTGCATTCCACATCGCTGTCCACGCTGACAACAGAATCAGCGACGCGCACAGCCTGATCACGGGTATAGATACCTTGGTAATCTAAGCGCTTTTGAGCCGTGCGAACCGGATCGAGAGTCAGGGGTAATTTTACCTTTTGCATAGGGCGCGCATATTAACTTTGTAACGTCATAGAGTCAAAGAAAAAGGCAGCCTCAGGTTGCCTTTTGCCATTTATTCGCACACATTGCGGCGCATAGTTTAAAATGATGCTCTGCGAAGCGCTATATGTGGATGAAAAAATATGTCTGAACTGATCCTCGCGTCAACCTCGCCCTGGCGGCGAATGCTGCTGGAAAAGCTGTCGGTGCCTTTTGAATGCGCGGCGCCGGACGTAGATGAAACCCCGCTGCCCGGCGAGCCCGCCCGCCAGCTGGTGATGCGTCTGGCGCAGGCAAAAGCGCAGGCCCTCGCCGCACGCTATCCGCAGCACCTCATTATAGGCTCCGATCAGGTTTGTGTCCTGGACGGTGAAATTACCGGCAAACCGCATACCGAAGAGAACGCCCATCGCCAGTTGAGAAAGGCCAGCGGCACCATCGTCACGTTCTACACCGGCCTCGCGCTATATAACTCTGCCAGGGGTCATCTACAAACTGAATGTGAACCCTTTGACGTCCACTTCCGCCATTTAAGCGATCGGGAAATTGAAAGCTATATCCGCAAAGAAAATCCGCTGCAGTGCGCCGGCAGTTTCAAAAGCGAAGGATTAGGCATCACGCTGTTCGAGAGACTCGAGGGCCGCGATCCTAACGCGCTGGTCGGTTTACCGCTCATCGCGTTATGTCAAATGCTGCGCCGGGAAGGCTTCAATCCCCTGCTCACCTGAACATAATGACGCATGGCATCGGAGAGAGTGTGTTTTTCCCGATGCCATAATGCCGTTTATCAAGAACTTAAGTCACTGCTCCATCCGCGTCGGGTTTGTTTAACGCCTCGCAGCAGTTCAACGCGTACTCCCCCACAACAGTAATGCCTTACCTGTCACAGTTTATTTTTGCCGCACCATTAAAATAATAAAACAACGTTTTATTTTAAAAATGGAGCCACTATGCCTTTTCGCGCTACGCTTTTGACCCTCACCCTGCTGGCCGCCGCCAGCGTCAACGCGAACGACTGGCAGCGCCAGGGCGTCGTAGAAGGCAATTTACCCGCCTCCTGGCAGCAGTTGAAAGCGCAGATGACGTATCCGGACTCGTGGCTCTCTGGAAACTATCGTCATTTCGATCAATGGCGAGAGCACGCCCGCACGCTGCTTCGGCAATCCCTGCTAACGCCGACATCAGCAAGCCCGTTCACACCACAAACGCTGATGAGCGAAGATCGGGGCACCTATCGCGCCGAGAAACTGGCATTTAACGTCACGGATGAAAACCGGATTGCCGCTCTGATGTTAACGCCCAAGTCAGCAGGCCCTCACCCGGCCATTGTCCTGCTGCACGACCATGGCTCAAAATTTGACATAGGCAAGGAGAAACTGATTCGTCCTTTGCGGGATGCCGCACGCCTGGCCAGCGCCGAGGCATGGGCAGATAAATTTTTCAGCGGTCGGTTCATCGGCGATGAGCTGGCGCAGCGCGGTTATGTTGTCATCGCTATTGATAGCCCGGGCTGGGGGGATCGCGGCCCCATGACCTACGAGCAGCAGCAGGCGCTGGCCAGTAACTATTTTAACCTTGGGCGCTCGCTGGCAGGGGAAGTCGCCTATGAAGATCTGCGAACCGTGAATTTCGTCAGTACGTTAAAAGAGGTTGATAATAAACGCATCGGGGTACTGGGTTTTTCAATGGGTGGTTTTCGCGCCTGGCAACTGGCCGCCCTGTCTGACAAAGTCGCCGCCACTGCCGCGATCTCCTGGTTTGGTACCTGGAACGGCCTGATGCAGCCAGGCAACAACGTTCTGCGCGGTCAATCGGCGTTTTATATGCTTCATCCGGGCCTGGCCGGACATCTTGATATTCCCGACATCGCCAGCATTGCAGCGCCCAGGCCGATGCTGATTTATAGCGGCGGGCAGGATAAGCTGTTTCCCGCTGCAGCCGTTAATGACGCCTTCGCTAAAGTGCATAGCGTATGGGCGTCACAGAACGCGCAGGATAAGCTGGAGACCAGAACGTGGCCGGAACTGGGCCACGTCTTTTATCAAGAACAGCAGGATGAAGTGTTCCCCTGGCTTGATAAGTGGCTCAAGCCCTGAGCAAGTCCGTATCACTTCGCGTTACGTAAAACCTGCAGGCAACGCTTAAGCTGGTTATCTAAAGGCGCTTCAACACGCATCACTTCCCCTGTCCCCGGATGCGTAAACTTCAGCGCCGCCGCGTGCAGGAACAGTCGGTTAAGGCCGGTGCCTGACAGCTGCTTATCGAATTCCCGGTCGCCGTAGCGATCGTCAAAAGCGATAGGGTGACCGGCATATTGGGTATGCACGCGGATTTGATGGGTACGGCCGGTTACCGGGCTGCAGCGCACCAGGGTCGCATGGGGATAACGCTCTTCGACTTTAAAACGCGTTTCCGACGGTTTCCCCTCCTGGTTAACCCGCACGATGCGTTCACCGCTCTGCAGAATATTCTTCAGCAGCGGAGCCTGCACCACTTTAGTGTGGGACTGCCACTGCCCGCGCACCAGCGCCAGGTAGTCTTTTTGCATTCCTTTGTCGCGCAGCTGCTCGTGCAGGGAACGCAGCGCGGAACGCTTTTTGGCGACCAACAGAACGCCAGAGGTATCGCGATCGAGGCGATGCACCAGCTCAAGGAAGCGTGCTTCCGGGCGCAGCGCGCGCAGACCTTCAATCACGCCGAAGCTCAACCCGCTGCCGCCGTGTACCGCTGTCCCGGAAGGTTTATTAAGCACCAGAATGTGATCGTCTTCATATAAAATCACATCGGCCAGCGCAGCAACTTTCTGCAGGTGGGGAGAGACCGCCTCTTCTTCTTTCTCCGCGACGCGGACCGGCGGAATGCGCACTTCGTCGCCGGCTTCCAGCTTATACTCAGGCTTGACGCGCTTTTTATTGACCCGCACCTCGCCTTTTCGCAAGATGCGATAAATCATGCTCTTTGGTACGCCCTTCAGCTGCGTACGCAAAAAGTTGTCGATACGTTGCCCTGCTTCATCATCAGCAATGGCAACCATTTTTACGCTTGGGATCTCAGTTTTCATGGTGCGCGATTCTAAATAGCCCGACGAATTAGCGCCACTCATTTTTATATGCTTATATTTATTATCATCCGGTTTTCGCCGCATGCTTCATCATCGTTTTGTTTGTTATTAGAACAATCCGTATACGCGGGTGAAAAAACTGTGGGTAACCGGGTGATAAAAGGTGAAAGTCAACTTGCTATAACGAGCTTAGCAATGGAATAATGATGCCGTTTTCCGTGCTGAAACTTGTTAGAACAAGAAATTAGCGGAATGACCAATTTTGTCTGACCGATCATCAACGCAGCAATGGCGTAAGACGTATTGATCTTTCAGACAGTTAGCGGGCTGCGGGTTGCAGTCCTTACCGGTACAGGCTCTATGGATTTCACGTCGCAGGAAGGCGTTCACACTGGGATATCCCGGCGCTCATTTCGATCAAATGATTAGAATGAGCAGGTTAAGCCGCCACTCCTGCTGCTTGAAAAACGATGGGTATAAATGGAATCTTCTCTGGTGATACATCCCAGGCAGTTCCCCTGATAATTGCGCTGTGTTTCCGTTTGAAATACAGGCGACCGACACTCTGCGCCTCTTAAGCGCGCGACAACCGTGAGGTTGGCGACGTGAAACAGACACGAGGCCATCGGTTTCCCCCGGTAAGGCGTTACTCTGCCCGTAGCTTAGTCGTCAATGTAAGAATAATGAGTAAGTTACGATGAAAAGAATGTTAATCAACGCAACTCAGCAGGAAGAGTTGCGCGTCGCCCTTGTTGATGGGCAGCGCCTGTACGACCTGGATATCGAAAGCCCCGGGCACGAACAGAAAAAAGCGAACATCTACAAAGGCAAAATCACTCGTATTGAACCTAGTCTCGAAGCCGCGTTTGTTGATTATGGCGCCGAGCGTCATGGTTTCCTCCCTCTTAAAGAAATTGCCCGCGAATACTTCCCTGCCAACTACAGTTCTCACGGCCGCCCTAACATCAAGGAAGTGCTGCGTGAAGGTCAGGAAGTGATTGTGCAGATTGATAAAGAAGAGCGCGGCAATAAAGGCGCCGCGCTGACCACCTTTATCAGCCTGGCGGGCAGCTACCTGGTACTGATGCCGAATAACCCACGCGCTGGCGGTATTTCACGCCGTATCGAGGGTGACGATCGTACCGAGCTGAAAGAAGCGCTGGCCAGCCTTGAGCTGCCGGATGGCATGGGACTTATCGTTCGCACCGCTGGCGTCGGCAAATCCGCCGAAGCGCTGCAGTGGGACTTAAGCTTCCGCCTGAAGCACTGGGAAGCCATCCAGAAAGCCGCAGAAAGCCGCCCTGCTCCGTTCCTGATCCATCAGGAAAGTAACGTGATTGTGCGCGCTTTCCGCGACTATCTGCGTCAGGATATCGGCGAAATTCTTATCGACAACCCGAAAGTGCTTGAGCTGGCGCGCCAGCATATCGCGGCTCTTGGGCGTCCGGATTTCAGCAGCAAAATCAAGCTGTACACCGGTGAAATTCCGCTGTTCAGCCACTACCAAATCGAGTCGCAGATTGAATCCGCTTTCCAGCGTGAAGTGCGCCTGCCTTCCGGCGGTTCTATCGTAATCGACAGCACCGAAGCGCTCACCGCTATCGATATCAACTCCGCCCGTGCTACCCGCGGCGGCGACATCGAAGAAACGGCGTTTAACACCAACCTGGAAGCGGCCGATGAAATTGCTCGCCAGCTGCGCCTGCGCGACCTCGGCGGTCTGATCGTTATCGACTTCATCGATATGACCCCGGTACGTCACCAGCGTGCGGTAGAAAACCGCCTGCGCGAAGCCGTACGCCAGGACAGAGCGCGCATCCAGATCAGCCACATTTCACGCTTTGGCCTGCTGGAGATGTCGCGTCAGCGTCTGAGCCCGTCGCTTGGCGAGTCCAGCCATCACGTCTGCCCGCGCTGTAGCGGAACGGGTACCGTACGCGATAACGAATCGCTGTCGCTTTCCATTCTGCGCTTGATCGAAGAAGAAGCGCTGAAAGAGAACACTAAAGAAGTTCACGCTATCGTTCCGGTGCCGATTGCTTCGTACCTCCTGAACGAAAAACGTGCTGCGGTAAGCGCCATTGAAACCCGCCAGGCCGATGTACGCGTCATCATCGTGCCAAACGATCAGATGGAAACGCCGCACTACTCCGTTCTGCGCGTACGTAAGGGTGAAGAGACCTCCACGCCGAGCTATCTGCTGCCGAAACTGCACGAAGAAGAGATGGCTATGCCTTCTGATGAAGAGCCGGCCGAGCGTAAACTTCCGGAGCAACCGGCGCTGGCCGCTTTTGTCATGCCTGATGCCCCACCAGCGCCGGCTCAGCAAGAGCCTGCTAAAGCTACGGTTGCCGTCGGAACACCAGCCGCTTCCGCACCTAAGTCGGCAGCGCCAGCGCAGCCGGGTCTGGTTGCACGCTTCTTCAGCGCCCTGAAAAATATCTTCTCCGGCGCAGAAGAAACTAAGCCGGCTGAAGTCCAGGTTGAGAAAAAAGCGGAGGAGAAATCCGAGCGCCAGCAGGAACGTCGCAAACCGCGCGCCAACAACCGCCGCGATCGCAACGACCGCCGCGATAACCGCGATAATCGTGACAACCGCGACAATCGTGCCGAGAATAGCGAAGTTCGTGAATCTCGCGAAGAAAACCGTCGTAACCGCCGCGAGAAGCAGCAGAACGTCGAACCTCGCGACATCCGCCAGACAACGGCAGAAGATAGCGATAAAGGCAAAGCTCGCGACGATCAACCGCCGCGCCGTGAACGCAATCGCCGTCGTAACGACGAGAAGCGTCAGGTTCAGCAGGAAGCTAAAGCGCAAACTCGTGAAGAACCGGTCGTACAGGATAGCGAGCAGGAAGAACGCGTGCAGACCATGCCGCGCCGCAAGCCGCGCCAGCTGTCGCAGAAGGTACGTATTGAATCTGCTGCCGCTGAGCAGGTTGTCGAGCCGGTAGCCGCGCCTCAGGTCATCGAAGCGCCAGCCGTCCAACCCGAAGCCGCAGCTCCGCGCACGGAACTGGCGAAAGTCGACCTGCCGGCAGTTGTTGAAACCGCTGCGGAACATGACGATACCGGCGAAGCACGCGAAGCTAACGGTATGCCGCGTCGTTCGCGCCGTTCCCCTCGTCACCTGCGCGTAAGCGGCCAACGCCGTCGTCGCTACCGTGATGAGCGTTACCCGACGCAATCCCCGATGCCGCTGACCGTAGCCTGCGCATCGCCGGAAATGGCATCTGGTAAAGTGTGGATCCGTTACCCTGTCGTTCGCCCGCAAGACCAGCAGCAAGAAGAAGCGCAGGTACAGGAGTTCGCTACCACCGCGGTTGACCCCGTTATCACCCCTGCGGCCGCCGTTGAACCGGCTGTCTCTGAAGTGGTTGCCCCGGAGGTAGTTGAAGAGCGCGTTGTTGAGCCGGTCGTCATCTCTGAGCCTGTGGCGATGATGAACGAACCTGAAGCTCCGGTTGTCGAAACCACGCACCCGGAAGCTATCGCCGCACCGGTTGATGAACAGCCGCAGCTGATTGCCGAGGCTGATGAAACCGTCGCCGAAGAGGTTGTCGCAGAAGCCGTCGACGTCGTGGCGAAAGAGGCTGTCGAGCCGGAAGCAGCGGTCGCTGAACCTGCTGCGGTTGAAGAAGCCGCGGCCGCTGTTGAAGAAGCGCCTGTCGTCTCCGAACAGGTGGTTGAGCCGGCACCGGCGGCAGAGCCGGTAGTGAAGACTCAGCCTGTTGTCACGACTGTGCCGGTCGTTAAGGTCGCCAATCGTCACGCCACCGCGCCGATGACCCGCGCGCCTGCGCCAGACTACGTCCCTGAAGCGCCTCGTCAAAGCGACTGGGTTCGCCCGAGCTTTGATTTTGACGGTAAGGGCGCTGCTGGTGGCCATAGCGCGACCCATAAAGCCGCTGCCGGGCCTACCCGTCCGCAGCCCGTAGAGTAACGCCTACCAGACCGGCCCCAGCGGCCGGTCTTTTTTTATTCCCCTTCCGGTCGCTGCATCCCCGCAATCTGCGGCATAACCTCGCGCATCAAATCGAGAAACTTACGCAACCGCGTCGGATAATAGCGTGCCCAGGGATAGACAAGATGTACCGGCAGCGGTGAGGCACGCCACTGTGGGAATAGCTCCACCAGCCGCCCGGCGGCAATATCCTCCGCTACCGCCCAGCTCGAAACAATCGCCGCGCCCAGCCCCGCCAGCGCGGTATTGCGGGCGACATGTACGCTGTCGGTACTCAGGCACGGAGCAATGCTAAAGGTTGTAAGCTGCTCATCCACCTCTGATTGCAGCATCACCTCATGCTGATAGAACGTGCTGATGGCTATCCAGGGCAGCAGCGACATCTCCTGCGGCTCGGTTAACGGCGGATAGTTCGCCAGCAGCGACGGCGATGCCACTACGCTGCGCGGCACCTCGGCCAGCAGGACCGACACCGTAGCCGGATCCACCTCAGCCCCCACGCGAATCGCGCAGTCGATGCCATCGCTCAGGAAATCCACGGTTTTATCATTCAGCATCCATTCGACCGATAGCTGGGGATAGCGCTGCAGAAAGTCCACCAGCGGCCCCAGCAGTTGCTGCTGACCAAACGCATGCGGCGCCCGTACCCTTAATATCCCCACCGGACGGTCATCGGTGATGCGCAGGTCGTCTTCCAGCGCCAGCCACGCATCGACGATCTGTCGGGCATGCTGGTAACAGCGCTCGCCGTCATCGGTCAGCTTCATCGCATGGGTGGTACGCAGGATCAGCTTTGCGCCGAGCAGCCCTTCCAGCGACTGGAGTCGTCGACTTACCGTCGCCTGGGTCGTGTTCATCTGGACCGCCGCAGCGGAGAGAGACCCGGCTTCGACAATCCGAATGAACGTACGCATCAATTCGATACGATCTATACGCTCCTGCTTCTTCATTTTTATTCTGCCTATACGTTTAGCGTATAACCGTTTTACCACCGGGCTATCTACCGCGCCAGCCTCATTACGGGAAAAATAGCGCCATCGCTTCTAAGAGGAATCAATCATGACACCGACACCACTCACCTCCCGCGCAGCCGGCTGGGTAATATTTATCCTTGCGCTCGGCGCAGGCTTCAGCGTTGCCGCTATCTATTACGCGCAGCCGCTGCTGCCGCTAATGGGAGCAAACCTGCATTTGAGCGTTGAGGGTATGGGTCTGGTTCCGACCCTGACTCAGGCGGGCTATGCGCTGGGTATACTTTTCCTTCTACCGCTTGGCGACCGTCACGATCGCAGAAAGCTGATCCTGATGAAAAGCGCCGCGCTGGCGTTCCTGTTGCTGCTCTGCAGCCTTACCGGTCAGCTCACCACTCTGTTGATGGTTAGTTTGCTGATCGGGATGGCTGCGACAATGGCGCAGGATATCGTACCAGCTGCCGCGATTCTGGCTCCTGCGGGTAAACAAGGGAAAATGGTGGGTACGGTCATGACTGGCCTGCTGCTGGGGATCCTGCTGTCACGGACGGTGAGCGGGCTGGTGGGTGCGCTATTCGGCTGGCGGGTGATGTATCAGGCCGCTGCGGTCAGTATTGCACTGATTGGTCTGCTGATGTGGCGCGTGCTGCCGCGCTTTGAAATTCACTCAGACCTGACTTATCCGCAGCTGATGAAATCGATGGCCCACCTGTGGAAACGCTATCCGGCACTGCGTCGCGCCGCATTCGCCCAGGGGTTCCTCTCTATCGCCTTCAGCGCATTCTGGTCCACCCTGGCGGTCATGTTACTGGCGCACTATCAGATGGGCAGCGCGGTAGCCGGCGGCTTTGGTATTGCAGGCGCTGCCGGGGCGCTCGCCGCCCCGCTGGCTGGCGGCCTGGCCGATAAATTCGGAGCCGAAAAAGTCACGCAAATGGGCGCGGCGCTGGTTACCGTTTCTTTTGCCCTGATGTTTCTGCTGCCTGCGCTACCGCCGCATGGCCAGCTGATCCTGATTGCCATCTCGGCCGTCGGTTTTGACCTTGGACTGCAATCCAGCCTCGTGGCGCACCAGAACCTGGTGTATGGTCTGGAGCCTCAGGCGCGCGGTCGTCTCAATGCGCTGTTGTTTACCGGCGTGTTTATCGGAATGTCGCTCGGCTCAGTGCTGGGAAGCAAACTGTATGTGATAGCAGGCTGGAGCGGTGTAGTGACTCTCGCCGTCATTACCGGCGCTATCGCCCTCGGCATCCGCCTGATAGAAAGCGCGAGGGTCGTTTCGGCGCAACGAACCGTCAGGTAAAAAAAAGCCGCCCTGCTGGCAATACAGGGCGGTTTTTGTGTCAGGAAGAGAACTCAGACCGTGCGGCGAGCAAACTCTTTGACGCGGAAGCCCAGCAGCAACAGCGTCGCGAAATAGGCGACGACACCCGCTACCACGACTACCATCAAACGCAGCAGGCGGAACGGCATCGTCCCCTGCGACCACTCCGGCATCAGGTACATCACGCCCAGCAGCGCCGCAGACATCACGATGACGGCAATCACCAGGCGCAGCAGGAACAGGAACCAGCCGGGCTGAGGGGTGAAAATTTTCTGTTTCCTCAGCTGCCAGTAGAGCAGCCCGGCGTTAAGGCAGGCCGCCAGGCCAATCGACAACGACAGACCGGCATGCTTTAGCGGACCAATAAAGGCGAGGTTCATAACCTGCGTCATGATCAGCGTGACGATGGCAATTTTCACCGGCGTTTTAATGTCCTGACGCGAATAGAACCCGGGAGCCAGTACCTTCACCACAATGAGTCCCATCAGGCCAACGGAATAAGCGACCAGCGCGCGCTGAGTCATCGCGGCATCAAAGGCGGTAAATTTCCCGTACTGGAATAACGCGACCGTCAGCGGCTTGGCCAGTATCCCTAACGCCACGGCGCTCGGTAGCGCAAGCAGAAAGCACAGGCGCAATCCCCAGTCCATCAAACGGCAGTATTCGTCGTGATTGCCGCTGGCAAAACTTTTGGACAGAGAAGGCAGCAGAATGGTCCCCAGCGCCACGCCCAGCACGCCGGACGGAAACTCCATCAGGCGATCGGCATAGTACATCCATGACACCGAGCCGGAGACGAGGAACGAGGCAAAAATGGTATTGATGATCAGGGAAATCTGGCTAACCGAGACGCCGAGGATCGCCGGCCCCATCTGTTTCACCACCCGCACCGCGCCAGCATCTTTGAGGTTGATTCGCGGCAGCACCAGCATGCCGATTTTCTTCAAATGCGGCAGCTGCCAGGCAAGCTGCAAAATACCGCCAACCGTCACCGCCCATGCCATGGCCAGCATCGGCGGATTAAAGTAGGGCGCGGCAAACAGCGCAAAACCAATCATGCTGACGTTCAGGAAAGTCGGAGCAAAAGCCGGCACCGAAAAGCGGTTCCAGGTATTCAGGATGGCGCCCACGAGTGAAGCCAGGGAGATCAGCAGAATATAGGGAAAAGTGATGCGCAAGAGCTGAGTGGTCAGGGCGAACTTTTCGGGCGTATTGGCAAATCCCGGCGCGGTGATGGTGATCACCCACGGTGCCGCCAGCATACCAGCGATGGTCACCAGCGCCAGCACCAGCGTCAGCAGCCCCGAAACATAGGCGACGAAAACCCGGGTCGCATCTTCACCCTGCTTGCTTTTATATTCCGCCAGAATCGGCACAAAAGCCTGTGAGAACGCGCCTTCAGCAAAAATACGCCGTAAAAGATTCGGAAGTTTGAAAGCAACGAAGAAGGCGTCGGTGGCCATCCCTGCGCCAAAAATACGCGCCACAATCGCATCGCGCGCAAAACCCAGCACGCGCGAAAACATGGTCATCGAACTGACGGCCGCCAGTGATTTTAAAAGATTCATTAACGTGTTATTCCACAACCCTGGAGTAAAACGCCCGCTCAGGCGGGCGCTGGAAAGTGGCGATAGTCTACCGGGTTCATAATGAATTACTACTGCCAGTTGTTACAACGGGTTATTCGCTCATTGCTTCGCGCCAGAGTTTCTCCACGATACGCTGAGCAAGCAGCGCCTGTTCGCCGGAGGTTTCAGGAACCGTCTGATTTTGCACGCATTCGATAAAATGCCGGGCGCAGCCGGTGAATCCTCGTTGCTCAAGGGTGGTCTGCCAGCCGGGGACCGGACGCTGGATCACGCCGCGCCCCCGCTCCTCCTGCCACTCCCGCATATCACGGACTTCATATAATCCACCGTCGGTTACCGCCTGCACCCACTCCCGCTGGCTTCCAGCGCGGCGGTGCATACTGGTGGTCATTTGGATCATCCCGCAGCTGAAATGATGTTCAGCATAAAGCATTTCACCCTGGGCCGTCGTGAGTAGCGTACCGCCGTTTAAACGGGCTTTATCGCCCGCCAGCCATAGCGCGGTGTCGACGACATGCAGATAGTCATCCAGCAGCGTAAAGCGCAGATCGTGGCCCACGCTGTCGCTACGGTGTTTATCCATCCGCAGCGAAGCCGCGTTACCGAGCTGAGCTTTAAGTTCGCGATAGAGAGGGGAGAAGCGGCGATTAAATCCGACCATAAGAGTAAGACGGCGGCGGGCCGCCAGCTCAACCAACGTCTCCGCATCGCTAAGCTTGTCGGCCAGCGGTTTATCAACGCAGACATGAACTCCGGCATTGAGTAACCGACTAACCACTTCATAATGTGAAGCCGTTGAAGTATGGACGAATACAGCATCACATTGCGCCGCCAGCTGTTCCAGGGTATCCGCATAGGGGATACGCCACGTTTCACAGATGCGCAGCGCTTTCTCTTTTCCCGGCGACCACGCCGCCTGTAGCGTCCAGCCATCCGCCGCTCCCAGCACCGGCAGCCAGGCCTTTTGCGCAATGCTACCTAAACCAACAACGCCGATGCGTAGTTTCGCCGACATGCTTAATCTCCTGAATGAGGCAGCAGTGAATCCAGACGCGCTTTAAGTTCAGCGACGTCCGCTTCCAGCGCCTCAACGCGGGCCTGGAGATCGTCACCCGCCGGCGAAACGGCTTCAACGGCGGTAATCAGCGAATCCATATCATCGCAGAACAGGTGCATATAGCGGCTTTCACGCTTCCCGGGTTCCCGCGGCAGACGCGCAACATAGGGGCCATCTTCTCGCGTAGCCAAATTTTCGAGGACGTTTTCCACCTCTGCCATATCGCTGAATTCATGCATTCTCTGCGCCCGCCCGCGCAGTTCTCCGGGCGTCTGCGCCCCGCGCAGCAGCAAGGTGGTAATAATTGCCACTTCCGCTGGAGTTAATTTCAGGTCGCCAAATTCAGAGTTGCAGAAGCGCTGTTCATATTTGGTCACCCGATTGCCGAAACCGCTTACCGTACGCAAAAAATGACGCTTAACTAACGTATCGAGGAGATCCTGCACGTCATTTTCGCTGAGCGACATCACCGGTTCACGGTTCGTTTTCTGATTACAGGCGGTCACCACCGCGTTGACCGACAGGGGGTACTGCTCCGGCGTGGTGACCTGCTTTTCCAGCAGACAGCCAATGACTCGCGCCTCATGCGCGGTTAACTGATATTTCATGATGTCTCCTTAGCGACCCGGGGTCCAGTCCGGTGTCGTCAACGCCGTCAGTACGTGATCGCGCCACTGCCCATCAATGAGCAGGTAATCTTTGGCGTAACCCTCTTTTTCAAAACCCAGACGCGCCAGCAAATCGCCGCTACGCTGATTATGCGGCATATAGTTTGCCATTATGCGATGGATATGTTGCGTGCGCTGCATATAGCGAATTGCCGACGTCAGCGCTTCAAACATTAGCCCCTGCCCTTGCCATTTCTCTCCGATAGAGTAACCGAGATAGCAGGCATGAAACGATCCGCGCACCACGTTCGAAAAATTCGCCACGCCGATAATCTCTTTTTCTTCAGGGTCCAGCAGCGCAAAATAGAATGCCGAACCCTGCTTGTGAAACTCCGAAATCATCGATAAACGCGCCTGCCAGCCGGAAGGATAACAGTGGCTGTCGTCGCGCACTGGTTCCCAGGGTTTTAAGAACCCTTTATTTTCCGCGTAGTAATCGGCCAGACGCCAGGCGTCACGATCGTGTACCAGCCGCACCACCAGCCGATCCGTCGTCAAACGCACCTTCGGTACGTTACTGCGATAGCCAAACATTCCCCTCTCCTGTTCCCCTGACGCAATACTTGCTGACTTTACTATACCTGTCCTGCAGGGATGTGTGAAAACAGCAACATACCATTTTCTGCACCATCTCTGCTTTTCGATGAATAGCCTCTATCGTTCTTGCATTTTGATAAAAAAATATTGTCGCGAGTTAGCTGGGAAAATAGCCATTAACCCCGCAAAATATCAGAGCTTATTCTTATTTTTCCCGGGAGGGGAAATGTCCCGCGTATCGCAGGCAAGGAGCCTGGGTAAATATTTCCTGTTAGTTGATAACATGCTGGTCGTACTCGGCTTTTTCGTCGTGTTCCCGCTCATCTCTATTCGCTTTGTCGATCAGATGGGGTGGGCCGCGTTAATGGTCGGCATTGCGCTCGGGCTGCGTCAACTGGTGCAGCAAGGTTTAGGGATATTCGGCGGTGCGATTGCCGACCGTTTTGGTGCCAAACCGATGATCGTCACCGGAATGCTGATGCGAGCTGCCGGTTTCGCCGCGATGGCCGTCGCCCATGAACCATGGGTCCTGTGGTTATCCTGCATACTCTCCGGTCTCGGCGGCACGCTGTTCGATCCCCCGCGGGCGGCGTTGGTGGTTAAGCTGGTTCGCCCACACAAGCGCGGGCGTTTCTTCTCCATTCTGATGATGCAGGACAGCGCCGGGGCGGTGATCGGCGCGCTGCTGGGTAGCTGGCTGCTGCAGTATGATTTTCGTCTGGTGTGCAGCGCTGGAGCGGCCCTGTTTATCGCCTGCGCGGCGTTCAATGCCTGGTATCTCCCGGCCTGGAAGCTGTCAACGGTCAAAACGCCGGTTCGTGAAGGGCTGGGCCGCGTGCTGCGTGACAAACGATTTGTCACCTACGTCTTGACGCTAACCGGATATTACATGCTGGCAGTACAGGTCATGTTAATGCTGCCGATTATGGTTAACGATATTGCGGGTTCTCCGGCGGCGGTAAAATGGATGTATGCCATCGAAGCCACCATTTCACTGACGCTGCTTTATCCGATTGCCCGCTGGAGTGAAAAACGGTTTCGCCTTGAGCATCGGCTGATGGCCGGACTGCTGATTATGACGCTGGCAATGATGCCGATTGGCCTGAGCAGCAATCTGCAGCAGCTGTTTACGCTGATCTGCGTGTTTTATATCGGGTCCATCATCGCCGAGCCTGCGCGCGAGACGCTTGGCGCTTCGCTGGCGGATGCCAGAGCGCGCGGCAGCTATATGGGCTTTAGCCGTCTGGGATTAGCCTTCGGCGGCGCTTTCGGCTACGCAGGCGGCGGCTGGCTGTTCGATGCCGGTAAGGCGACGGGTCAGCCGGAGCTGCCGTGGCTGATGCTGGGCGCGATAGGTCTTGCGACATTTGTTGCTCTGTGGTGGCAGTTCAGTCCAAAACGTTCAACGTCCGGTATGCTCGAGCCGCGCACCTGATTTGCCGGACCGTCGTTTCTCCTCCATACTGAATTGAGGAAGTTCAGCAACAATGGAGGAGAAACGTGAAGTTATATATCTACGATCACTGCCCGTTCTGCCTGAAAGCCCGCATGATTTTCGGCCTGAAAAATATCCCTGTCGAACTGATCACGCTCCTGAACGATGATGAATCAACCCCAACCCGCATGATCGGCCAGAAAATGGCGCCCATCCTGCAAAAAGACGATAGTCGCTATATGCCAGAAAGCATGGATATCGTGCACTATGTCGATAAACTTGATGGAAAACCGCTACTGAGCGGAGCGCGTAACCCGGCTATTGAAACCTGGCTGCGCAAGGTCAACGTCTACGCGAATCGTCTGTTGATCCCGCGTTTCGCCAAATCCGCATTTGATGAATTCTCAACCCCAGAGGCGCGCGCTTATTTTGTGAATAAGAAGGAAGCGGCTATCGGTAGCTTTGCCGATCACCTCGCCCATTCTACCGGTCTGGTTAAGAACATCAGCGACGATCTGCGCGCGTTGGATAAACTTATCGTCCAGCCAAACGCCGTCAACGGGGAGCTGTCTGAAGATGATATTCATCTCTTCCCACTCCTGCGGAATCTGACGCTGGTTGCCGGGGTGAACTGGCCGAGCCGAGTGGCCGCCTATCGCGACAATATGGCTAAACAGACGCAAATCAATCTGCTTTCCTCAATGGCTATTTAAGCTCAGGGCAGCGGAAGGTATTGCCCTTCGCTGCCTCACCGCCCGCTTTTTAAGTCTTTTCCGCTAGCACCTCCTGCGCTGGCGGGTCATGCTGCTTTGTGTCAGGATGAACCCATGGCATGACATTAAGGAATCCAATGAAAAAGATGTTTATCACGGCCGCGCTTATCGTCAGCGGCCTGCTGAGCGGCTGTAATCAGCTTACGCAATATTCCGTGAGTGAGCAGGAGATGAACCAGGCGCTGCAGAAACGTAACCACTTCGCCAAGGATATTGGCCTGCCCGGCGTTGCGGATGCTCATATTGAACTGCAAAACCTGACCAGCGCGATTGGTCGTGAAGAACCCAATAAAGTGACGCTAAGCGGCGTTGCTAATTTAGATCTGAATTCACTATTCGGGAACCAGAAAGCGACCATTGACCTGAAGCTAAAAGCGCTGCCGACCTTCAACAAAGAGAAAGGCGCCATTTTCCTGCAGGAGATGGAGGTGGTGGACGCAAAGGTTCAACCTGAAAAACTGCAGTCCGTGGTACAGACGCTCATTCCTTACCTGAATCAGTCGCTGCGTAGCTACTTCAATCAGCAGCCTGCCTACGTCCTGCGCGAAGACGCCAGCGCGGGCGAAGCGTTGGCGAAAAAGTATGCTAAAGGGATTGAGGTTAAGCCGGGTGAGATTATTATCCCGTTCACTAACTAACGGCTCGGGCGCAGAAGCGCCCGTTTTTTTACAGAAGTTGATGCAAAGGAAAACGTTTACGCTTATCCTTAGTGCCCGGCAAAAACAGCCCTGATGACTGACCCTATTTAGCCGGAGCCTTCCATGACAGCACAATCCCAGGTATTGAAAATCCGCCGCCCTGACGACTGGCATATCCATCTGCGCGATGACGATATGTTAAAAACCGTCGTGCCTTACACCAGTGAGTTTTATGGCCGGGCGATCGTGATGCCGAATCTGGTACCCCCTGTCACCACCGTCGAAGCCGCCCTTGCCTATCGCCAGCGCATCATGGCGGCAATCCCGGCGGACCACGATTTTACGCCGCTGATGACCTGCTATCTGACGGATACGCTCGACCCTGCTGAGCTGGAACGCGGATTCAACGAGGGCGTTTTCACCGCTGCCAAACTTTATCCGGCCAATGCGACCACCAACTCCAGCCACGGCGTCACCAGCACTGATGCAATCATGCCGGTACTGGAGCGCATGGAAAAGCTGGGAATGCCCCTGCTGGTGCACGGTGAGGTCACTCACGCGGACATCGATATTTTTGACAGAGAAGCGCGGTTCATTGAAACCGTCATGGAGCCGCTGCGTCGGCGCCTGCCGGGTCTGAAAGTGGTGTTCGAACACATCACCACCAAAGATGCCGCTGAATACGTACGCGACGGCAATGAGCTGCTGGCGGCGACCATCACCCCGCAGCACCTGATGTTTAACCGCAATCATATGCTGGTTGGCGGCGTGCGTCCCCATCTATATTGCCTGCCGATCCTTAAACGCAATATTCACCAGCAGGCGCTGCGCGAACTGGTGGCCAGCGGTTTTGACCGCGCCTTCCTCGGTACTGATTCCGCTCCGCATGCCCGCCATCGTAAGGAAGCCAGCTGCGGATGTGCAGGCTGTTTTAACGCCCCGACCGCCCTGGGCAGCTACGCCACGGTGTTCGAGGAGATGAACGCCCTGCAGCACTTTGAAGCCTTTTGTTCGCTTAACGGCCCCCGCTTCTACGGTCTGCCGGTCAATGAAGGCTACGTTGAGCTGGTGCGCGAAGAGAGCCTGGTGGTAGAGAGTATCGCTCTGCCTGGCGACGCGCTGGTGCCGTTCCTGGCAGGAGAAACCGTGCGCTGGAGCATGAAGAAATAAATACTTCCCCCTGTTGTAAATGCGACAACCATACTGTATAAATAAACAGTACATTACACAGGGGGCAATTATGCGTATTGAAGTCTCTATCGCCAAATCGACAGCCTTACCCAACGGCGCTTTAGATGCGCTGAACAATGAACTCTCCCGCCGTATCGAACAGCAGTTCCCCTCGACGTCAAGCCAGGTGACGGTTCGCTACGCGGCTAATAACAATCTGTCGGTTATCGGCGGCCTGAAAGAAGACAAAGACCGGATTAGCGAAATCCTGCAAGAAACCTGGGAAAGCGCTGACGACTGGTTTGTCCGCGACTAGTCAATTAAATTTGCTCCCTCATTGTGCAACTTTTTGCCGGGTCGCCCCGGCTTTTTTATTTTTTTGATACTCAGACTTCCCCCTATTGCTTTTGCTTAGCACCTTCAAAAATAACGTATAACTGAATTGTGTTTGCGTAAAAAAACAGCAATCAGCAGCATATGTATCTCTTTTTCATTTAATTTCTCGAGTTTATTCTTGACTGCTGATATAATTAACTTGCTTCAAAAAACACGCATTAAACCTCGAGAACTGTTGTCTTTTAACATATGAATAAGGGGTTATGATGGAAAAGAATAATGAAGTCATCCAGACCCATCCCCTCGTTGGATGGGACATCAGCACCGTAGATAGTTACGATGCGCTGATGTTGCGCCTGCACTACCAAAACCCCGCTCAAGAAAGCAGTAGAGACGCAGAGATTGGCCAGACGCTATGGCTAACGACGGACGTCGCACGTCAGTTTATTTCTATTCTGGAAGCAGGTATTGCGAAGATTGAATCAGGCGAATACCAGGAAAATGAGTATCGAAGGCATTAAGATTTAGCAAAAATGTCTTAATATTCACCTCACAGGCACCTTCGGGTGCCTGAACTATTTTCGGGCTTGTATATCAACAGGTTGTTAATTACCCTGCTAATAAAGCAATAACCTGGAACTCACCATGCAATACGATCTTATCATTATCGGTAGCGGCTCCGTCGGCGCTGCCGCAGGCTATTATGCTCGCCAGGCAGGGCTTAACGTACTGATGATTGATGCCCATCAGCCTCCGCATCAGGAAGGTAGCCATCACGGCAGCACCCGTCTGATACGTCATGCTTACGGCGAAGGCGAAAGATACGTCCCTCTGGTACTACGCGCGCAGAAGCTATGGGATGAGTTTGCCGCCGCCAGTGGGGAAGCCGTTTTTGAGCGTACAGGGGTGATTAACCTCGGGCCTGCCGACTCCGACTTTCTGCGCAACGTGGCCAGCAGCGCGCGCGAGTTCCAGCTCAATATTGAAGAAATGGATGCGCAGACAGTGATGACTCGCTGGCCGGAAATTCGTATTCCTGACGATTACCGGGCGATATTTGAACCCGCATCCGGGATACTGCGCAGCGAACTGGCCGTTGAAACCTGGATCCGTCTGGCACGCGAAGCGGGAGCCGCGCAATTGTTCAACTGCCCGGTTTCTGCTATTCACCACCAACCGAACGGCGTAACCGTTGAGACGCTGGACGGCGAGTACAGCGGCAAAAAACTCCTTGTCAGCGCCGGTACCTGGGTTACGCGTCTGTTGCCAGAACTCCCTGTCCAACCGGTACGTAAAATTTTCGCCTGGTTTCAGGCCGATGGTCGCTACAGCAGCAAAAATAACTTCCCGGCGTTTACCGGCGAGTTAGCCAATGGCGATCAGTTTTACGGTTTCCCGGCAGAAGATAACGAATTAAAAATCGGTAAGCATAACGGCGGGCAGCTTATTTCCACTCCGGAGGAGCGCAAGCCGTTTGGCTCTGTTGCAACCGACGGTTCAGAATCTTTTAGCTTCTTGCGTAACGTGTTGCCCGGTATCGGCGGCTGCCTGCACGGCGCATCCTGCACCTATGACAATACTGCTGACGAAGACTTTATTATTGATATGCTACCCGGCCAGCCGGATACGCTGCTGATCACCGGCCTGAGCGGTCACGGCTTTAAATTTGCTCCGGTTTTAGGCGAACTCGCCACACGGTTCGCGCTTGAAGAACCCTTTGGATTTGATCTATCTGCGTTTTCACTGGCGCGGTTTAATAAATAACTGCCCGCTGCCCAACGTCACAACTACGCTAAAAGAAACGGCCTCGTTTGAGGCCGTTAATAACTGAGAGAGATGATGCGTCGCCTGTTTGAATTACTGGTTAACAACGTCCGCGAACATTTTATGATCTACCTGGCGCTGTGGCTGCTGCTGGCGTTTATCGATCTTATCTGGTTATGGTTTTTCTGACGGCTCAGGATCGGGGATCCCCAGCTTAGTATTCAGACGACCGCGGGATTTATTAAAGATCTTATTGCCATTTTCCCGTCCGGCACGCAGTTTTCTCTGCTCCTCTTCCGGCAGCTTATGTTCTTCCATGCAGGCTTCGCTACAGCAGCCGGCGAATTTCTCCGCGCAGGAAGGACACTGGATAAACAGCAGATGGCAACCATCATTCAGGCAATTGGTGTGGCTATCGCACGGAGCGCCGCACTGATGGCAATGGGCGATAACGTCATCTGAGATACGCTCCCCCATCCGCTCATCGAAGACAAAGTTTTTACCGACAAAGCGTACCGGCAGCCCCTGCTCGCGGGCGCGTCTCGCATACTCGATAATCCCGCCCTCAATATGCGAGACTTTAGTAAATCCGTTGTGCTTCATCCAGGCGCTGGCTTTTTCACAACGGATACCGCCGGTGCAGTACATCACGATATTCTTATCTTTATGTTCCTGCATCATCTCCACGGCTTTTGGTAGCTGGTCGCGAAAAGTATCCGCCGGGATCTCCAGTGCGTTCTCGAAATGGCCAACCTCATACTCGTAGTGATTGCGCATATCAATAAAGACCGCATTGGGATCGTCCAGCATCGCGTTAACCTCTGCGGCTTTCAGATAATCCCCCACGTCCGTGGCATCAAATGTCGGATCGTCAATTCCATCCGCCACGATCCGATCGCGAACCTTGAGGCGCAGAACCCAAAATGATTTACCGTCATCGTCCAGAGCGATATTCAGGCGGAGCCCATTGAGGGCGGGGTCAAAACCGTATAAGAATTCGCGCAGCGCATCGACCCGGCTTTGCGGGACGCTGATTTGCGCGTTAATCCCTTCATGAGCCAGGTAAATTCGGCCAAAGACATTAAGCTTAGTCAGCGCAATCCACAGCGCATCGCGCGTGGCTTTTGGGTCAATAATAGAGAAATATTTATAAAACGAGATCGTCGTGCGCGGCTCGGTTTCAGCCAACATTTGCGCTTTTAACGTCTCATTTGAAATGCGGTTATGTAACACTGGCATGGTGTACCTGCTCGGCATAGTCAATGAGTAAAATAAACGGCGGGCATCATATAGCAAACACGCTTAATTTACATCCCTACATTTTGCGCTACATTTTTCTCACCCATATTTGCTTGCATTAACATTAAATGCCATCTGAGGCCGGTATTTTGGCTGAGGCATAAAAAAATGCGATAATAGAACACGTTGCTTAATTAAACAGGTATGAGATGACCCATTTACCTAAATTTTCCGCAGCGTTGCTGCACCCGCGTTACTGGTTGCTTTGGTTAGGAATCGGCCTGCTGTGGTTGGTAGTTCAGCTGCCTTATCCGCTGATTTATCGCCTCGGTACTGGTCTTGGGCGTATCGCCATGCGGCTAATGAAGCGCCGGGCCAAAATAGCCCATCGCAATCTGGAGCTCTGTTTTCCTGATAAAAGCGAGCAAGAGCGTCACCGGATGGTCGTGGCAAACTTTGAATCCGTCGGTATGGGGCTGATGGAAACCGGTATGGCCTGGTTCTGGCCGACGAAGCGTATTGCGCGCTGGACGGACTCCATCGGCGTAGAGCATATCCGCGATGTACAGGCGCAAAAGCGCGGCATTTTGCTTATTGGCATTCATTTTCTGACCCTGGAAATGGGCGCCCGCATGTTCGGCATCAATGAGCCGGGTATCGGGGTTTATCGCCCTAATGATAACCCGGTTATCGACTGGCTACAGACCTGGGGACGGCTGCGCTCCAACAAAGACATGATCGATCGTAAAGATCTCAAGGGTATGATCCGCGCATTGAAAAAGGGAGAAGTGATCTGGTACGCGCCGGACCACGACTATGGCCCCGCCGCCAGCGTGTTTGTGCCGTTTTTCGCCGTTGACCAGGCCGCGACGACCTCCGGCACCTGGATGCTGGCAAAGATGTCAAAAGCCTGCATCGTCCCCTTCGTTCCGCGCCGTAAACCCGACGGTAAAGGTTATGAGCTGATCATCCTGCCGCCAGAGTGCGATCCGCCGCTGGACGATGCGGAGACGACCGCTCTGTGGATGAATAAAGTTGTTGAGAAATGCATATTGATGGCGCCGGAGCAGTATATGTGGATGCACCGCCGCTTTAAAACGCGTCCGGAAGGCGTTCCTTCTCGTTATTAAATCTTTTCCATTTTCCGCCTGGTTATCCCGCATCTGAACACGGATGCGGGATATGTTGCCTTGTTTAGTCCCCTCCTTTAGCTTTAAAAGCTCTCCTGCATTGCGGCAGTCATTTCTCAGGCGCATAATTAGCATGCTCATATTTTCAATTATTTGACCTGCGCTGCAGGCCAGTGGAATCCTATGTCGTCTGCTGATACCCCTATTAACTGGAAACGTAATCTCACCGTCACCTGGCTCGGCTGCTTTTTAACCGGGGCGGCCTTTAGCCTGGTGATGCCATTTCTCCCTTTGTACGTTGAACAGCTCGGCGTCACCGGCCACAGTGCCCTGAATATGTGGTCAGGGCTGGTTTTCAGCATTACCTTTTTATTTTCAGCCGTAGCTTCTCCCTTCTGGGGCGGACTCGCGGACCGCAAAGGGCGCAAAATAATGCTGCTGCGCTCAGCCCTCGGTATGGCTATCGTCATGCTGCTCATGGGGCTGGCGCAGAATATCTGGCAATTTCTGATCCTGCGCGCGCTGTTAGGCCTGCTCGGCGGATTTATTCCCAACGCCAATGCGCTGATCGCAACGCAAATCCCCCGCCATAAGAGCGGCTGGGCGCTGGGAACCCTCTCTACGGGGGCGGTTAGCGGCGCGCTGCTGGGGCCGCTGGCTGGCGGCTTCCTGGCCGACCACTGGGGGTTACGCACCGTCTTCTTTATGACAGCAAGCGTACTGTTTATTTGTTTCTTATTTACCCTGTTTCTCATCCGCGAGAATTTTGTCGCGGTCAGCAAAAAAGAGATGCTCAGCGCGAAAGACGTCTTTTCGTCGCTTAAAAGTCCAAAGCTGGTGCTGAGCCTGTTTGTAACATCACTGATTATCCAGGTCGCTACCGGTTCCATCGCTCCGATTCTGACGCTTTACGTGCGCGATCTTGCCGGCAACGTAAGTAATATTGCGTTTATCAGCGGTATGATAGCTTCAGTCCCCGGCATTGCCGCCCTGCTTAGCGCTCCTCGCCTCGGGAAGCTCGGCGATCGTATTGGTCCGGAGAAGATCCTGATCGTCGCGCTGGTGATTTCAGTCCTGCTCCTGATTCCTATGTCGTTCGTCCAGACGCCGCTGCAATTGGGGATCCTGCGCTTCCTGCTAGGCGCCGCTGACGGCGCGCTGCTGCCGGCGGTACAGACGCTGCTGGTGTATAACTCGACCAGCCAAATCTCGGGCAGAATATTCAGCTATAACCAGTCGTTTCGCGATATCGGTAACGTCACTGGACCGCTGATCGGCGCGTCGGTTTCCGCCAACTACGGTTTTCGGGCGGTCTTTCTGGTGACCGCATTTGTGGTGCTGTTTAACGCGGTTTACTCAACTCTGACCCTTGGCCGCGTTCGTCGTCAGCGGGCTACGGACAATCCGGGTTCCGGCAATCATTCGGTAAATTAATGCTCCCTCCTTGACGCATTGGCAACCGCCTTCTATAGATTGAATCGTATTCATTTCTATTCTTCTTAGGAGGTTAGCCATGCCAAAGGATTCGATGTTCTATGCCACGCTCGAAGAAGCAATCGATGCAGCCCGCGAGGAGTTTCTGGCTAATAATCCGGACAGCGACGAAGAAAGCGCCAGCATTGAGCAGTTAAATATCCAGAAGTACGTGCTTCAGGACGGTGATATTGCCTGGCAGGCAGAATTTTTTGCCGACGAAGATCAGCAGGGAGAATGCCTGCCAGTACTTAGCGGCCAGGCTGCGCAAAGCGTCTTTGACGGTGATTATGATGAGATTGAGCTGCGTCAGGAGTGGCTGGAAGAGAACACGCTGCATGAATGGGATGAAGGTGAATTTCAGCTTGAACCCTCGCTCGATACCGAAGAGGGCCAGGCTGCGGCCGATGAATGGGATGAACGCTAATTAGTTGTAGGGGCCATGGCTGGCATCAAGCGGCAGCAGAAGCGTATCGAACACCAGCGAAAAGGGCAGATCGAGGATCGTGATGTAGCGCCATGAGGAATCACGGACATCCCATTGCACGCCGGGATAGTACTGATTTCCATGGCCCTGCCCTGGCACCGTGCGACTGATAATGCTCCCGCAGCCGCTCAGCAGCAGCGTCATTGCGATAACCAGCAAAACTCTCATCAACAACCTCTATTCTCAGGTCAAAAAAATACCGGCACTATTGCCGGTATTTTCCTTAAGGTACGGCTTACTTGGTTTTTAACGCCAGCGGATTCAGCGTCAGCTGCTGATAAGCTGCCACCCACGAAGAGTATTTCTCCGGAGCGGCCCACACGCGATAATGCATACGCGACATGGTCACCGGGTCGCTCAGCAAGACCAGACGACGATCGCGGTTAAGTTTATCCGGCGTCTCGTTCAGCGCCTGTTCAACGTGACGTTCGCGAGCGATATCCAGAATATGCCCGTGACGGTGGCGCGCGGTAGCCATCGCTGTTGCCAGCGCGTTAAACGACGGGTTGAATACCGCATGCATAAAGCCATCGTCCAGAGAACGCTGGCGGTTCAGCGTCAGGTAAGCGTCAGTATCTTTTAGCACCTGCGGCGGAGAGTACTCTTCCGGGATCAGGAACAGCTTCCAGCGCTTAGTGCGCAGGCCAATGGTGGCGCGGCTGGAAATAGCCGACACGAACGGCGACAGAATCAGCGAGACCACGATCGGCGCCAGCCAGAACAGGAAACGCAGATCCAGCCATGCCATGCCCACCGCCCAGACCAGACCCAACAGCATCTGCGAACCGTGACGCATAAACGCTTCACCCCATGGGGTAGAGTCATCGTCACGCTGCGGCGAGTTCCACACCACTTCCCAGCCGAGAAACGCGCTGACCACAAAGACGGTGTGGAACAGCATACGCACCGGCGCCAGCAGCACCGAAAACAGCACCTCCAGCAGCAGAGAGAGCGTGACGCGGATAAAGCCACCGTACTCTTTAGGCCCTTTACACCAAACCAGAATAATGCTCAGCAGCTTCGGCAGGAACAGCAGCACCATGGTCGAAGCAAACAGGGCTATAGCCAGCTCCGGGCGCCACTGCGGCCAGACCGGGAACAGCTGCCGCGGCTGCAGGAAGTACTGCGGTTCGGTCAAGGCATGCACTACCTGCAGAGCGGTAGAGAGCGCAAGGAACATAAACCACAGCGGTGCCGACAGGTATGACATCACGCCGGTCAGGAACACTGCACGGTGAACCGGATGCATCCCTTTAACCAGGAACAGGCGGAAGTTCATCAGGTTACCCTGACACCAGCGGCGATCGCGCTTCAGCTCGTCCAGCAGGTTTGGCGGCAGCTCTTCATAAGAGCCGGGAAGATCGTAAGCAATCCATACGCCCCACCCGGCGCGACGCATCAGCGCCGCTTCCACGAAGTCGTGCGACAGAATTGACCCGGCGAAGTTGCCCTCGCCCGGCAGCGGCGCCAGCGCGCAGTGCTCAATAAACGGTTTCACCCGGATAATCGCGTTGTGACCCCAGTAGTGGGATTCCCCCAACTGCCAGAAGTGCAAACCGGCGGTAAACAGCGGGCCGTAGACGCGGGTAGCAAACTGCTGGCAGCGCGCATAGAGCGTATCCATACCCGACGCGCGGGGTGAAGACTGAATGATCCCGGCATTCGGGTTCGCTTCCATGAGGCGCACCAGGCCGCTCAGACATTCACCGCTCATTACGGAGTCGGCATCCAGCACCACCATATAGCTGTACTGGCTCCCCCACCGACGGCAGAAGTCATCAATGTTACCGCTTTTACGCTTCACGCGGCGGCGGCGGCGGCGGTAGAAGATCTGCCCTTCGCCCTGCACTTCGGCAATCAGCTCCATCCACGCTTTTTGCTCCGCCACGCAGATGTCCGGGTTGTAGCTATCGCTCAGGATATAGACATCAAAGTGCTCGGCATTACCGCTGGCTTTTACCGACTCCCAGGTCGCGCGCAGGCCCGCGAATACGCGGTCAACGTCTTCGTTACAGATAGGCATGATAAGCGCGGTGCGATGCTCCGGATTCAACGGCTCATTCCCGACCGTTGACGCGGAGATACTGTACTTATCGCGGCCGATAAGTAGCTGCAGGAAGCCCATCAGCGCAGTCCAGAAACCCGCAGAAACCCAACAAAAAAGCACGGCGAAAAGAATCAGGATCCCGGACTGCAGCACATACGGCAGCAGCTGCATAAAGGAGATCCACAGGTTCTGTCCCACCATGTCCGCCGGGTTAATCAGCGCCCAGCCCTGGTAAGGCAAAATGGTTTTCATGTACCAGGTCGCCACGACGGTCTGCGCCAGGGTGAGCAGCAGAAGAATATAGCGACGAATAGAGCCGACGGTACGCCATTTCTGCTCGCTCGCCTGTTCCTCCTGACTGAGGCGAGAGAGATAGCGCGGAGTCACATCGCGTCCGCGCAGACGATCCCAGAAGCGCCCGACCGGGTTAGTACGCCATGGGTCCGGGAACATAGAGGAACGTTTTGCTTTCGGCATGGCGTTCAGCTGCGTGCGCCCTTCATCATCCTTAACCAGCTGATTACCGGCCAGTGAATCTGGCCAGCTATGCTCCAGTCGGGCTTTCACCGACCCCAGCGGGGAGTCATCTTCCCGTTTATAAACGTGATGTTCAGCGTCCAGTGCTTGATGTACGGCCTGCAGACTCGCGTCAGGTAACGCGCGCTTTTCTGCATCCGACAGCGGCAATGCATCGATGTACTTCATTATCTTATTCATTGGCAGGCAGCTGATAGCTCCAGGTTTCGCTCAGCGTCTGGTCGGTATTGACCAGCGCAGCGCGCATATCCGTGGTTTTCTTAGGATCTTTCACTTTGACGCGCAGGATCATACGCCAGCCTTTAGTCACTGGGTTATAACGCACGGTGTTTTCAACGATTTCAGCGTTATCGCCGATGCTGGCCTGGGCAGTCACTGGCGTATCTGCGGGCAGCTTTTTCATCTCGGCGCCGGTGAAATCGACAATAAAGGCAATGGTGCCATCAGGCTGGCGAATCAGGTTCGATTGCTTGACGTCGCCGGTAGAACGGCGGGTCTGCATAACGTAAGCGTTATCCGGCGCGTGCAGCTTGTCTTCATCGCGGCTAAAAGTGATGGTGTATTTGAAATTCATCTCTTTGCCGGGTTCGGGCAGCTGATCGGGCGTCCAGTAGGTGACGATGTTATCGTTGGTTTCATCATTGGTCGGGATTTCGACCAGTTCGATTTTGCCCTTACCCCAATCACCTTTCGGCGTAATCCATGCGCTGGGGCGCAGATCGTAGCGGTCATCAAGATCTTCAAAACGCGAGAACTGGCGGCCACGCTGCAGCAGGCCAAAGCCCTGCGGGTTTTCCATCGCATAGCTGCTGACGGCAAGATGTTTTGGATTATTCAGCGGACGCCAGATCCACTCGCCGTTGCCGGCCAGGATGGACAGGCCGTTGGAGTCGTGCAGCGCCGGACGATAGTTCGTGGTCGGCGACGGCTGATGTGGCCCAAACAGGAACATACTGGTCAACGGCGCCACGCCGAGCTTGCCGACTTTGTCGCGCAGATAGACCTTAGACTGCACGTCCACCACGGTGTCGCGGCCGGGCATAATCACGAAACGGTAGGCGCCGGTTGCGCGCGGGGAATCAAGCAGGGCGTAAATCGTCAGGCGTTTATCGGTCGCTTTTGGACGCTCAATCCAGAACTCACGAAAACGCGGGAACTCTTCGCCGGAAGGCAGCGCGGTATCAATCGCCAGCCCACGAGCGGAAAGACCGTATACCTGACCCTGGCCAAGCACGCGGAAATAGCTGGCTCCGAGCATGCTGACGATTTCATCATTCTTGTCTTTGCTGTTGATCGGATACAGGACTTTGAAGCCCGCAAAGCCGAGGTCTTTAACCGTGTCTTTGTCGTGCTGGACGTTGCCAAAATTAAAATAGTCCGGGCTATATTTAATTTTACGTACGCTGGTTGCCGTCACTTCATTAATGGTGACCGGCGTATCGAAATACATCCCCTGGTGATAAAACTCGAGCTTGAATGGGCTTTTCAGATTATTCCAATAAGCTTTGTCGTGATTAAACTGAATTTGCTGATAGTCCGCATACTTCATATCGCGGAAGGCAGAGGGCAGGTTACTTTTAGGCGCTTCAAAGCCTTTGCCGGCTAACGTTTGTGCCTCTTTTGCGACGTCATCAATGCTGAATGCCCATGCAGATGAAGTACACAGGGACAACATTACGGCTGCGCTTAACCAACGCATTTTCATCATCTGTGGTTTATGTTTCATATAAGTAAGCACTTCCCCCTTTGTGTGCTTAAATCGATCCGATCTATTTTAATGGAAACTCAGGCATTCCGACAACATAATCCCTGCATTGTTCGGCCTGGCGGCACAGGGAATACGCAGTTCACTGCCCCGATTGCACTTTGCGTGCTTATCCTGGAGACAGATAACCAGAGTTCATGTAGGGTTGCAGAGAATTTAAACGTTATCACGTTGAGTGATAAGACGATTTGTCTGAGAATGTAGTGACATTGTATGAATAATACTCCGGTACAGCGTGAATATTTTTTCGATAGCATCCGCGCCTGGCTGATGCTGTTGGGGATCCCTTTTCACATCTCGCTTATTTACTCCAGCCACAGCTGGCACGTCAATAGCGCAGAGCCGTCGTGGTGGTTGACGTTGTTCAACGACTTCATCCATGCCTTTCGCATGCAGGTCTTCTTTGTTATTTCCGGCTATTTTTCCTACATGCTTTTTCTACGCTATCCGCTGAAGAAATGGTGGAAAGTTCGCGTTGAGCGGGTAGGCATTCCCATGTTAACTGCCATCCCTCTTCTGACGTTGCCGCAGTTTATTATGCTGCAGTACGTTAACGGAAAAGCGGAAAACTGGCACACGCTTTCAGGCTATGACAAATTCAATACCCTTGCCTGGGAGCTGATTTCCCACCTGTGGTTTCTGCTCGTCCTGGTGGTCCTGACCTCGTTGGGCGTGGTGATGTTTAAATGGCTGACGCGCCAGCGTTCTGCCGCTGCGCCAACCTTCGGTGACACCGTCACATTAGGTCAGCTATCGATGATTTTTCTTGCCCTGGGCGTGCTGTATGCGGTCATTCGCCGCACCCTTTTTATTCTTTACCCGCCCATTCTCAGCAACGGCCTGTTCAATTTCGTCGTTATGCAGACGCTGTTTTATCTGCCTTTCTTTATTCTCGGCGCGCAGACGTTTATCAATTCACGCCTGAAGCTCATGTTCACTACGCCCTCCCCCTGGTGCTATACCGCAGCGCTACTGGGTTTTATCGCCTATCGTCTGAATCAGCAGTACGGTTCCGGCGATGGCTGGATGTATGAAACAGAATCCGTCATTACCATGGTGCTGGGGCTATGGATGGTCAACGTGGTCTTTTCGCTTGGCCACCGTCTGCTAAATTTCCAGTCCGCGCGGGTAACCTATTTCGTCAACGCATCGCTATTTATCTATTTAGTGCACCATCCATTGACTCTGCTCTACGGGGCGTGGATCACGCCGATAATTAAGTCCAATACGCTGGGATTTATTACCGGACTGGTATTTGTGGTGGGTATTGCGCTGGTCCTGTATGAAATCCACCTGCGAATACCGCTGTTGCGCTTTCTTTTTTCCGGAAAATTCCAGCAAAAAACGGCGAAGCCGCAGACTTCTGCCGGTTAAAAATTATGCTGCTGCGCTATACGAGCACAGCAGCGCTATTTTCGCGTGAACACCAGGTTAAAGACATCGCGATAAAGCATTTCCATCGCCGCTTTATCCACCGTCGGGGCAGTCGCCAGGTCGCAGCGATACGCCGCCCCTTCGGTTAATATCGCGATAAATTCGCAGGCGACGCTAATTTGTTCAGCGGTCATTTCGGGGTGGTAGTGCCGGGTAAGTTTTCCCCCCTCTTCCTTCAGGCGTCGATCGGCCTGGTTCATGATTTCTCGCAGGCGCGGATTTCGGGAGGCTTCGGCGTTAATCTCCATTAGCAGATAATTATCATTTTTCGTACTCTCGCTCGCCGGGATCGCGCCGGCTAAAACCGACGCCATGCGGGCCAAATCATGATTCCCGGCAACCATCTCGCCAACTCTGGCGTTCACTATCTCGCTGACGATGACTTCGATAATCTCTTCTTTACTGGCAAAAACACGATAAAGCTGGCCGACGCTCAGACCAGCCCGGCGCGCGATATCTGCCACTGAGGCGCCGTGCAGGCCCTTTTCAGCAAAGCATTTTTGCGCCGCGACCACAATTTCCGTCCGGCGAAGCCGTTGTTTTTGTAGAACCTTCCCTTCAGCCACCGATAAATCTCCTGTCATGATGGATCCCCGCGATCGGAGAAAGCTATCATAACTTATTATGGCGACCGAGTTGTGCCCGACTCTCCTCCAGTAATCGGTTATAGATACTGGCGGTTTCGGCATCAAAGCAGACGAAACAAACGCGTTCCAGAGGATGGTAGCGAGTAAGAAATGCATTCACCGTATTAATGGCTATCTCGGCGGCAGCGTGTTTAGGGTAGCCGTAAACGCCGGTGCTGATAGCGGGGAAAGCAATAGAGCGGTAATTGTTTGCCGAGGCCAGCTGCAGGCTATTTTTATAGGCGTCCGCCAGTAATTCCGCCTCCTGCCTGTCACCACCGTGCCAGATCGGCCCGACGGCATGAATGACCGCGCTGGCGGGCAGGTTTCCTGCCGTCGTTATCACCGCATGGCCCGGCGGACACTCCCCCTGCTGCTGGCGCACAACTTTGCAGGCAGCCAGCAGATCCGGGCCTGCTGCGCGGTGAATTGCGCCGTCTACGCCTCCTCCGCCCAGCAGCGAAGGGTTTGCTGCATTGACGATAACGTCGACCGCCAGCGTGGTAATGTCGCCGAGAATTACCTCAGGTTGAACAGCCATTTCTCCTCCTGTCGGCATGCGTCTTGAAATAGATAAACGAGGATAATATGGCACGATCGCCCCCGGGACGAAAGCATGGGGGCGCCGGAGGTTAGCGATAATCAACGTCCAGAATAGCGAGAGTCCGTTGTGGGTTAATATATCTCAACTGCGCGGAACGGATATTTTCATTGTGAACATCCCCTTTCTCCAGCTGACGGGCAGAGATCCGCACCGTTTCCGCCCTCGGACAATCCATCACCACCTGATTCTTGATAGCATTGAGCTGACAGGGCGCTTCCACAACTCTTCCATAGAAATGAATAACACCGGCTACTGTCTGTTCGGCAATCGCCGGGCTGAAACTCGTGGGTAAAAAAAACAGGGCCGCAAGTGATATGTATCTAATTGTTTTCATTGTAAAACCCCTCTGCTTGTTGGTCTAGCTATTAAAAAAAGCACAGCCATCCATGAGCGCATCGAGTTACATTTTTTTACCTCAGCCCAATTGTATTAACATTTTAAAAACAAATAACCAGCATTTATATAAATATGATTACAAAATCGATTCACTGACTATCAGTACAGTTTATCGTGCTGATTTATAGAGGAAAATAAACTAAGGAAGGAGAAGGCTATAGACGATATTCTGCCAAAAACAGCAAAAGAGCCCGTAGGGCTCTTTTAACACATGAATACAGGGAAGGTTGAGAAGCAGTATGAGCGAAGCGCGGTTAACGACTTTCGTTAGCCAGGGATTTATTCTTTTCCGCCCGCGTCGCCAGCCACAGGCCGCTATTTTTCATGGCGTAGCCAAAGACCAGCCCCAGCGCCAGTGAAGGTAAAACCAAACGCCAGTCGCCGCTGGCGGCAAAGGTCGCACAGGCGCCGATAAAGGTGCCCGGCACAAAAGAGAGTAATAGCTGGCGCGCCTGAATGCACATCATAAACGCCACGATACCGGTCATGATGTAGCTCACTATTTCCAGCTGAGGCGCCAGCGCGCTACCGTGAATAATCACCAGCGCCCACGCTACGCCGCTCATTACCGTACAGGTGGAAATAACAAGCCCTTTTAACCCACCTTGCGGACAGGCAAAGTAAGCCGTACAGCCGAGAAATCCCGCCCAGCTCAGCAGACCCAGTGCGACCGCTACCCATCCCCAAATTGCAGAGAGTAAGCCCGTCGTTAATGCGATTGCGAAGAGTATGTTCATGGCGCGTATCATAGCAGAAACGCGCCGGCCAAATGAGATATGGAACACACTAAATGAATTAAGAAATCACTCGTTGCATTTTAATTGTGATTTAAGTCACAATTTATTGTTCACCTTCTTCCTGGAGTTCATCCCACATGGCTGAAAGCGCTTCACGAGTTAGCGGAGCCATCGTGCGCCAGAACGGCGTAGTCGCATGCGCTTCAACCTTGCCAAGGAATGCGCCGCACCAGGGGAGAATATACTCAGCAAACAGCGTTTCCAGAACTTCGCTTTCATCTTCTGCCGCGTGATCTTCCAGCCAGGATGCGGCCAGCAGTAAGGAGCCTAAGTGATCCGCCGCGCCCTCACCCGTGGGAACACCATGCGCGCTGAGGAAAGCTCGAACTTCAGCTTCCGTAGCGCCCTCTACCCATGCGCGACGAAATGGCGCTACGCTGCACTCTTCACCGACAAACAGCGCGTTGTAGTCAGCAGCCAGAGCCTGCATATCGCAGCTCTTTTGCAGGCGCTCCAGCAGTTCATCCTGCTCCAGCGGCCAGCTTGCCGCCAGCTTCCCTTCGCGAATAAGGGTAAATAGCGGAACCAGCAGCGGATCCTGCGGCTGACGGTAATAGAGAGAGCCCAGCACGCGGCAGAGGATTGAAAACTCATTCATTCAGTTATTCCAGTTATTCAAATTAAAGTTCAGCAAATTCTGCAATCGCTGGCATCCCACGCGATTCCAGGAAATTAAGCAGACGCCGGGGCGTCACGTTTAGAATCCGCTCTTGCGGAAAATCTACGGCATCAAGGATTTTACGGCATTCAGTAAAATCACCGAGCGTGAATGCCGTGTGAGAATCTGAGCCCAACGCCACCCAACCGCCGGCATCCCGTACGGCCGCCGCGACGGCACGGCAATTATCTTCACTGCCAATGCGTGACGAGACAAAAGATGAGTTATTGATTTCCAGCGCCACATGGTGCTTCGCCGCGGCGGCGGCAATAGCCGGAATATCAACGGGAAATTTCGGGTTCCCCGGATGACTGATGATATGCACCGTACCGCTCGCGATGGTGGCGATCATGGCCTCAGTATTCGTGGCTTTATCCTGCGGAGGAAACACCGGCTCGTGAAAGCCAGCAATAATCAGGTCCAGCGAACTGAGCATCGGGCCGGTACAGTCTATTTCGCCCTGGGTATTTTTAATGTTGGCTTCAATACCGCGCAGAATACCAACGCCATCCACCAGACGCGGCCAGATACGCATATTGATAAAATGCCAGTGGTGCGGCGCATCGGCCATATCTGGCCCGTGATCGGTAATGGCAAAGAGTTTGATCCCCTTGCGCTTGGCTTCCGCAATGTAGTCGTGCAGGGTACTGTAAGCGTGGGTGCTGGCGACGGTATGCATGTGCAGGTCAACAGGATACATCACAATCTCCTTCTCTGTTTGTGGCAAGAATAGCAGGAATCTGCGCCTGAGAGCAGCAAAAACCCCGCGCAGGCGGGGCTGACGCTTAGTATCCCAGCTGGCGATCGACCTTCCCGCTGACCGTTTCACCCCGTTCCATTTGACCGATGGTTTTGGCGATAAAAGCAATGGCTTCCAGAGGCCGGGTTACGGCCGCCACGTGGGGCGTCATTGCCACGCGCGGATGGCGCCACAGCGGGCTCGCTTCGGGCAGCGGTTCACGGCTGAAAACATCCAGCATCGCGCCTTTCAATTTACCGCTATTCAGCGCGTCCAGCAGATCGTCTTCAACCACATGTACTCCGCGGGCCAGATTCAGCACATAGCTATTATCCGGCAGCTGCGCCAGGCGCGAGCTGTTAATAATTCCCACGGTTTCCGCCGTGTTGGGCAACAGATTAATCAGCACTCGTGTTCCGTTCAGGAAGGCGTTCAGCTCCTTTTCCCCGGCAAAGCTGGTGACCTGCGGCCAGGATTTGCGGCTGCGGCTCCAGATGCGTAGCGGGAATCCCCAGTACTGCAGAGCTTCGGCGACCTTTGCGCCAAGTACGCCCGCCCCCATAATCCCGATGGGAAAGTCTTCGCGCTGATACTCCTCCAGAGGCTGCCAGTGCGCTTCTTGCTTTAAAGCCTGATAGTCATCAAAACGACGGAACCAGTGCAGCACCTGGCTCACCGCATACTCTTGCATTTGTAATCCCATGCCGGTGTCTTCCAGACGGAATAGTGGCGTCGACAACGGCAGCATTTCCGGATGCTCACGCAGTTTGCTCAGGATGGAATCGACGCCGGCGCCAAGGGCAAAGACGGCTTTTAAATCGCGGCCTTGCAGCATTTCTACCGGCGGATGCCAGACCAGCGCATAGTCAGCGGGTTGTTCATCGCCGGATTTCCACTCGCGAACTCGCGCGCCGGGGAGCTGTTTTTCCAGTTCCGCAATCCAGAAAGGGGTGTCAAAGGTCGGGTGGTAAAAAATGATATCCATAAAGGCTCCTGATAGCCGACGCTACAGGCAGGTTAGGTTAGCGCCGCGTTTTACTCGTTGTTTTCTATTGGTTTGCCAGCATAGCAAATTTCGTTCGGGGAGCGAGTGAAAAAGAGAATGGTGACAAAAAAAACGATTCTCGCGCGTTTAAGGAGCAAGTTGCTTGAAGTTTGGCTAAACGCGCGATTTTTTTAAAAAGTTGATTGACGGGCGATACGTATTTCCCTAAATTAGCGCCCGTTCCCGACAATAACGGGAAAGACAATATGGTGAGGTGTCCGAGTGGCTGAAGGAGCACGCCTGGAAAGTGTGTATACGGCAACGTATCGGGGGTTCGAATCCCCCCCTCACCGCCATATTTTAAGAAGAGCTCGTACGCAAGTACGGGCTTTTTTTGTATATTGCACGCCACCGCCCGGTAGCCCGGACAGGCGCATCGCGCCGCCTCCGGGAACAGCCCCCTTCTGCGGCTTCAGACTCTGTTCGACAGCCTGCGCCTTGTGGATTCAGGCAAATGCTAATCCTCCTCCATCCGCTGATACGCTTCGCTCAGGAAATCAACCAGCGCCCTGACCGAGGGGAGCAACCCGCGCCGTGAGGCAAACACCGCATGGATCACCTCCCTGCGCGGCTGCCACTCATCGAGGACAACCACCAGCTCGCCGGCCGCCAGCTGATCGCGCACCATTAATAAAGGGAGCTGTACCACCCCAACGCCAGCGATTGCCGCTTCGCGCAGCGCCAACATATCCGTGGTGACCAGCCGGGGTGTAAAGTAGACTTCCGCCCGTGCGCCCTCCGGGCCGGTCAACTGCCACTTATGCTGATGTTTGCCTGCGCCCAGGCTCAATCCCGGCCAATCGCTTAATTCTGACGGCGACACAGGCTGCCCCTTTTGCTCTACTAACTGTGGACTGGCGACCAGGCGGTGACCACGATCGGCGAGAACGCGCATTACCAGATCGCTATCCTCTATCGGCCTTGGGCGTACGCGGATCGCGATGTCAACGCCCTCTCCAACGACATCAACTCGTCGGTTTGTGGCTTCCAGCTGCAGATTAACTCCCGGATAGCGCACCATAAACCGCGCCAGCATAGGCCCGACGTGCGCATGCAATAGCGTCACCGGACAGGTCAGCTTGACGCTTCCGCGGGGCTCGGAACGCAGGGTCTCTACCGCCTGCTCTGCCGCTTCCGCCTCTATCAGCATCGCCTTGCAGTGCTGATAGAAGGTGTGCCCCACCTCCGTTACCGCAAACTGACGGGTTGTACGTTGAATCAAACGTACGCCGAGGCGTTCTTCTAACTGGGCGATTCGCCGGCTCAGTTTGGATTTTGGCTGATCGAGCGCTCTGCCCGCTGCCGCGAATCCTCCGTGATCCACCACCTGCACAAACCAGGCTAAATCGTTGAGATCCTGCATTCTTCCTCCATCGTTCCATTTTTGGAACAGTATAGGCCGTTTTTGCTATCTACCGGAGTATTAGTGGTGAATATAAGCTTATTCACATCAGAAACAGATGCACTGGAGAAAGCCATGAAACAGATTACCGGAATCTACACCGCGCCTGCGCAGCATTGGGTAGGCGATGGTTTCCCGGTTCGCTCAATGTTCTCTTATCAGACGCACGGCGAACAGCTAAGCCCCTTCCTGCTACTTGACTATGCAGGCCCTCATCACTTCCCGGCAGGGTCCGAGAAACGCGGCGTCGGCGAACATCCGCATCGCGGATTTGAAACCGTCACCGTGGTGTACTCCGGTGAAGTTGAACATCGAGACTCAACAGGCAGAGGCGGCGTCATTGGACCGGGCGATGTGCAGTGGATGACCGCAGGCGCCGGGATCCTGCACGAAGAGTTCCACTCGGCGGAATTTACCCGCTCCGGCGGCGAGCTGAAAATGATTCAGCTGTGGGTCAATCTTCCGGCTAAAGACAAGATGACGCATCCCGGCTATCAAAGCATCACGGCGGATGCCATCCCTGACGCCGAGCTGCCGGATAACGCTGGCCGCATGCGGGTGATTGCCGGGCGCTATCAGGATGTTGTCGGACCGGCGCATACCTTTTCGCCGCTTAACGTATGGGACCTGCAGCTAAACCAGAGTCATGAGGTAACCCTGCATCAGCCCGCTGGCTGGAGCACGGCGCTGGTGGTGCTGGAAGGTGAAATCGTGGTGAACGGCGAGGGTAACGCCCGCGAAGGTCAGCTGGTGGTGCTCAGCCAAAAAGGTGAAACGCTCCACCTCGCGGCCAGTAGTCACGTCAAAGTGCTGCTGATGGCCGGCGAGCCGCTGCAGGAGCCGATCGTGGGCTACGGCCCGTTTGTGATGAATACTAAAGCGCAAATCGCAGAAGCGGTTCGTGATTTTAATAGCGGCCGCTTCGGCCAAATCTGATACTGAATGAGGTGAAGAATATGTCTACCCCAGCTAACTTTAATGGTTCTCGTCCTGTTATTGATGTCAATGATACCGCCATGCTGCTGATCGACCACCAGAGCGGTCTCTTCCAGACCGTAGGCGATATGCCGATGCCGGAGTTACGGGCGCGCGCCGCCGCGCTGGCAAAAATGGCCTCGTTAGCCGGTATTCCGGTGATCACCACGGCATCGGTGCCGCAGGGACCGAACGGGCCGCTAATCCCTGAGATCCATGAGAATGCGCCCCATGCGCACTATATTGCGCGTAAGGGGGAGATCAATGCCTGGGATAATCCGGAATTTGTGGCCGCGGTAAAGGCCACCGGCCGTAAAACATTGATTATTGCCGGGACGATTACCAGCGTTTGCATGGCGTTCCCGGCGATTGCCGCCGTCGCCGACGGCTATAGAGTTTTTGCCGTCATCGATGCCTCCGGCACCTATAGCAAGATGGCGCAGGAGATCACTCTCGCCCGGGTCGTTCAGGCGGGCGTCGTGCCGATGGATACCGCCGCGGTCGCTTCCGAACTGCAGCGCACATGGAATCGACCAGACGCCGCAGAATGGGCCGAGGTTTATACTAAAGTCTTCCCGGCATACCAGCTGCTGATCGAGAGCTATGCCAAAGCGCAGGACGTGGTGAAGAATAACGAACAGCTTGATTCACAGCGTTAAAACGCCTGCCCCGCCGCGCTACGACGGGGCAGTGTTCAATGCTTAACCGAACGATAGCAAAAGAATAAATACTGCTTGACCGTTTTAGCGCAACTCCCTATAGTAGCGCCCCGTTGCCCACCCAAGGTGAGCAGCAAAACAATATGGTGAGGTGTCCGAGTGGCTGAAGGAGCACGCCTGGAAAGTGTGTATACGGCAACGTATCGGGGGTTCGAATCCCCCCCTCACCGCCATATTTTAAGAAGAGCTCGTACGCAAGTACGGGCTTTTTTTCGCCTATTGCACGCCACCGGGGGGGATGAGAAGCCCAGACCGGGGGTCGACAACTGGCGTCAGCCAGTTGGACAGATGACGAGCCTGCGAGGAGTCTGCCCCGACAAAATTGCCGGGAGCAATTTTGAACAGCGTTTACGCTGGCCCCGCAGGGGCGAGGCCCAGGGACGGGCCGAGTAACGGCGAGCGCAGCGAGTCAATCCCCCCCTCACCGCCATATTTTAAGAAGAGCTCGTACGCAAGTACGGGCTTTTTTTTCGCCTATTGCACGCCACCGGGGGGATGAGAAGCCCCGACGGGCCGAAATAGAGTCACGGCGCGGCCATCCTTCTCGCTACATATCATTCACCGCCATTTTATGACCGCCCTCACCCCTGCACATCGCCCTTCACTTCATCGCAGCGCGAAAGAGCAACCTCGGTTAACGATATGACGCGGTCGTACTTCACCAATAAATTTATAAACGACAAAGAGAGAACGACCAGACCGATATAGCCATATGCCAGCCCCATAACCCAATCATGGCCTGCTACAGGTTTTGCTAACGTAATAACCATAGAGATTATCCCTGGCAGAATACCAAGTTTATCGACGGGGCCGACAATAAGATTGATTCTTTTACTCAGGAACTCACGTTCGTGCTTTATCTCGAGCAGCCCTAACTCCAGCGTGGGCTTGCCTAAGCGTACAAAATCCGCAAGAAAACGCTCGTCGGTTAAGGCCTCTTTTTTAATATTTTGTTCTACGCTGGCGCTAAGCGGCATGGTGAAGAAGTATTTTATCGTGTTTCGCTGCTGGTAGATTTTAATGATTGGCATGAGAATCAGCACTACATAGGAAAGTGCTATGAGTACGATCGACAAATCAATAAGCCAGCGGCCTGAGGGCTTGATCAGCATATACCCGCCCATTGCGCCAAAGGAAACCAGAACCATCCCCACTAACCCGATAAATAGCCACCGGTCAGATTTACTTTTGTCGCCGGCGAGTAATTTGTTTTTTAAAGCCGCTTCATGCGACTTAAGCAATTCAATATAGTTCAGCAAACCGCTGTTATTTTCATTCATAGCGCACTCCTGCTAAAGGTGATAAAAGAGCCTGAAACACTATCCACGCTAATGATAAACTGCCGAAGCGTTACCACTCACTATCCAGGAAGGAATATGAGCACTATTGCCGTTGTTGTTCTGACTTACGTTAAACCGCTTGAAGAAGTAGATGCCCAGCTTGCCGCACACGTGGAATGGCTTAAGCAAGGGTATGCTGAGGGAATATTTCTCGCGTCGGGGCGTAAAATCCCCAGGTCCGGAGGCGTGATTCTGGCTAAAGGCGATGATATGGCTGCGCTGCAAAATCGGTTAAGCCTGGACCCATTTCAGCAATCTGGTGTCGCGAAGGCCGAAATCATTCCCTTTGAAGCCACGATGACCAGCCCTTCACTGCAGGCCTTGCTGTAATTAAGCAAAAACAAAGCCCGGTTTCCCGGGCTTTGCAGACTAAGAAACTATCAGTAGTAGGCTTTCAAAGCGCGCTGGCAAAGCATTGAACGCACGCAATCGTCCGTCGTAAAGCGCACGATCCCCACCATTTCATCTTCCTCAAAACGCGCCAGCGCATCGGCCAGACCCGACCGCACGCCTGAAGGTAAATCGCACTGGGTGATGTCACCATTGACGATAACCGTCACGTTCTCCCCGAGGCGGGTCAAAAACATCTTCATTTGCGCCGCGGTCACGTTCTGGGCCTCGTCCAGAATCACCACCGCATTTTCAAATGTACGTCCGCGCATGTAGGCGAACGGCGCGATTTCCACCTTGCCGATTTCCGGGCGCAGGCAGTATTGCATAAAGGAAGCCCCCAGCCTTCTCACCAGCACGTCATAAACCGGGCGGAAATAGGGAGCAAACTTCTCGGCGATATCTCCCGGTAAGAAGCCGAGGTCTTCGTCGGCCTGCAGAACGGGACGGGTAACAATAATTCTGTCCACATCTTTATGAATCAGGGCTTCAGCAGCTTTCGCCGCGCTAATCCAGGTCTTACCGCACCCGGCCTCGCCCGTGGCAAAGATCAGCTGTTTATTGTCGATGGCGTTCAAATAATGCGCCTGAGCCTCATTGCGCGCTTCAATTGGCGATAGATCGCGGCTATCCCGCGCCATGCCAATGGCTTCTACGCCACTCATTTGCACAAGCGATGTGACCGATTCTTCTTCGCGCTGCTTATGGCTTCGCGAATCCTGTCTCAGCACACGTTTGGCCTCACGACGAGCTCTGGTCACTGCTTTTTGTCTTCCCATGGATAGCACCTTGCGTTGTTGGTTTACATCACACGCGCCACGTTCGACGCGATTATGCGCACTAACGATTGAGGTTTGGCTTCCTTGTAAGCCATTGCTTGCCTGACGAATTGGCAGAGGGTCACGGCTACGCGCACCGATAACCTTGCCTGGGTTCAGATATTCTGTGATAGAGGGGGATGATTTGGCGGTGAGAAAATCGCGGCCGGAAGTGGGGCTTCCGTGCTGATGAGTACGGTATCGGGTTTGACGTTTTCCGTTACAGCAATCGGGCATTCGCGATCTCCATAATGAAACGATACTGCTGCCGAGAACTACCGCGTCTGTAATAAGTACATCAGAAATAATTCTAAGCGCAACTTATTTTTCACATACAGACAACAAATAATTCTCATGGCGGCTCGGGAGAGTTTCCGACTATAAGATTACAGAAAAATGAAACAAGGCAGGAAATACAAAAAATGAATGGAAAAACAGCAGAAAACGCCCTGCCCCGGAGGGCAGGTACGTCAGGCTTCGACTAACGATTGACCGAGATAATGTTGAGGGTCAACGACCCCCGGCAGAACAAAAAAGTATCCGCCGCCAATCGGCTTCACGTACTCTTCCAGGGCTTCTCCGTTCAGCCGCTTTTGCACCGTCAGGAAGCCTTTTTCCAGATCGTGCTGATAGCAGACAAACAGCAGTCCCATATCCAGCTGGCCGGAATTCGTGACCCCCAGCGAATAACTGTAGCCCCGACGCATCATCAGGCTGGAGGCCGTTTCCGGAGTGCGCGGGTTGGCCAACCGAATATGACTGTCGAGCGCAATGATTTCGCCGTCAGGATCGTTACGATAATCGGGCACATCATGCTCGTGCTCCATCCCTAGCGGCGCTCCGGTCAGTTTGTCGCGGCCAAAAATGGTCTGCTGCTCTTTCAGCGGCGTGCGGTCCCAAAACTCAACGTGGAACTGAATAATCCGCGCCGCCTGGTAGCTACCGCCCGTCGCCCATGCCGGTTCCCCCTGATCGGCGGTTACCCACACCACCTTGTCCATTAACGCAGTATCCGAACTCAATGGATTCGCGGTGCCGTCTTTAAAGCCCAGCAGATTCACCGGCGTCTCTTTACCCTTGCTGCGCGCGGCGCTATCGGAGATGAATCCCTCCCGCTTCCAGCGCACGCTGAGTAAATCCGGCGTGTGTTTAATCACATCCCGCAGCGCGTGAATCACCGTATCCTGAGTATTGGCGCAAATTTGCAGCAACAGATCGCCGTGACAGAGCGCCGCATCCAGCGAGTCGTTAGGAAAACGGGTCATTTTTTGCAGCTTCTTCGGCGCATGGCTGGCCAGACCGAAGCGTTCGTCAAACAGCGAATGCCCCACCGAAACGGTTATCGTCAGGTTATCCGGGGCGATCCACGGCCCAAGAATGCCCGAGTCCATCGGCGGCAGCCGCGGGTTCGGCGTCTCCGGCGCGGGCCCCCCCTTAGTCAGAAAGGCGATCCGCTGGGTCAGCAGACGAAACAGTCTTTCCAGATCCGCTTTATCACCGGCGAGGACATCAAATGCGACGATCATCATCGATGTCTGCTGCGGCGTCAGCACGCCGGCCTGGTGCAAACCATAAAACGGCTGCGCTTCCATGCGCGCATCGGGGGAGACCGTACCCGGTGAGCTTTTCTCTTTTGCCGCATGCGCCACCGGGCAGCCACCGGTCAAGGCCAGCGCGCCGCCAAGCGCGCCGATCCCTTTGAGTAACCGCCGACGCGACGGTTCATTGATAGGGTATTTTTGCTCTGCCATCGACTTAATCCAGACCGAGGATCCCGCGCAGCTGGGCCAGATCTTCCGCAAGGGTGGTGATCGGGCCTTTCAGCGCGTTACGATCGGCATCCGTCAGCTTGTCGTAGGTCTCAAAACCCTCTTTGGTGCGGTATTTACCGAGAATGGCGTCAACTTTCTTGAAGTTGGCATCCACTTTTGCCAGCAGCGTGCTGTTCTCTTTTTGTAGTTGAGGACGCAGCAGGTCGACGATTTTCTGCGCGCCGTCAATGTTGGCCTGGAAGTCCCACAGGTCGGTATGGCTGTAGCGATCTTCTTCACCGCTGATTTTGCTGGCCGCCACTTCTTCAATCAAACCGGCTGCGCCGCCAACCACTTTTGACGGCGGGAACGCCAGCTCGCTGATGCGTTTTTGCAGCTCAATAACGTCAGCGTGCAGTTGATCGGCGTATTTATCCATGCCTTTGACGCTGTTATCGCCAAACAGCGCTTTTTCCAGCCGGTGGAAACCGGTGAATTTTGGATCTTCGGCTTTTTTCTCGTAGTCATCCTCGCGGGCGTCAATGCTGCCATCAAGGTCAGAGAACAGCTCAGCGATCGGCTCGATACGTTCATAGTGCTGACGCGTTGGCGCATACAGCGCTTTTGCTTTCTCGATATCGCCTGCTTTCACCGCATCGGTAAAGGCTTTGGTGCTGCTCACCAGTTGCGCAGTCTCGGCGCTAACCCAGGCTTTATAGGCGGTAATCGCTTCGCCGAGGCTAAGCAGCGCATCGGCTTTCGCGGCACCCTGGATCGCCTCTCCGGTCACCGTCAGTTTGCCTTTCGGGTTAGTCAGCAGGCCGCAGGTCATATCATATTCACCCGGCTGCAGGTTTGCCGTTAGCTTTTGCGTAAAGCCGGGGGCGATATTCTCGCGCTCTTCAACCACCATCACGCCTTTCAGGATCTCCCATTCCAGCGCTTTCTGGCTGTGGTTCTGAATGATGAACTGAGTTTTACCCGCTTTGACGGTGACGTTCATTGGCTCGCACTGTTTGTCAGTAACGGTAACTTTTACCTGCGGAATATCGGCCGCCTGGGCGTAAAATGCAGAGCTGAATAGCGCGGCAACGGTAAGCTGCAGCGCAGTGCGACGAAAATGATTCATCATGATGACCATCCCTTTCGATAAGTATGTTGTAACTATTTGAATTCGCGATGCCCGACTACGCGGCTCGGGATGCGGTGGTGTTATTGCCCGACGGCAGCGCGAACAGCACCAGCGCCGGAACCAAATAGATAAAGTAGACCGCCACTTCGCTGATAGTCGGCGTTTCCTGATAGCCGAAAATCCCCTCCAGAAGCGTCCCGAAGAGCGTATGCGTCGAAATCACGTTGCTGAGATCGAAGGCGACGTCCTGAAAATGGTTCCACAATCCGGCTTCATGGAAAGCGCGAATAGCCCCGGCCGCCAGACCTGCGGCAACCAGCAAAATAAACAGGCTGGTCCATTTGAAAAAGACGCCGAGATTCATGCGGATACCGCCCCAGTAGATCAGGAATCCTAAAACGATTGCCGTTCCCAGCCCAAGCATCGCTCCGATGGGCGGCCAGATACCCACATCCTGCTGGAACGCCGCCAGCAGGAAGAATACGGACTCCAGACCTTCGCGAGCGACGGCGAAAAACACCATCATCACCAGCGCCCAGCCGTGGTGGTTGCCGCGCTTAAGCGCATTATCAACCGCCTGTTCAAGCTGCTGTTTGACGTTGCGCGACACTTTGCGCATCCAGAAGACCATCCAGGTCAGAATACACACCGCCACCACCGCCACAATGCCTTCGAATAACTCCTGCTCGCGTTGCGGGAATTCGCCGGTCGTTTCGTTGATAAAGATCCCCAGCCCCAGGCACAGCGCCGCCGCCAGGAAAACGCCAATCCACATAACGCTAATCCAGTTCCCGCGCTGGGTGCGTTTCAGATAGCTGGCAATCAGGCTGACAATCAGCGCGGCCTCGAGGCCTTCACGTAACATGATGAGAAATGGGACAAACATACCAAAACCCTTAAATGTGAACCGCAGTCAATTGATGCAAAGTTAGGTAAATATTTCTGATAGTGATTATCATTACAATAATCAGAAACACAAGTGAAATGTGTAGGGAATGATGACGATTTGTAAATTAATCGCTAACAAATAATGAGCTACGGAATTATTTCTCTGCCTTAAGCCATCCCTGCAGGATAATGGGATTTTTTGCGCCGGATATTTACCCGGCCGAAGAGCTGTGGCTAAATGGCGGCCTTATTTACTGCGAAATGAACAACATGACTCAATTCCTGCACTTCCTGCTGGCGCTGGCGGTTATCCTCGCGCTCGCCTGGCTTGCCAGCTACGACCGTAAAAAAATCCGCATTCGCTATATTATCCAGTTAATTATTATTGAAGTTGCGCTGGCTTTCTTTTTTCTCCACGCCGAAAGCGGCCTGTGGCTAGTGAAAAATATTGCATCCTTTTTTGAATCACTGCTCGGCTTCGCTGCCGAAGGCACCAACTTTGTATTTGGCGGCATGAGTGAAAAAGGGCTGGCGTTTATTTTCCTTGGCGTGCTCTGCCCTATTGTCTTTATCTCCGCGCTCATCGGTATTCTTCAGCACTGGCGTATTCTGCCGATTTTTATTCGCCTGATTGGTACCCTGTTATCGAAAGTTAACGGTATGGGTAAGCTGGAATCTTTCAACGCGGTCAGTTCGCTGATCCTCGGGCAATCAGAGAACTTTATTGCCTATAAGGGCGTGCTCGGCGACCTCTCTTCGCGCCGCCTGTTCACCATGTCGGCCACTGCAATGTCGACGGTTTCGCTGTCCATTGTCGGCGCTTATATGAGTATGCTCGACGCGAAATATGTCGTTGCCGCGCTGATCCTGAATATGTTCAGCACTTTTATTGTGCTGTCGATCATTAATCCGACGCGACCAGGCAGCGAGGAAGAGATCAAGCTTGAGAAGCTTCATGAATCGCAGAGCTTCTTTGAAATGCTCGGTGAATATATTCTGGCCGGATTCAAAGTCGCCATGATTATTCTGGCGATGCTGATTGGCTTTATCGCCTTAATTAGCGCCATTAACGCGCTCTTCGCCACCCTGTTTGGCCTGAGCTTCCAGCAGATACTCGGCTATGTCTTCTATCCGCTGGCGTGGCTGATTGGTATCCCGCTAAGCGATGCGCTGAACGCCGGCAGTATTATGGCGACTAAGCTGGTGGCCAATGAATTTGTCGCCATGATTGAGCTACAAAAAATCGCTGCCAGCATGACGCCGCGCGGGCTGGGTATCTTATCAGTGTTCCTGGTCTCCTTCGCCAACTTCGCTTCTATCGGCATCATCGCCGGGGCGATTAAGGGTCTGAACGAGCAGCAGGGAAATATCGTTTCCCGCTTTGGCCTGCGGCTGGTGTATGGCGCAACGCTGGTCAGCCTGCTCTCTGCCAGCTTTGCTGGTCTGGTACTGTAACCGCAGTTATTGCCTGTGATCCCGGGGGCGGCGCAGAGCGCCTTGCCCGGGCTGCCAGCTCGTACGAGCTGAGGTTGCGTAGCCCGGGTAAGGCGTTAGCCACAACCCGGGTCTTTCATCAGATGCAAATTAAAAGTGCACGCAGACCGGCTGGTCAACGCGCATGACCGACTCCTGTGCAAAGCGCGATTTATAGGTATTGCGCAGCGCCTCAATCCCCTCTTCGCTCTTCGCATCTTTGCCATGGATCAGCATCAGCGCCTTGCTCTGCTCGCGCGCCACGGTTCCGTCATTGCCGAGCCACTGACCGCGCGCGTCAAAGACCGTCAGGCCATCGCGAAAGCGCGTCGTCACGTCGCGATCAACGAACTGCTGCCACTCCTGGGCGGTAATGTCCTTCCCGGCCGGACGGCTTAAGCCAAAATAAAGCGTGGTTTGCACCATGGCGTTATCCGCCGGGCAGGCATCAGCATCCGCCGCCGGGGCCATCTTCGCGGCGGGCGCTACGCAGCCGCTTAAAATCCCTGCCAGTACTAACGCCATCGCACCCTGTTTGACACTCATCTTGCTACCCTCATTGATATTTATGCTCAGATATCAGCGTATTTTCAATCGATTAGCAAGAGTCACAAACAATAAAGCCCGCATGATGCGGGCTTGATGATGCGACAGAGCATTACTCGGCGGTCGCGCGCACCGGCGGCGCGGAGTGGTAATGGGCGTCCGCTTCGGCAAAGCGTTTTTGCATCTCTGCGGAAGGCGCTTTACCCAGCAGGCTGAAGACCATAATTCCGATGCTACCGAAAATAAAGCCCGGGATAATTTCATACAGGCCCAGCCAGGCGAACTGTTTCCAGACAATCACCGTGACGGCGCCGATGATCATCCCGGCCAGCGCGCCGTTACGCGTCATTCGCGACCACATCACCGAGAACAGCACCACCGGACCAAACGCAGCGCCGAAGCCGGCCCAGGCGTAGCTCACCAGCCCCAGCACACGGTTCTCCGGGTTCGCTGCAAGGGCAATGGAGACCAGCGCCACGGCCAGCACCATAAAGCGGCCAACCCATACCAGCTCCTGCTGACCGGCATTTTTACGCAAAAACGCTTTATACAAATCTTCGGTGATGGCGCTTGAGCAAACCAGCAGCTGGCAGCTCAGGGTCGACATGACCGCCGCCAGGATCGCCGACAGCAGAATCCCGGCAATCCACGGGTTGAACAGAATCTGCGCCAGTTCGATAAAGACGCGTTCAGCGTTCTGATTAACTGCGCCCGCCACGCCCGGGTTGTTGTTGAAGTAAGCGATGCCGAAGAAGCCAACGGCTACGGCCCCCGCCAGGCAGAGGATCATCCAGGTCATGCTGATACGACGGGCGTGTACGATGCTATGGTGCGAGTCCGCCGCCATAAAGCGCGCCAGGATATGCGGCTGGCCAAAATAGCCCAGCCCCCAGCCCATCAGCGAAATAATCGCCACGAAGTTCAGCCCTTTCAGCATATCAACGTTCTCAATGCTCTTTTGCTTGATAACTTCCAGCGATTCGCCAAAGCCGCCGACCGAAATAATCACCATGACCGGCGTCAGGATCAGGGCAAATATCATCAGGCTGGCCTGGACGGTATCGGTCCAGCTCACCGCAAGGAAACCGCCGACGAAGGTATAAATAATGGTTGCCGCCGCGCCGGCCCACAGCGCGGTTTCGTAGCTCATGCCAAAGGTGCTTTCAAACAGACGCGCTCCGGCCACAATACCGGATGCGCAATAGATGGTGAAAAATAACAGAATCACCAGCGCCGAGATAATTCGCAGCACCCGGCTTTTATCTTCAAAACGGCCGGTGAAATAATCCGGCAGCGTCAGCGCGTTATTATTCACCTCGGTGTGTACCCGCAAACGCCCCGCCACCAGCTTCCAGTTAATCCATGCGCCTAGCGTCAGGCCAATGGCAATCCAGCTTTCGGAAATCCCGGAGATAAATATTGCGCCGGGCAGCCCCATCAGCAGCCAACCGCTCATATCTGAAGCGCCGGCGGAGAGCGCGGTGACGAATGGGCCAAGGCTGCGGCCGCCGAGAATATAATCATCAAAGTTCTTTGTCGAACGCCAGGCAATAAAACCGATGAGTACCATGCCAAAAATATAAACAATAAAAGTCACCAACATGGGTGTGCTAATAGCCATGTAAAAATCTCCAGAATTTTTTGTCGACAGCGTCCAGATTTGTCGTTTTATCCACTACCGGAACGGGGCAATGGCCTATTGGTTGTATTGGGCGACCGTATCCTGACGGAAGCTTTGTTTTTTCACAAATGATTTAACACAGCATTTACACTAAATGCATCGGGGACCAAACTTCATTTTGTAATAGGTTGCACTCTCTCACGTTTTTATCGGTTGCACCACGTAAAAGTGTTAAGTCACGCAGATAAAACCCCAAATATAAAGGGAATGAATAGCTGCTATTAACGCCATTCAATTTAACAATTACGGCAATTTCAGGCCTGCAGCACAATTCTCAATTAACAAGGTTGCACAAAGTTGCAACATGGTAGATATTTCTACGCAACCTCATCACTGCACAGAAGCGAACTTCGCCAAATCAATCACTCGGCGTCCGGGCGGCAAATTTATCAGCATCCGGCGACATCGTTAACCGTGTGGCCGGAGCGTGGTAATGCAGCCAATAAAGAGGCGGGTTGAAGGATAAAGCGAATGACCAATAACAGGAGTTCCTGACATGGGCACCACCACCATGGGTGTAAAACTTGACGACGCGACGCGCGAACGTATTAAATCCGCGGCGAGCCGTATTGACCGTACGCCGCACTGGCTGATTAAGCAGGCCATTTTCAATTATCTGGAAAAGCTGGAAAACGACGAGACGCTGCCTGAGCTACCGGCGTTACTTTCCGGCGCGGCTAACGAAAGCGATGAAACGGGCAGTCCGGGCGATGAGCCCTGGCAGCCGTTCCTCGAATTCGCTGAGCAGATCCTGCCGCAGTCCGTCTCCCGCGCGTCAATTACCGCCGCCTGGCGTTGGGCCGAAACCGACGCCGTGCCGATGCTGCTGGAGCAGGCTCGCCTGCCGCAGAATCTCGGCGAGCAGGCCCACAAGCTGGCATATCAACTGGCGGAGAAGCTGCGCAACCAGAAAACCGCCAGCGGCCGCGCAGGAATGGTACAGAGCCTGCTGCAGGAGTTCTCGCTCTCGTCGCAGGAAGGCGTGGCCCTGATGTGCCTGGCGGAGGCGCTGCTGCGCATTCCCGACAAAGCCACCCGCGATGCCCTGATCCGCGACAAAATCAGCAACGGCAACTGGCAATCGCATATCGGCCGCAGCCCCTCGCTGTTCGTCAATGCCGCCACCTGGGGGCTACTGTTTACCGGCAAGCTGGTCTCGACCCATAACGAAACCAGCCTGTCGCGTTCGCTGAACCGTATTATCGGCAAGAGCGGCGAACCGCTGATTCGTAAAGGCGTCGATATGGCGATGCGCCTGATGGGCGAGCAGTTCGTCACCGGCGAAACCATCGCCGAAGCGCTGGCCAATGCCCGCAAGCTGGAAGACAAAGGCTTCCGCTACTCCTACGATATGCTGGGCGAAGCAGCGCTGACCGCCGACGATGCCCAGGCCTATATGGTTTCCTATCAGCAGGCTATTCATGCCATAGGCAAAGCCTCGAACGGCCGGGGTATTTATGAAGGGCCGGGCATTTCGATTAAACTCTCCGCGCTGCATCCGCGCTATAGCCGCGCCCAGTACGATCGCGCGATGGATGAGCTTTACCCGCGCCTGAAATCGCTAACCCTGCTGGCGCGCCAGTACGATATCGGTATCAACATTGACGCCGAAGAGGCCGATCGTCTGGAGATCTCGCTCGATCTGCTGGAAAAACTCTGCTTTGAGCCGGAGCTGGCGGGCTGGAACGGGATTGGCTTTGTGATCCAGGCCTATCAGAAACGCTGCCCGTTTGTCATTGACTACCTGATCGACCTGGCTACCCGCAGCCGTCGCCGCCTGATGATTCGTCTGGTAAAAGGCGCCTACTGGGATAGCGAAATCAAACGCGCGCAGATGGACGGGCTCGAAGGCTATCCGGTCTATACCCGCAAGGTTTATACCGATGTCTCCTATCTGGCCTGCGCGAAAAAGCTGCTGGCGGTGCCGAACCTGATCTATCCGCAGTTCGCAACGCATAACGCCCACACCCTGGCAGCGATTTATCAGCTCGCCGGACAAAACTACTACCCCGGTCAGTATGAGTTCCAGTGCCTGCACGGCATGGGCGAACCGCTGTATGAGCAGGTGACCGGCAAAGTCGCCGATGGCAAACTCAACCGTCCCTGCCGTATTTATGCGCCGGTGGGCACCCACGAAACGCTGCTGGCCTACCTTGTGCGTCGCCTGCTGGAAAACGGCGCTAACACCTCGTTCGTGAACCGCATCGCCGACAGCGTCCTGCCGCTGGATGAGCTGGTTGCTGACCCGGTCGCCGCCGTGGAAAAACTGGCCCAGCAGGAAGGTCAGGTTGGCCTGCCGCATCCGAAAATCCCGCTGCCGCGCGATCTCTACGGCAAGGGGCGCAGTAACTCAGCCGGTCTGGATCTGGCCAACGAGCATCGCCTGGCCTCCCTCTCTTCCTCGCTCTTAAACAGCGCGCTGCATAAATGGCAGGCGCTGCCGATGCTGGAACAGCCGGTTGCCGAAGGCGAAATGCAGCCAGTCATCAACCCGGCGGAGCCAAAAGATATCGTCGGCCACGTGCGCGAAGCCAGCGAGGCTGAAGTTCAGCTGGCGCTGACCAGCGCGGTCAACAACGCGCCGATCTGGTTCGCCACCCCGCCGCAGGAGCGCGCGGCGATCCTCGAACGCGCTGCGGTACTGATGGAAGGCCAGATGCCAACGCTGATGGGTATCCTGGTGCGCGAGGCGGGAAAAACCTTCAGCAATGCCATTGCCGAAGTGCGTGAAGCGGTGGATTTCCTGCACTATTACGCAGGCCAGGTGCGCGCGGATTTTGATAACGAAACCCATCGTCCGCTCGGCCCGGTAGTGTGTATCAGCCCGTGGAACTTCCCGCTGGCAATCTTTACCGGCCAAATTGCTGCCGCGCTGGCGGCCGGCAACACCGTTCTGGCGAAACCCGCGGAACAGACGCCGCTGATCGCCGCTCAGGGCGTCGCTATCCTGCTGGAAGCGGGCGTACCGCCGGGGGTTATTCAACTGCTGCCGGGCCGCGGAGAAACCGTCGGTGCGGCGCTGACTTCCGACGAGCGCGTTCGCGGCGTGATGTTCACCGGCTCAACCGAAGTCGCCACGCTACTGCAGCGCAATATCGCCAGCCGCCTGGATGCTCAGGGTCGCCCGACGCCGCTCATCGCTGAAACCGGCGGCATGAACGCGATGATCGTTGACTCTTCCGCCCTGACCGAACAGGTGGTGATCGACGTTCTTGCCTCGGCGTTCGACAGCGCGGGACAGCGCTGCTCTGCGCTGCGCGTGCTCTGCCTGCAGGATGATATCGCCGACCATACGCTGACGATGCTGCGCGGCGCGATGGCCGAGTGCCGGATGGGCAATCCGGGCCGCCTGACTACCGATATCGGGCCGGTTATTGACGCCGAAGCCAAAGAGAACATTGAGCGCCATATTCAGACGCTGCGCGCCAAAGGGCGCAAAGTCTTCCAGGCGGTGCGCGAAACCAGTGAAGATTCGCGCGAGTGGACCAGCGGTACGTTCGTTCCACCGACGCTGATCGAACTCGACAGCTTCGACGAGCTGAAAAAAGAGGTCTTCGGCCCGGTGCTCCACGTGGTGCGCTATAACCGCAACGAGCTGGACGGGCTGGTTGAGCAGATCAACGCCTCGGGTTATGGCCTGACCCTGGGCGTGCATACCCGTATCGACGAAACCATCGCCCAGGTCACCGGCAACGCCAACGTCGGCAACCTGTACGTCAACCGTAATATGGTTGGCGCCGTGGTCGGCGTGCAGCCGTTCGGCGGCGAGGGCCTGTCGGGTACGGGTCCAAAAGCCGGCGGCCCGCTGTATCTGTACCGACTGCTCTCCAGCCGGCCGCAGAACGCCGTCGGGATCACCCTCGCCCGCCAGGATGCGGAGTACCCGCTGGACGCGCAGTTGAAAACGCTGCTGGAGAAACCGCTGCTCGCGTTACAGCAGTGGGCTAAAGACCGCCCGGAACTGCAGGCCCTGTGCCAACAGTTCAGCGAACAGGCGCAGGCCGGTACCCAGCGTCTGCTTCCGGGCCCAACCGGTGAGCGCAACACCCTGACCTTTATGCCGCGCGACCGCGTGCTGTGCGTCGCCGATAACGAACAGGACGCGCTCACCCAACTGGCGGGCGTGATCGCCGTCGGGTGCGAAGTGCTGTGGCCTGACGCGCCTCTGCAGCGCGAGCTGGCGAAAAAACTGCCGCGCGAAGTCAGCGAACGGATCCACTTTGCCAAAGCGGAAACCCTGGCGAGCGAGCCTTTCGATGCGGTTATCTACCACGGCGATTCCGATCAGCTGCGTGAGCTGTGTGAACAGGTAGCGGCGCGCGATGGCGCGATTGTTTCGGTGCAGGGCTTCGCCCGCGGCGAGAGCAATCTGCTGCTGGAGCGGCTCTATATTGAACGTTCGCTCAGCGTCAATACCGCCGCAGCCGGCGGCAACGCCAGCCTGATGACGATTGGCTAAGCCTGCTTCCCGGGTTGCGGCTGATGCCTTACCCGGGCTACCCAACCACAGCCCGCACTATCAGTAGCCCGGGCAAGGCGCTCCGCGCCGCCCCCGGGAAAGCAGACGGCACAACGTCAGCTAATGACACCAGACGCAGGCTGTGGTTAATTAAGGCTCCCGGACGGGAGCTTTTTTTATGGGAGTTGACCAATGAAACGCACTTTACTCGCTTTTGCCGCGCTGCTGGCAAGCACCCATGCGCTGGCGGACGAATGTAGCAACGCCAGCAATCAAACGGAAATGAACCAGTGCACCGCCGAGCAGTACCAGGCTGACGACAAAAAATTAAATGAAACGTATCAGGAAGCGCTGAAGCGCGCCTCTGAAAAACAGCAGGAACTGCTGAAAAAAGCGCAGCTGACGTGGATTGCCCTGCGCGACGCCGACTGTCAATTCCTCGCCTCCGGCGCAGAAGGCGGCAGCGTACAGCCGATGCTGATCAACCAGTGCATGTCCGATAAAACCGTCGAGCGCGAGTCGTATCTCGCTTCGCTGCTGCAGTGCGAGGATGGCGATCAGAGCTGCCCGCTGCCGCCCGCCAATTAACGCACCCGAATCCCTTCGATAATCATCCGCTGGACGTTATCGACGGTTTGCTGAAAAAACGCCTCATCGCGCAGCGTCGCGCCGGTTACCGCCTCAACCTGAGTGGCGAAATCGGCGTAATGCTGCGTAGTCGCCCAGATCATAAAGATCAGATGCTGCGGGTCGACGGGCGCCAGCCTGCCGCTCTCAACCCAGCCGGAAATAATCGCCGACTTCTCATCTACCAACGCTTTCAGATCGCCGGTCAGCTCGCCCATCAGCAGCGGCGCACCTTGCAGCATCTCCAGACAAAACAGCTTTGACGCCTGAGGGTGATCGCGGGAAACCTCCAGCTTAAGGCGAATATATTCGCCGATGGCCACCAGCGGACTGATGTCTTCACGAAACGCCTTGAGCGGCGCCAGCCAGATTGCCAGGATCTGCTGCAGCACCGCGATATACAGCGCTTCTTTCGAGGGGTAGTAATAGAGCAAATTGGTTTTCGACACCCCGGCCAGCTCGGCAACCTGCTCAAGCCGCGTGCCGTGAATGCCATACTGCGAGAACGCGTCCAGCGCGGCGGCCAGAATAGCCTCTTTTTTTGCGCTCACCGCCTGTGAACGTTTGCCGATCTTTTTCACGCCGCCCTGTGCCATGCATTATCTCCTTCTTTTCCCGCCATCAGCATAGCAAAAGCCCAGCGCCGGCACGACTCTGTGCACCCCGATTGCGCACGACTGCGGCTTTTTCGTGCACCGATTTTGACCATTCAGTCCACTTTTATTGCTGCCATTTTCAGCAACTATAACGCAACACATTAATAACATTAGCCTTTGTAAAACTGGCATCGCCTTTGCTTTATCTTTCAGGCGAGGTGATTGAGGGAGATGCAGGATGCAGCGCCGCGCCTTCTTGTTCAACGACATGCAGAGAGGTAGGTATGAAAATTGGTGTCTTCGTTCCGATTGGTAATAACGGCTGGCTGATTTCCACCCATGCTCCCCAGTACATGCCGACGTTTGAGCTCAATAAGGCTATCGTGCAAAAAGCCGAACATTACGGCTTCGATTTCGCGCTATCGATGATCAAACTGCGCGGCTTCGGCGGCAAAACCGAATTCTGGGATCATAATCTGGAGTCTTTCACCCTGATGGCCGGACTGGCCGCCGTGACTTCACGCATCCAGATCTACGCCACCGCCGCCACCCTGACCTTACCCCCGGCGATCGTCGCCCGCATGGCCTCAACCATTGACTCTATCTCCGGCGGCCGCTTTGGCGTCAATCTGGTCACCGGCTGGCAAAAGCCGGAGTACGAGCAGATGGGCATCTGGCCGGGCGATGACTATTTTGCCAGCCGCTATGACTACCTCACCGAATATGTCCAGGTCCTGCGCGACCTGTGGGGAACCGGGCGCAGCGACTTCAAAGGCGACTACTTCACCATGAATGACTGCCGGGTCAGTCCGCAGCCGTCGCAGCCGATGAAGGTCATCTGCGCCGGGCAAAGCGATGCCGGTATGGCGTTCTCCGCCCAACACGCTGACTATAACTTCTGCTTCGGTAAAGGCGTGAACACCCCTGCCGCCTTTGCCCCCACCGCCGCCCGGATGATGCAGGCGGCGGAAAAAACCGGCCGCGACGTCGGCTCCTACGTCCTGTTTATGGTGATTGCCGACGAAACCGACGAGGCAGCCCGGGCCAAATGGGAGCATTACAAAGCCGGCGCGGATGACGAGGCGCTGGCGTGGCTGACCGAACAGAGCCAGAAAGACACCCGTTCCGGCAGCGACACCAACGTGCGCCAGATGGCCGATCCCACCTCGGCGGTCAATATCAACATGGGCACTCTTGTGGGCTCCTACGCCAATGTCGCCCGTATGCTCGACGAGGTGGCGGCGGTTCCCGGCACCGACGGCGTGCTGCTGACGTTTGATGATTTCCTTATCGGTATCGAAGCCTTTGGACAGCGCATTCAGCCGCTGATGCGCTGCCGCGACCATATTGCCACCATGACTCAAGAGGTTGCCTGATGATTACCCTGCCCGCTCGCCCGGAATCCCTGACCTTCGCGCCGCTACAAAGCGCGCTGATCGTCGTCGATATGCAGAACGCCTACGCCAGCCAGGGCGGCTATCTCGACCTCGCCGGCTTTGATGTTTCCACCACCCGACCGGTTATCGACAATATCAACCTCGCCGTGGCCGCCGCGCGCGCCGCCGGGATGCTGGTTATCTGGTTTCAGAACGGCTGGGATGACCAGTACGTGGAGGCCGGCGGCCCCGGTTCGCCCAATTTTCATAAATCCAACGCGCTGAAAACCATGCGCCAGAACCCGGAGCTACAGGGCAAGCTGCTGGCGAAAGGCGGCTGGGACTATCAGCTGGTCGATCAGCTTAAGCCGCAGCCCGGCGATATCGTGCTGCCGAAACCGCGCTACAGCGGCTTCTTTAATACCGCGCTCGACAGCATCCTGCGCAGCCGCGGAATCCGCCATCTGGTGTTTACCGGCATCGCCACCAACGTCTGCGTGGAATCAACCCTGCGCGACGGCTTTTTCCTCGAATATTTCGGCATCGTGCTGGAGGACGCAACGCACCAGGCCGGTCCGGCGTTTGCCCAGCAGGCGGCGCTGTTTAATATCGAAACCTTCTTTGGCTGGGTCAGCGATGTCGCCAGCTTCTGTAATGCCCTTGAGCCCGCCGCGCCGCACGCATTTACCGAGGAGAAACGTTATGCCTAAACAGGTGATTATTCCGCCAGGCACCACCGCGCCTATCGCACCGTTTGTTCCCGGCACGCTGGCCGACGGCGTGGTTTACGTCTCCGGCACCCTGCCGTTCGATAAGCAAAATAACGTGGTTTACATCGGCGACCCAAAGGCGCAAACCCGCCACGTGCTGGAAACCATCAGGAGCGTTATCGAGACGGCGGGGGGCAGTATGGCGGATGTGACCTTCAACAGCATCTTTATCACCGACTGGAAAAACTACGCCGCGATTAACGAAGTCTACGCGGAGTTCTTCCCCGGCGACAAACCGGCGCGTTTCTGCATTCAGTGCGGGCTGGTGAAGCCCGAAGCGCTGGTGGAGATCGCCACCGTCGCCCATATCGGGAAACCGGCATGATGAAGCTGAATATCTCCCCGGCGCCTTATCCCGGCGCGCCGGTGGTGGTTCTGAGCGCCGGGCTCGGCGGCGCGGGCGGCTACTGGCTGCCGCAGCGTTCGGCGCTGGAAGCGCACTACCAGCTGGTGAGCTATGACCACAACGGCACCGGCGAAAACGGCGGCTCGTTGCCCGCCAGCTATAGCATGGCGCAGATGGCGCAGGAGCTCTACGCGGCGCTGCTGGAGGCGGGTATTGGGCGCTTTGCGCTGATCGGCCACGCCCTGGGGGCGCTGATTGGCCTGCAGCTCGCGCTGGACCATCCCGAAGCGATAAGCGCCCTGGTACTGGTGAACGGCTGGCTGACGCTCTCCCCGCATACCCGCCGCTGCTTCCTGGTGCGCGAGCGCCTGCTGCACGCGGGTGGCGCGCAGGCGTGGGTAGAAGCGCAGCCGCTGTTCCTCTATCCGGCGGAGTGGATGGCTTCTCGCCTGCCGCGTCTGGAGGCCGAAGACGCGCTCGCCATCAGCCATTTCCAGGGCAAAGAGAATCTGCTGAAAAGGCTGAATGCTCTCAAGCAGGCCGACTTTTCGCGCCGGGCGGCAGCCATCGCCTGCCCGACGCTGGTTATCAGCGCCGCTGACGATCTGCTGGTCCCGGCCTCCTGCTCCCGCCTGCTGCAGGCGGCAATCCCCGACAGCCAGCTGGTGGAAATGGCCTGGGGCGGCCACGCCTGCAACGTCACCGATAGCGCCACCTTTAACCCTATTTTATGCGACGGGCTGGCCGCGATGCTGCCCGTACCCCAGGAGAACCTATGAGCGAAGCTATTAGCCCGGCCGCCTGCGCCGCGCTGTTCACCGAGGCCCGAACCCACAACGGCTGGCTGGATAAGCTGGTCAGCGACGCGCAGCTGCGCGAACTCTACGACTTGCTGAAAATGGGGCCGACCTCCGCCAACTGCTCCCCGGCGCGCTTCGTTTTCGTCCGCACCCCGGAAGGTAAAGAGAAGCTGCGCCCGGCCCTGTCGAGCGGCAACATCGCGAAGACCCTGCAGGCGCCGGTCACCGCTATTGTCGCCTGGGACCGCGCATTCTATGACCGGCTGCCGGAGCTGTTCCCCCACGGCGACGCCCGCAGCTGGTTTACCTCCAGTTCGCAAATGGCGGAGGAGACCGCCTTTCGCAACAGCTCATTGCAGGCGGCATACCTGATTTTCGCCTGCCGCGCGCTGGGCCTGGATACCGGTCCGATGTCGGGTTTTGACCGCGAAAAAGTCGATGCGGCGTTTTTTGCCGACGGCGCCTGGAAAAGCAACCTGCTGATTAATATCGGCTACGGCGATCCCGGTAAACTGTACGCGCGCCTGCCGCGTCTGTCCTTTGATGATGCCTGCCAGCTGGTATAAGGAGCCCGCATGTCTCTTGCCGATAAACAAAGCTTTCGCGACGCCATGGCCCACGTCGGAGCGGCGGTGAACATTATCACCACCGATGGTCCCGCAGGCCGCGCAGGATTTACCGCCAGCGCGGTTTGCAGCGTCACCGACGCGCCGCCCACGCTGCTGGTCTGCCTGAATCGTTCAGCCTCGGTATGGCCGATCTTCAGCCAGCATCAGGCGCTGTGCGTTAATACCCTGGCGGCCGGTCAGGAAGGACTCTCGAACCTTTTCGGCGGTAAAACGCCGATGGCGGAGCGCTTCGCCGCCGCCGACTGGCAAACCGGCGCGACCGGCTGCCCGCGTCTGGAGGCAGCGCTGGTCAGCTTCGACTGCCGCATCAGCCAGATCGTCAGCGTCGGGACGCACGACATTCTGTTTTGCGAAGTGGCGGCGATTGTTCGCCATCCGGAACCGCGTGGACTGATGTGGTTCGATCGCGGCTACCACACGCTGATGCGTCCAGCCTGTTAACCCTAAACCCAGGATCTCATCATGGCTCTCTTCGATTTTCCTCGCTGGCAGTTAACCTCCCCCTCCGCCGCGTCCGGCGTCGTGGCCCCCGATGAACGGCTGTCGGTCGGGCAAACCGTGGTGATGGGCGTTCAGCACGCGGTGGCGATGTTTGGCGCAACCGTCCTGATGCCAATCCTGATGGGGTTAGATCCTAATCTGTCGATCCTGATGTCCGGCGTCGGCACCCTGCTGTTCTTTTTGGTCACCGGCGGGCGCGTGCCGAGCTACCTTGGTTCCAGCGCCGCCTTTGTCGGCGTGGTCATCGCCGTCACCGGCTTCAACGACCAGGGGCTTAACCCGCACCTTAGCGTCGCGTTGGGCGGAATTATCCTCTGCGGACTGGTGTATACCCTGATTGGTCTGGTAGTGATGAAACTCGGTACCCGCTGGATTGAGCGGCTGATGCCGCCAGTGGTCACCGGCGCGGTGGTGATGGCGATTGGTCTTAATCTGGCCCCCATTGCGGTTCGCAGCGTATCAGCGACGCCGTTCGACGGCTGGATGGCGGTGCTGACCGTGCTCTGCATCGGCCTGGTGGCAGTGTTTACCCGCGGGATGCTGCAGCGGCTGCTGATCCTCGTTGGGCTGATTATCGCCTGCGCCCTCTACGCGCTGCTGGCCAACGGCCTCGGGCTGGGCAAGCCGCTGGATTTTAGCCTGCTTGCGCAGGCGGCGTGGTTCGGTTTGCCGCAGCTGACCGCCCCGACCTTTGACGGCCAGGCAATGATGCTGATCGCTCCCGTGGCGGTAATTCTGGTGGCGGAAAACCTCGGCCACCTGAAGGCGGTTGCCGGGATGACCGGGCGCAATATGGACCCGTATATGGGCCGCGCGTTCGTCGGCGACGGACTGGCAACGATGCTCTCCGGCTCGGTTGGCGGCAGCGGCGTGACCACCTACGCGGAGAATATCGGCGTGATGGCGGTCACCAAAGTGTACTCGACGCTGGTGTTCGTCGCGGCGGCGCTGATTGCGATGCTGCTTGGGTTTTCACCGAAATTCGGCGCGCTGATCCATACCATTCCGGGACCGGTGATCGGCGGCGCATCGATTGTGGTGTTTGGCCTGATTGCCGTCGCGGGCGCGCGAATTTGGGTACAGAATCGGGTGGATCTGAGCCAGAATGCGAATCTGATTATGGTGGCAGTGACGCTGGTGCTGGGGGCGGGCGATTTTGCGCTTTCGCTCGGTGGCTTTACCCTCGGCGGGATCGGCACGGCCACCTTCGGCGCGATTCTGCTCCACGCTCTACTTAACCGCCGTCCGCGTGAGGCCGGGCAAACCAACGTCACCCCGGTATGAAAGCGTGCAACGCCAACAGACCCGTACCGGGAAATCCCCGGTCGCGCTGCGCTTACCGGGGCGACAAAACAGCGCCGACCCGTAGCCCGGCTAAGGCATTAGCCGCAGGCCGGGGGCTACTTCCGCTTAGCGGCATCTGCATGCATCGGGATAAAAAAAAACCGCCGACTACACGTCGGCGGCGAGGGCGATGGGGTTTGCTCTGGAGATTAACCCCTATCGGCAGACAATCAGGACGGCGCTAGCTATCGCGGCTGCCGTGACTGTTTTTTCCCCCTTTTTTACCAGCTTCGGAAGCGCGCTGAGGATCGTTTTTAAAGTTCCCCCCGCTATGCTGGCCACCTTTACGACCTGCTTCTGATGCTCTTTCACGGTCTTCAGCAAAGTTGCCGGTACCGCCACGATGGTTTGCCATTACTGACCTCCATTTAGGTTAGACATCATGCTGCATTAGGTGAAACAAAAGGCCTTAGCCTCCGCGATCCCATTTTCCGATCGCGTACTGTTAAGGTTAGCGAATGCAGAAGAGGCTGTAGGGAGATAGTCATATCCTGAAATAGATTTCTGATAACAACCGCCGCTATGGCGCACATTCTGCGCTAAGCGACTCTTATGACAGCCTAAAATAGCGCCGCCAAAGATGTATCTTTTTGCAACAGCCGCTATTTTTTGCATTTTTGTTATAAATCAAACAAATGATTGTTACATTTGCACTCTTCGCCAGAGATCTTATCTTTAAAGGTAGCCAGTCGTCTGGCTGGCGCATAACGCAACCGAGGAGTGATGCAAATGGCTAAGATTCTGGTGCTTTATTATTCAATGTACGGACACATCGAGACCATGGCGCATGCCGTCGCCGAAGGGGCTAACAAAGTCGATGGCGTGGAAGTGGTCGTGAAGCGCGTGCCGGAAACCATGCAGGCAGAGGTTTTTGCCAAAGCAGGCGGGAAAACACAAAACGCCCCCGTTGCCACACCGCAGGAGCTGGCTGAGTACGATGCCATCATCTTTGGTACCCCTACCCGCTTCGGCAACATGTCCGGGCAGATGCGCACCTTCCTCGATCAAACTGGCGGTCTGTGGGCATCCGGCGCGCTGTACGGCAAACTGGCCAGCGTATTCAGCTCAACCGGTACCGGCGGCGGTCAGGAACAGACCATCACCTCCACCTGGACCACCCTTGCCCACCACGGGATGATCATTGTACCGATTGGCTACGGCGCTCAGGAGCTGTTTGATGTCTCGCAGGTTCGCGGCGGCACGCCTTACGGCGCCACCACCATTGCCGGCGGCGACGGATCGCGTCAGCCAAGTGAAGAAGAATTGGCCATTGCCCGCTATCAGGGTCAACACGTTGCAGGTCTGGCAGTTAAATTACACGGTTAATCTTCAGCAGGAGGAAAAGCATGCCGAATCAAGAAGCAAAGGCCCACCGCGTGGGTGAATGGGCAAGTCTGCGCAATACGTCTCCTGAAATTGCCGAGGCAATTTTTGAACTCGCCAATTATGATGAAAAGCTGGCGGAGAAAATCTGGGAAGAAGGCAGCGATGAAGTCCTGCCCCGCGCCTTCGCCAAAACCGACAAAGACTCGCTGTTCTGGGGCGAACAAACCATCGAACGCAAGAACGTGTAGCCCGGACAGGTACGCAGTACCGCCTCCGGGAGTTATTGCATGAGCTTCCCGGAGGCGGCGCGTTGCGCCAGTCCAGGCGACAACACCCGGCTAAACATCGGCAGCAAGACCCGGATTGCTCCGGGTTTTTTCTGCTCTGCTACTTTGTCGCCTCGGCCATCGCCTTTTTAAAGGTATCCATTGGGCAAAAGCCGTTGTCATCCACAGGACAACCGTTCAGCGCCAGCGTTACCCGCTGCGGCGGCGATTGCAGGGTCAGCGCATCGGCATTACGCAACTGCTCGGTGCTTTGGTACAGATACTCGATCTTCATCAAATCACGATTGCCGCTCTTATCATGCCAGCGCTGGAACACCAGCTTGCCGCCGATGGGCGTACGTTCGTACTGGTTGTGCAGCTGATAAGGTTTAAAATCCAGCGCCGTCAGCAGCGAGGCGATATTAGAGTCGTGCCCCACCAGCAGCGTCACTTTCGCCGACTTCGCCGCGTCCCCTACCAGAACGTTATCAATATATTTCACCAGCGGTTTGGCCACGTTGCGCGCCACTTCTGGCGAAGTAAACAGACTGTCCTGATAGCCGTTTTTCAGCTTCGACAGCACCTGCCACTGCTTATCACTGTTAATTTCACCCCACGCCACCTGGTCTTTCGGGAAACCTTCATAATATTGCAGCGTAAAGGCGTCAACCAGCGAGTTGCCGACTTTAAGCGGCCCGGAAACGCCCGGCTCCTGCTGATATTTGGCGCTAAAGGTATCTTTCGCGTCGCTCAGCGAGCACTGCTGCTTCTCTTTGCAGGACGGGGAGTTACGGTAGTCGGTCATCTCCTCCAGCAGCTTATAGCTTTCGCTCAGCTGCATCCCCTGCCGCTCTTTCTCCATCGCCTGTACGGCCTTTTCGCTGAAGGCGGCGGAATCATCGGTGATCACCGGATTAAACGTCGGGTCCATGGTGCCCATTTTTTCCTGATGATGTACGGTCACGCCGCAGCCGGGGAACGCGCCGGTGATAAAGAACTGCGCGGTGGCGACGGTACGCTGCAGGCTATTGGCATAGGCGTAGACCGCGTTCTCCGGCGGGCATTCGCCGCTGGTCACCACTCCCTGCTGCGCCAGCCATTCGCGCATATAGTGCCCCATGTAGACTTCCAGCACTCCGCCCTTGGTGGTCAGCTGTCCACCGGGGACATCCCACTCTGGCCAGGACTTTGGCGTGGATTGCTCCAGCACGCTGCCGTTGTTCGCCAACGGCGCGCGCAGGTTATGGCGGCTCATGATCAGCACCTGCTGAAGCTGGTACCCTTCCGGTGCGGCCGGTTCCTGCGCCTGAACGCCAGCGGACAGTAAAACAGCGCCGGCCACAGCGGCGGCGAGTAGACTTTTTCTCATCCCTTCATCCTCAGTCAGTGATTATCATCGCCTTGATTGTGACAAATTTATGACATTTTTCCGGGCAATGGCTCGCAAAGTACGGAAAGAAATACGCTTTCCGCGATGACCGAGGGTCGCAAAATCAGTGAACAGGATTACTGCGGCAGCGGTACTGCCGCCAGAGTGCAGATAGCCTCATGCTCGCCGCCGTGATGGTCAACGATGACCACTTTATCTCCGGCTTTTTTTCCTTCGCAGGGTTTTAAAATCCGTTCGACAACGCGTTCATGGATAGATTGATGGCCGGAATCGGCCAGGCTGCTTGCTGACGTCGCCATCAGCAGCAGCCCAGCCAGCCCGACGATATGCTTATTCACCATTGATTACTCTCGCCCCCTATTTAAGCGGGCCAAGGGTAGCAGCCTGCCGGGCCGTGGTCTGTAAATTCGCTTAAACGAGTGTTACTCCGTTCATTTTTTCATCACCGTCGAGCTTTACTCTTCACATTTATTCATGTAAATAATAATTTCATTGCTCGGCTGGCTGTCTATTCTCGTCCGACTCATCGGGTCATCTTTAAGAAATATCCCGATGCTATTATCCCGATATCACGGTATTTTTTCTCCATGTTAAACATAACATTAGGTTAATCTATGTCAGGTATCCTGCTCTTTATCGTCGCGGTGGTTTTGCTGGGAGTCGCGGTCTACAGCCTGGTCTCCTACGTCAAAGATCGGCGCTCCGCGCAACTGCCAACTCATAAGAAAAAGAAATAATTCATCCTTACTATTCTTACCTTTTGCCCCTGCTATTTCTTACCGACCGCCTGATTTCAAACGAGAATGACAAAAAAGAAGGCAGGCGCTTTCGCCTGCCTTTGTGTCGGCGTAAAAAATGGTTACGATTCCCAGGCCTGCTCCGCTTTAGCGCCGTCAAACTGCGGCGGCGGTTTACGGAAACGGCGGGTCAGGTAAGTCAGATAGAGTAACCCCAGCCCCGCCCATATCAGGCCGAGCGTCAGCGATGTCGCTTCCAGATTAATCCACAGTACCCCCACCGTCAGCGCGCCGACCATCGGGAGCAGCAGATAGTGAAAGCGATCCTTCCACGTTTTGTTAAAGCCTTTACGCCGCCAGAAGTGGTTGAACACCGATAGATTAACGAAGGTGAATGCTACCAGCGCGCCAAAATTAATCAGCGCCGTGGCGGTGACCAGGTCAAAGAACAGCGCCGACAGCGCGACAATCCCCACCATGATCACGTTGAGCGCTGGGGTACGCCACTTCGGATGGACGTAGCCAAAAATACGCTCCGGGAAAACGTTATCGCGGCCCATGACGTACAGCAGTCGTGAAACGCTGGCGTGCGACGCCAGGCCGGAGGCCAGCGTATTCACAAACGTCGTGCACAGGAAGATCGACTGGAACAGCTTGCCGCCGACGTAGAGAGCAATCTCCGGCAGCGCCGCATCCGGATCTTTAAAACGGCTGATATCGGGGAAAAAGAGCTGCATAAAGAACGAAGCGGCAATGAAAATCACTCCGCCATAGACCGCGGTCAGAAAGATCGCCTTCGGGATTACCCGCGCGGCGTCCGGCGTCTCTTCGGAAAGCGTAGTCACCGCATCGAAGCCGAGGAATGAAAAGCAGACGATCGTCGCCCCGGTAATAATCGGGATCAGGTGCGCATTCTGGCTGATAAAAGGCTGCAGCGACCAGACGGTGCCCACCCCTTCCCCTTTATGCAGTCCCTGCACCACCAGCACGATAAAGACCACCATAATCGAGATCTGCACCAGCACGAACAGGGTGTTGAAGTTCGCCACCAGATTGACGCTTTTCAGATTCGCCGCCGTCAGAATCGCGACAAAGGTCACCACCCATACCCAGGGCGGCACGTCCGGAAACAGCGCGGAAAGATAAATCTTCGCCAGCAGCACGTTGATCATCGGCAGGAACAGATAATCCAGCAGCGACGACCAGCCCACCATAAAGCCGACGTGCGGGCTGATCGATTTCTGCGCATAGGTGTAGGCTGAGCCCGCCTGGGGAAACTGGCGCACCAGCTTGCCGTAGCTGATGGCGGTAAACAGCACGCCGGCCAGCGCCAGCAGATAGGATGCCGGAACGTGGCCGTTGCTGATGCCGGAAACAATGCCGAAAGTATCAAAAACCGTCATCGGCGTCAGATAGGCGAGGCCCATCATCACCACCTGCCACAGCTTGAGGGATTTGCGCAGGCGCGGTTTTCCCGCCCCGGAGGCGTTGTCGAGAGAGGGATTAATAGCCATGGCCATTTCCCCCGCTGCACGCCTGGGCTTGCGGTCGTAGAGACCGGGAAACCAACCTGCTTCGCAACGGGGTTAATGGCAAATCAAAAGGTAAAAAGAACCGACGAGCGGCGGTAGCGGCGCATTCCATGCGGCCATGACGGCCCCCTTCTCCCTGCGGATATTTAAACATCTGCATCATTTCCTACCTCGTTACACACTGTGTCGTTAACTGAAGCCCCGTTGCCGCCTGCGCTCCTTAACGCGGCATCCGGGAATGGCTGGGCTCCCAGCAAAAACGTCCGACCAGGCTCCGCTCAGGCCGTATGATGCTACTCGTGATAATGCTAAAGCGCCCCTTGCGGGGCGAAAATCAGGCGTTTTTCAACATCCACTCAATTTCAGTCTCTGTGATCAGACGCTCAAATTGCAGTAATTCGTCATTTTTACAGGCGTGATAAACGTGGCAGAAGCGTTCGCCAAGCCGCTCGCGCAGGTGGTCGTTTTGCATAAACTCCCACAGCGCATCGCTCTGGCGAATCGGGAACGGCAGCCCCTCCTGCTCAAGACCATTGCCTTCCACTTCTTCCTGTAACGGCAGCGGATTATCCAGCCCGTGGAGGATGCCGGCAAAAATCGCCGCCATCACCAGGTACGGGTTGGCATCCGCCCCGGCCACCCGATATTCGACGCGATGGTTGTGCCGATCGCCGCATGGAATGCGCAGCGCCACCGTCCGGTTGTTATGCCCCCACGACGCCTGGGTCGGCACATACATTCCCGGCTGGAAACGGCGATACGAGTTCACGTTCGGCGCCAGCAGCGCCATCGATGCCGGCATCAGATCGATCATCCCGGCAAGCGCGCGTTTTAACATCGCGGAATCTTCACCGTCGGCGTCAGCCAGCACGTTCTCGCCTTTGTTGTTCTGCATGCTGATGTGGATATGCATCCCGCTACCGGCGTGCTCTTCATAGGGTTTCGCCATAAAAGTGGCGTGCATCTTATGCTTCTCCGCCATTAAACGCACGAGACGTTTTAACGCCAGCGCATCATCGCAGGCATCGAGTACGTTATCGGTATGGTGGAGGTTGATTTCAAACTGGCCGGGAGACGCTTCCGCCACCGCGCCGTCGGCGGGGATCAGCTGGAGCTGGGCGATCTCATCAATATCGTTAAGCACGTCGGCAAAATGGTTGAGGTTATCGACGGAGTAAACCTGGCTTTGGGTATTGCGATCGCCGGTTCCCGGCGCGCAAGGCGGCTGCAGGTAGCCTTCCGCGTCGCGCTTGCGGTCAAGTAAATAGAACTCCAGCTCTACCGCTACAACGGGGAACAGCCCGCGCTGGCGCAGCTGCTGCCAGAGGCGGTTCAGAACGTTCCGCGGCTCAACGTCAAAGGGAGCGCCATCTTCATCAACCATGGTCAGCAGAACCTGACCAATGTATTCCGGGTCCGCCGCGGACGGGGTTAAGGTTCCCAGCACCGGCACGCAGGTGCGATCAGGTTCGCCCATCTCCTGGCCGAGCCCCGCCTCTTCCACCACGTTGCCGAGAATATCCATGGCAAATACCGAAGCCGGGAAATAGCAGCCCTTCTCCAGCTTGTTCAGGCTGGAGACCGGGATCCGCTTACCGCGGAAGCAGCCGTTCAGATCGGTTAACAGCACATCAACGTATTGCGTATTGGGGTAACGCTCAAGGTAGCGCTTCACTTCCCAGGTGAATGCGCTGACCCGTCTCTCTTCCGACTGCTGAACAAAATTCTCAACTTCTACGATATTGGTTTCCATGATTCACCGCCGTTGTTGTAGTTTCGGACCCTGAATTGCACTGTTAAATATAATGTCCACCCTTCGAATGTGTATGCAAACAAATTGTTTGTCAAATGTTAAATTAAGTTTGCAAAGGGCAATATCCACTGCTAGATTGAGAAAATATTGAACGAAATGGCCGTTTTACCCGCTAACCCGGTCATAATTTAGTCCACTTTGTGAGGGCGATCATGGAAAATATAATGTACAAGCCAGTTATTGGCGTAGTGATGTGCCGAAACAGGCTTAAGGGTCACCAGACCCAGACTCTGCAAGAGAAGTACCTGAACGCGATTGTTCACGCCGGCGGCGTACCGATTGCCCTGCCGCACGCGCTGGCCGAGCCGGAACTGCTTGCTACGCTACTGCCGAAACTGGACGGCATTTATCTGCCCGGTAGCCCGAGCAACGTACAGCCGCACCTTTATGGTGAAAACGGCGATGAGCCTGACGCCGATCCCGGGCGTGATCTTCTGAGCATGGCGCTGATTAACGCCGCGCTCGAAAGGCGCATCCCCATTTTCGCCATCTGCCGTGGACTACAGGAACTGGTTGTCGCCACCGGCGGGACTCTGTATCGTCGTCTGTTCGAGCAGCCTGAGCTTCTTGAGCACCGCGAAGACCCCGAACTTCCCGTCGAGCAGCAATACGCGCCCTCGCATGAAGTTCAGGTTCAGGAGGGAGGATTACTTTCTCAGTTAATACCGGGCTGCAACACGTTTTGGGTAAACTCGTTACACGGGCAGGGAGCAAAAACGACGGGTCCACGGCTGCGCGTGGAAGCGCGTTCTCCGGACGGGCTAGCGGAAGCGGTCAGCGTTAACGACCATCCTTTCGCCCTCGGCGTGCAGTGGCATCCTGAATGGAACAGTAGCGAATACGCCCTGTCGCGAATGTTGTTTGAAGGTTTTATCACCGCCTGTCAGAACTATATCGCTGAAAAACAGCGACTCTGACCACTACCGTTAAGGAAATGCAAATATGAGCGATGACGGACTGGCGCCAGGGAAACGTTTGTCAGCGATCCGCCAACAGCTGGGTCTCTCACAGCGTCGTGCCGCCGAACTGTCTGGGTTAACACATAGTGCCATCAGCACCATAGAACAGGACAAAGTCAGTCCTGCCATCAGCACGCTGCAAAAGCTGCTGAAAGTCTACGGGCTGTCGCTCTCGGAATTCTTTTCTGAACCAGAAAAACCGGCTGAACCGCAGGTGGTTATCAATCAGGACGATCTGATTGAAATCGGCAGCCAGGGGGTATCGATGAAGCTGGTTCACAATGGCAATCCGAACCGCACGCTGGCGATGATATTTGAAACGTACCAGCCTGGAACCACAACCGGGGAGAGGATCAAGCATCAGGGTGAAGAGATAGGCACCATACTGGAGGGTGAAGTCGTGTTGACCATTAACGGTCAGGCGTATCACCTGGTGGCTGGGCAAAGTTATGCCATTAACACCGGCATACCGCATAGCTTCAGCAACACTTCGGCAGGTATCTGCCGAATTATCAGCGCCCATACTCCCACCACCTTCTGATTTATTAGCCTGAGCCTTTCTCAGGTTTTCTTCAGGCCTGCGCCGCCCGGGGTGAATTCCGGCGGCGCGAAGATAACGCAGTTCACCTTGCGCAATGCGGAAAAACGTTTTCCGCTGGCCCCGGATAATTCAAGCCTGTTAATGGGCAATTTAAACGGTACTCAACCCCGGGGACGCCCTGCGCCCTGAGGGTCTGAAATCACCACTTTTTTTTCGATTATGTCATTAAGGAGTCATGATGGATTTTCACAACCTGGCTTACTGGCAAGAAAAAGCAAAGAACATCGCGATTGAAACGCGGTTATTTATTAATGGCGAATACAGCGCCGCCGCCGATAACAGCGTGTTTGCCACCATCGCCCCTGCCGCCCAGCAAACGCTCGCCGAAGTCGCGCGCGGCAAAAAGGCCGATGTCGATCGCGCGGTCCAGGCCGCCCGCAGCGCATTCGAGCGCGGCGACTGGTCGCAGGCCTCTCCTGCCCAGCGTAAAGCGGTCCTGAATAAGTTTGCCGACCTGATGGAGGCCCATTGCGAAGAGCTGGCGCTGCTGGAAACCCTGGACACCGGCAAACCGATCCGTCACAGCCTGCGCGACGATATCCCCGGCGCCGCCCGCGCGATTCGCTGGTATGCCGAAGCTATCGATAAAGTCTACGGCGAAGTTGCCCCTACCGGCGGCAACGAACTGGCTATGATCGTCCGCGAACCGATTGGCGTGATTGCGGCGGTGGTGCCGTGGAATTTTCCGCTGCTGCTGGCCTGCTGGAAACTTGGCCCGGCGCTGGCGTCAGGTAATAGCGTAGTGCTCAAACCGTCGGAAAAATCCCCACTCAGCGCCCTGCGACTCGCGGGCTTAGCGAAAGAGGCCGGACTGCCAGACGGCGTGTTCAACGTAGTGAGCGGTTTCGGCCATGAAGCCGGTCAGGCGCTGGCGCGGCATCCTGACGTCGAAGTGATTACTTTTACCGGTTCTACCCGCACGGGTAAACAGCTGCTGAAGGACGCAGGCGACAGCAATATGAAACGCGTCTGGCTGGAGGCGGGCGGTAAAAGCGCCAATATCGTTTTTGCCGACTGTCCGGATCTGCAAAAAGCGGTTAACGCTACCGCCGGCGGTATCTTTTACAACCAGGGCCAGGTCTGTATCGCCGGAACCCGCCTGCTGCTTGAGGAGAGCATTGCCGACAGGTTTCTCGATCTCCTTAAAGAGCAGGCCAAAGGCTGGCAGCCGGGCAATCCGCTCGACCCTAATACCGCCATGGGCATGCTGATCGACAACAGCCACGCCGATAGCGTCCACAGCTTTATTCGCGCCGGCGAAGCGCATAGTACGCTGCTGCTAGATGGACGCAAAAATCCGTGGCCCGCGGCGGTTGGCCCAACCATTTTTGTTGACGTCGATCCCGCCTCCGCGCTCAGCCAGGAGGAGATCTTCGGCCCGGTGCTGGTGGTCACTCGTTTTAAAACCGAAGAGCAGGCGCTGGCGCTGGCCAACGACAGCCGCTATGGCCTCGGCGCGGCGGTCTGGACCCGCGATCTCTCCCGCGCGCACCGCATCAGCCGCCGTCTGAAAGCCGGCTCCGTCTTTGTAAACAACTACAACGATGGCGATATGACCGTGCCGTTCGGCGGCTATAAGCAGAGCGGCAACGGACGCGATAAGTCGCTGCATGCGCTGGAAAAATTCACTGAACTGAAAACTATCTGGATTGCCCTGGAGTCTTAATCATGACCGAACATACCACCAGCTATTACGCCGCCAGCGCCAACCGCTATGAACCGTTCCCGGCGCTGGAAGAAACGATCGGCTGCGACGTCTGCGTCGTCGGCGGCGGCTATACCGGCCTCTCTTCGGCGCTGCATCTGGCCGAAATGGGCTACGACGTGGTGCTGCTGGAAGGCGCGCGCATCGGCTTCGGCGCCAGCGGACGCAACGGCGGCCAGTTAGTTAACTCCTATAGCCGCGATATCGACGTTATCGAGAAAACCTACGGCCCGGACGCGGCGAAAATGCTCGGCAGCATGATGTTTGAAGGCGGCGATATTATTCGCGAGCGCATCCAGCGCTATCAGATTGCCTGCGACTATCGCCCCGGCGGGCTGTTTGTCGCGATGAATCATAAACAGCTGGAAACTCTGGAAGAGCAGAAAGCCAACTGGGAGCGCTACGGCAATACCCAACTGGAGCTGCTGGATGCCAGCGCTATTCGCCGCGAAGTCGACAGCGACCGCTACACCGGCGCCCTGCTGGATCGCAGCGGCGGCCATATCCATCCGCTCAACCTGGCGATTGGCGAAGCTGACGCCATTCGGCTAAACGGCGGCCGGGTGTACGAGCAATCACCGGTTACCCGCATTCAGCACACCAGCCCGGCGGTAGTGACCACCGCGCGCGGACAAGTGACCGCTCGCTACGTGATCGTCGCCGGTAACGCCTATCTCGGCGATAAGATCGAGCCGGAGCTGGCGAAACGCAGCATGCCGTGCGGCACCCAGGTGGTCACCACCGCACCGCTGTCTGAGGAACTGGCGCGCTCGCTGATTCCGAAAAATTACTGCGTGGAGGATTGTAACTATCTGCTGGATTACTACCGTCTGACCGCCGATAACCGCCTACTGTACGGCGGCGGCGTGGTCTACGGCGCGCGAGATCCGGACGACGTTGAGCGATTGATTATGCCGAAGCTGCTGAAAACCTTCCCGCAGCTGAAGGGGGTGAAAATCGACTACCGCTGGACCGGCAACTTCCTGCTGACCCTCTCACGGATGCCGCAGTTTGGCCGCCTCGATAACAATATCTATTATATGCAGGGTTACAGCGGCCACGGGGTCACCTGTACCCACCTCGCCGGACGGCTAATTTCGGAGCTGCTGCGCGGGGACGCCGAACGTTTTGACGCCTTCGCGAAGCTGCCGCACTACCCGTTCCCCGGCGGACGCAGCCTGCGCATTCCGTTTACCGCCATGGGCGCGGCTTACTATAGCCTGCGCGATCGGCTCGGCGTTTAATCCCCCCGGCCGACGGCGCCCGCCGTCGGCAATATCGCCGCCCCGCACTGCCGCGGAAAGCGCTGCTGAAAGTAGTGGCGTAAAAACTCCACGGTGGTGCGAATTTTGGCCGAAGTCGCCAGCCGAGACACGTATACCGCCCAGATACTGGCGGGCTGATAGTACTCCGGCAGCAGCTGTACCAGATTGCCGCTGGCGATATTCTCCTTTACGTCCCACCATGAGCGCAGCGCAATCCCCTGCCCGTCGAGGCACCACTGGTGGACGATTTCACCGTGGTTTGACGACAGCGGCCCGGTCACTTTGATGGCGTGCTCACCTTCTTTATCATCGCGCAGCTGCCAGACGCCAAAAGGCCGGTCGCGCTCTTTGATCACCAGACACGGCAGCGCGGCAAGGTCGCTCAGCTGTTTCGGCGAGGGATGCCGGGCGACAAACGCCGGCGAGGCGCAGAGGATACGATGATTGCTGGCAAGCTGGCGGGCTATCAGGTTGGGCGCAATATCGTCGCCGACGCGAATATCCAGATCGACCCCTTCATTAGCCAAATCTACCAGCCGGTCGGCGACGTCGAAACGGATCTCCAGCTGCGGGTAGCGACGGGCCAGCTCGGAGAGCGCCGGCGCGACCACCCGCCGACCAAAGCCAAAGCTGCTGATGATCCGCAGCGTTCCCTGCGGCACCTGCCGCACATCGGAGAGCTCATCCATCATCTGGTCGACATCCTGCAGAATGCGCTGCCCCCATTCGTAGATGCGCTCGCCCTCTTCGGTGATAGCCACTCGCCGGGTAGTGCGGTGCAGCAGCTGGACGTTAAGGGTTTGCTCCAGCAGCGATACGCGTTTGCTGACAAATGCCGGAGAGACGCCGAGCTCTTCCGCAGCGGCGGCAAAACCGGCGCGGCGGGCTACCAGCATAAAGACGCGTAAGTCGTTCAGCAGCGGAAGATTATTCATGATTCGTGTTTTATGTTTCACCAGTTGACGGGATTAATTATGAATTAGTCAATTATAGGATAGAGATGAAGTCAATTTTCCTTACCTCAAACTGAGAATAACGATGAATAAAACCTTACGTATTGCCGCCATCCCCGGCGATGGCATCGGTAAAGAGGTGCTGCCGGAAGGGATGCGCGTACTGCAGGCCGCCGCCGAACGCTGGGGGCTGGCGTTAAGCTTCGAGCACTTCGAGTGGGCCAGCTGCGATTATTACGCCCAACACGGCACTATGATGCCCGAGGACTGGCACGCGCAGCTGAAAGGCTTTGATGCGATCTATTTCGGCGCGGTCGGCTGGCCGGATATCGTCCCGGATCATATCTCCCTCTGGGGCTCGTTGCTGAAGTTCCGCCGCGAATTCGACCAGTACGTCAACCTGCGTCCGGTGCGCCTGTTCCCCGGCGTCCCCTGCCCGCTGGCGGGTAAACAGCCCGGCGATATCGATTTCTACGTGGTTCGTGAAAACACCGAAGGGGAGTATTCCGCTCTTGGCGGCCATGTGAATCCGGGAACCGAACATGAAGTGGTGATTCAGGAGTCGGTGTTTACCCGCCGCGGCGTTGACCGCATCCTGCGCTACGCCTTTGAGCTGGCGCAAAGCCGCCCGCGCAGAACCCTGACCTCGGCGACCAAATCTAACGGCCTCGCCATCAGCATGCCCTTCTGGGACCAGCGCGTCGAAGCGATGGCGCAGCAATACCCGGAGGTGAAATGGGATAAGCAGCATATTGATATTCTGTGCGCCCGTTTCGTGCTGCAGCCGGAGCGTTTTGACGTAGTGGTCGGCTCTAATCTGTTCGGCGATATCCTTTCCGATCTCGGCCCGGCCTGTACGGGCACCATCGGCATTGCCCCATCGGCAAACCTCAACCCGGATCGCACCTTTCCGTCGCTGTTTGAGGCGGTACACGGTTCGGCGCCGGATATCTACGGCAAAAATATCGCCAATCCGATTGCCACCATCTGGGCTGGCGCGATGATGCTCGACTTCCTCGGCAACGGTGACGCTCGCTACCAGGCCGCCCATGACGGCATTCTCGCAGCGATTGAGCAGACCATTGCCAGCGGACCAAAGACGCCGGATATGAAAGGCACTGCCTCCACCCAGCAGGTGGGCGAGGCCATTTGTCAGGCTATTGCCGGACACCAGGTCGCCCGAACAGGCGCGTAAGCGCCGCTTTCGGCAATGGTCGCCGGACAGCCTCCCTCAAGCACCGGGCCCGGATATCCCGGGTCGCGGCGTAAACGCCTTACCCGGGCTACCGCCCCGCCGATCGCTGGAAGCCCGTAGCCCCGGTAAGCGCAAGCGCCACCGGGGAGATTCTCCGGACCGAATTACAGCTCCAGCTCGCGCTGCAGCAGCGCCGCGATCGCCTCGCAGCTCTGCGCCGTCACCAGCGATTGCCGGAACTCTTCATGCATAATGCGCCGCGCCAGCCGCGAGAAAATACGCATATGTTGATCCCCCGCCGAATGCTTATTAAGCGTCAGCATAATCACAAACTGCGCCTCGTCGTCGCCCCACGCTACCGGCTGCGCCAGACGGGCGACGCTGATGGTCGACTGCTCGATATGCTCAGATTTACTGTGTGGAATGGCGAAGCTAAAGCCTAAACCGGTAGAGAACACCGCTTCGCGAGCCCACAGATCGGCTTCCAGCTTACGCGGATAGCGGCAGCGCCCGGCCAGCAGCAGATTATCAGTCATGCCCTTAATGACCTCCTCTTTGCTACGCCAGTCGCTGTTCAGCGTAATGCACTGCGGAGTAATCAGCGGCGCGTCCTGCTGGGTCATGCGGAACTGGGCAAGCAGATGTTCTACCTCTAATGAAGTACGGCACTGCATCGCCTGGTTAAGCAGCTGACGGCAGGCGCGGCTGTCAAGCTGCGCCAGACGCGCCTTGGTTGCCGGAATCGACGGCGCGCTCATGCTCAGCTCATCCAGCCCCAGCCCCACCAGCAGCGGCAGCACCGAACCTTTAGCCCCCAGCTCGCCGCACAGGCCAATCCATTTCCCCTGACGATGCACCGCCTGAACCGCGTAATCCAGCGCGCGCAGAAAAGCCGGATTGAGGCTGTTGTAGTGGCGCGTCACCCTGGCGTTATCGCGATCCACCGCCAGCAGGTACTGGGTCAGGTCGTTGCTGCCGATACTAAAGAAATCAATCTCTTCGCAGCACTGATCGATGATAAACATCACCGACGGCACCTCAAGCATAATGCCCAGCGGGATCTTTTCATCAAACGGGATATGTTCGCTGCGCAGCGACTGTTTAGCATCCGCCAACTGCTCTTTGACCCATAAGATCTCTTCCATCGAGGAGATCATCGGGATCATGATTTTCAGCGCGCCGTGCGCGGAAGCGCGCAGAATCGCCCGCAGCTGAGTGCGGAACAGCGCCTGATACTCCTCATAAATACGCACCGCCCGGTAGCCGAGGAACGGGTTATTCTCCGCCGGGATGTTGAGGTAGGCCACAGGCTTGTCGCCGCCGATATCCATGGTGCGGATGATAATGCTGCGCCCGTTGGCCGGCTCCAGCGCCTGGCAAAAGATGTTATACAGCTCGTTTTCCGACGGCGCGCTGGGCCTGTCCATATAGAGCATCTCGGTGCGGAACAGTCCTACCGACTGCGCGCCGTTGTTGAAGGCCGCCGCCGCCTCTACCGAATGGGCGATGTTGGCCGCCACCTCCAGACGAATACCGTCTTCCGTTCGGCCCTCTTTATCCAGCCAGGCCTGCTGCTGGCGGCGGATTTGCGCCTGTACCCAGGCCTCCTGCTGATAGTAGCGCGCCACCGCTTCATCGGGATTCACCACCACCAGCCCGGCGTTACCGTCAATCTGTACCCGGCGATCGACCCACGGCAGCAGCGCCTCCATATCGACGCCCACCAGGGTGGGAATATTGAACGAACGCGCGAGGATCACCGTATGTGAAGTGGTGCCGCCGCTGCGCAGCAGCAGGCCTTTAAGCAGCGTTTTATCCAGTTCAAGAAACTGGCTGGGGGTGAGTTCATCGGCGAGGCAGATGGCCTCTTCGGTCAGCTTACCCGGTGCCGGAAAACGATCCTCACCGTAGATATGCTGCAGAAGCTGGAAGCACACATCGCGCACGTCCAGCACCCGCTCCTGCAAATAGCTATTGCCGGAAGCGCTGAACTGGGCGCAAAAATGTTCGCCGGTCGCGACCACCGCTTCAGCGCAGCTCAGACCGTTCAACAGCCCGTCCAGCAGATGCTGGCGCAGCGAGGCGTCGGTGGCCAGAGAGCGATGCGCCTCAAGGATCGCGCTGGCGGTACCGTCGTTATCCAGCAGGCGGAACTCAATATTTTTCACCAGCAGGGTCAGGCCCCTGTCCAGCGCCGCCTGTTCCTGTTCAATTGCGCCCGCTGCAGGCAGCGCGCCTGAATCGCGCAGGTCGAGGGACTTAAGATGGGTGAGCCTGCCGCCCGCGCTGCCGGCGCAGACCGGCAGCGCGTGAAACAGGGTAGGATTAAGACGCGAGAGGGATTCAGGAACCGGCTGAACGGCCATTTGCTCCGCCGCCGGCAGCGGCGCATCGCAGTGCGGGAACTTGTCGGTGATGAACGCCGTTAGCGTATTAAACGCCTGCTGTTCATCTTCACCGCTGACAACAAGCTGGCAGCGGTCGCCCTTTAAGGTATTGGTGCCAATAATCCCCAGCGCGCTTTTGGCGTTTCCGCGTCCTTCTGTGCGGGTGTTTACCCATTCGACTGAAGATGAAAAAGTATTGCACAGCGTTTCTACCAGGCTTGCCGGACGCGCATGTACGCCGTTGGGCAAATCACATATGAATTCAATTACCAGAGCCATCGCCTTCCTCCTGAATAATGCGTATTAGCCAAAAGGTAAAGAAAGAAGCCGCCCGCCACTACACGATAAAAGTGGTAATTACTGGATAATTGTATGGCTGAATCTTTTTTATGCTCGTGGTCACAAATCGCCTCGTGAAGGGCATCAAAAACCCACCAGAACTAAGATTTGAGGTGGATCGCAATTTTCTCCTCGCCTTACAAATATCCAGTAAATGCACTTTTTCTCTACTATTTTATGCGCCGCCCTTTTTCTAATGTTGAGACATCAACTCAGTCACGGGCCACGCAGCGCTCAGGAGAAAAACAATGAACGAACTGGTGCAAATATTAAAAAATACCCGCCAGCACCTCATGACCGGGGTTTCACATATGATCCCGTTTGTCGTGTCCGGTGGGATCTTGCTGGCAGTCTCCGTCATGTTGTATGGCAAGGGCGCGGTGCCCGATGCCGCCACCGACCCTAACCTGAAAAAACTGTTTGATATCGGCGTCGCCGGTCTGACGCTAATGGTGCCATTTCTGGCGGCCTATATCGGCTACTCCATCTCCGACCGCGCGGCGCTGGCCCCCTGCGCCATCGGCGCCTGGGTCGGCAACAGCTTCGGCGCCGGTTTCTTCGGCGCGCTGATTGCCGGGATCATTGGCGGGCTGGTGGTTTACTACCTGAAGAAAATCCCGGTGCACAAGGTGCTGCGCTCGGTGATGCCCATCTTCGTTATCCCGATTATCGGCACCTTTATAACCGCCGGGATCATGATGTGGGGTCTCGGCGAGCCGATTGGCGCGCTGACCGCCAGTCTGACCGGCTGGCTGCAGGGCATGCGCGAAGGCAGCATCGTTATTCTCGCCATCATTATGGGCCTGATGCTGGCCTTCGACATGGGCGGTCCGGTGAATAAAGTCGCCTACGCCTTCATGCTGATTTGCGTTTCTCAGGGCGTTTACAGCGTAGTGGCCATCGCCGCCGTCGGTATCGCCGTGCCGCCGCTGGGCATGGGCCTGGCAACGCTGATTGGGCGTAAATATTTCTCCGCGGAAGAGCGCGAAACCGGGAAAGCCGCGCTGGTGATGGGCTGCGTTGGCGTGACCGAAGGCGCGATCCCCTTCGCCGCCGCCGACCCGCTGCGCGTTATCCCGGCCAATATGATCGGCGCCGCCGCCGGCTGCGTCACCGCCGCGCTGCTCGGCGCCCAGTGCTACGCCGGCTGGGGCGGGCTCATCGTTCTGCCGGTCGTCGAAGGTAAAGGCGGGTTTGTTGCCGGTCTGGCGGTCGGCGCCATCGTCAGCGCCGCCTGCGTCATTCTGCTCAAAGCCCTGGCGAAAAAGAAAACGTCAGACGCCAAAGCCGATGACGAGATGGATCTTGATTTCGAAATTAACTGAAACAGTGGAAGGAATATCGTATGACCAAAATTATCGCCGTTACCGCTTGCCCCTCTGGCGTTGCCCATACCTATATGGCCGCAGAATCGCTGGAGAGCGCCGCTAAAGCCAAAGGCTGGCAGGTCAAAGTCGAGACTCAGGGCTCCATCGGCATTGAGAACGAGCTGACCGCAGAAGACGTCGCCAGCGCCGATATGGTGATTCTGACCAAAGATATCGGCATTAAGTTTGAAGAACGCTTTGCCGGTAAAACCATCGTGCGCGTCAACATCAGTGATGCCGTGAAGCGCGCCGAAGCCATTATGAACAAAATCGACAGCCACCTTTCACAGAATGCCTGACTGAATGCCCGGGGCGCGCCCTGCGCCCCGCAAAATAACATGGAGTTTGTCATGACCAATCGCACTCAACGCTTAAAAGATCGTCTGTTCGCCAACCCGCGCGAAATCTCACTCGAGCGGGCGCTGCTCTACACCGCCAGCCATAAACAGACGGAGGGTGAGCCGGTAATGATCCGCCGGGCGAAAGCGACCGCATGGATCCTCGATCATGTGCAGATTTCGATTCGTGATGATGAACTGATTGCCGGCAACCGGACCATCAAGCCGCGCGCCGGAATTATGTCCCCGGAGATGGACCCCTACTGGCTGCTCAAGGAGCTGGACCAGTTCCCGACCCGCCCGCAGGACCGTTTCAATATCAGCGAAGAAGACAAGCGCATCTACCGCGAAGAGTTGTTCCCCTACTGGGAAAATCGCTCGATGAAGGACTTCATCAACGCCCAGATGACCGATGAAGTCAAAAACGCCGTCAGCACGCAGATTTTTAGCGTCAACCAGACCGATAAGGGCCAGGGACATATCATTATCGACTACCCTCGCCTGCTGGAAAACGGCCTCGCCGCGCTGGTGACGGAGATTAAGGCGGTGCGTCAGCAGCACCCGCAGAACAGTTTTTATCAGGCGGTGCTGATCCTGCTAGAAGCCTCCCAGCGCCATATTCTGCGCTATGCGGCCCTTGCCGATGAAATGGCCGCCGATTGTGCTGATGAACAGCGGCGCAAAGAGCTGGAGACCATCGCCAACATCTCCCGCCATAATGCGGTACACCGCCCGGAAGATTTCTGGCAGGCCTGCCAGCTCTTCTGGTATATGAACATCATTTTGCAGTATGAATCCAACGCCAGCTCTATCTCGCTGGGACGCTTTGACCAGTACATGCTGCCGTACTATCAGACTTCGCTGAATCGCGGCCAGGATCCGCAGTTTCTTCAGGAGCTGCTGGAGTCGCTGTGGGTGAAGTGCAACGATATCGTTCTGCTGCGCTCCACCAGCAGCGCGCGCTACTTTGCAGGCTTCCCGACCGGCTATACCGCGCTGCTCGGCGGCCTGACCGAGACCGGACGCAGCGCGGTCAATATTTTGTCGTTTCTGTCCCTCGACGCCTACCAGAACGTTCGACTGCCGCAGCCGAACCTTGGCGTACGCGTCAACGAGCTCATCGATCGTCCTTTCCTGCGCAAAACCGCCGAGACCATTCGCCTCGGTACCGGCATTCCGCAAATCTTTAATGATGAAGTGGTGATCCCGGCATTTCTCAACCGCGGCGTATCGCTGGAGGACGCGCGGGATTATTCGGTGGTTGGCTGCGTTGAGCTGTCGATCCCGGGACGCACCTACGGCCTGCACGATATCGCCATGTTTAACCTGCTGAAGGTGATGGAAATCGTGATGCTGGAAAACGAAAGCAATCCTGATATCACCTGGGATGGGCTGATTAACCAGATCCGCGACAAGATTCGCTATTACATTAAGCTGATGGTGGAAGGCAGCAACATTTGCGATATCGGCCACCGCGACTGGGCGCCGGTTCCCCTGCTCTCTTCTTTTATTGAGGATTGCGTGCAGCACGGTCAGGATATTACCGCAGGCGGCGCGCGCTATAACTTCTCCGGGGTCCAGGGCATCGGCATTGCTAACCTCAGCGACTCGCTGCACGCGCTAAAAGGGATGGTTTTTGAGCAAAAACGGCTCAGCTTCGCTGAACTTATCGCAGTGCTGAAAGCCAATTTCCAGACGCCGGAAGGGGAAAAAATTCGCGCTCGCCTAATCAACCGCTTCGAGAAATACGGCAACGATATTGACGAAGTGGACAACATCAGCGCCGATCTACTGCGCTTTTACTGCAAAGAGGTAGAACAATACCAGAACCCGCGCGGCGGTCAGTTTACGCCGGGTTCCTATACCGTCTCTGCCCACGTGCCGCTCGGTTCGGTCGTCGGCGCCACCCCGGACGGACGCCTGGCGGGAGAACAGCTGGCGGACGGCGGGCTGTCGCCGATGCTCGGCCAGGACGTTCAGGGACCGACCGCGGTGCTCAAGTCGGTCAGCAAGCTGGATAACTTTCTGCTCTCCAACGGTACGCTGCTGAACGTCAAATTCACCCCGGCAACGCTTGCCGGCGACAGCGGCCTGAATAAGCTGGCCGACTTCCTGCAGGCATTCACCAGGCTGAGGCTACAGCATATTCAGTTCAACGTGGTCAACGCCGATACGCTGCGCGAAGCCCAGCAGCGGCCGCAGGATTTTGCCGGTCTGGTGGTGCGCGTTGCGGGTTACAGCGCCTTTTTCGTTGAGCTGTCGCAGGAGATTCAGGATGACATTATCCGCCGCACCGCGCATCAGCTGTGAGGTCATGGAAACGCGCGCCGATAAGGCGCGCATTTTTAACATCCAGCGCTACTCTTTGAATGACGGTCAGGGGATCCGCACCGTGGTGTTTTTTAAGGGCTGCCCGCATACCTGTCCGTGGTGCGCTAATCCGGAGTCGATCTCGCCGAAAATTCAGACCGTACGCCGGGAGAGCAAGTGCCTGCGCTGCTCGCGCTGCCAGCAGGACGTGGTCGAGTGCCCCTCCGGCGCGTGGGAGCAGATTGGCCGCGACGTTACCCTCGATCATCTGCTTAAAGAGGTGCTGAAGGATGAGATCTTCTTCCGCGCCTCGGGCGGCGGCGTGACCCTGTCGGGCGGCGAAGTCCTGATGCAGGCCGAATTTGCCGCGCGTTTTCTGCGCCGCTTGCGCGAATGGGGGATCAGAACGGCGATTGAAACAGCGGGCGATACCGCGTTCAGCCGCTTTTTTCCGCTGGCTCAGGCGTGTGATGAAGTGCTGTTCGATCTGAAAATCATGGATGAAGCGCTGGCCCGGGAGCAGCTGCGGATGAATATGCCGCGGGTGCTGGATAACTTCACCCGTCTGGTCGAAGCCCAAATCCCGCTTATTCCCCGGGTGCCGCTGATTCCGGGATTTACGCTTAACGAAGAGAATTTCCGCCAGATCCTGGCGTTTTTGGCCCCCTTTAAGCTGCGCGAAATTCATCTTCTGCCGTTCCATCAGTTCGGCGAACCAAAATATCATTTACTGGGAAAAAAATGGTCGATGTCGATGATTAAGGCCCCTGCAGAATCTGAGATTCAGCCATTCAGGACGCTGGCCGAACGGGCCGGTTTTAGCGTGACCATTGGCGGATAACGCCTGGAGGATGCTATGGATTTCAATATCGTTGCCGTCACGGCATGCGTCAGCGGCGTCGCTCACACTTATATGGCGGCCGAACGCCTGGAAAAGGTCGGCCACCATGAGAAATGGAATATCAAAATCGAAACCCAGGGCGCGCTGGGGGTTGAGAACAAAATTACCGCTGACGATATTGCCCATGCCGATGTCGTTCTGCTGGTGACGGATATTGAAATTGACGATGCCAGACGCTTCAACGGCATCCGCACCATTAAGACCAGCATCAAAACTTTTCTGCTGCAGCCGCAGCAGATCGTCGACGCGGTGAAATGCATTATGAAAAAACCGGTGGTTTATATTGAGATCCCTTGAGAGCGGGAACACCGTGTTTCGGCAATTTAATTTACGCCACCCCCAGCAGCCATTTCTGCGCGGGGGTCAAACGGCTGGCGGTTTCCGGCGTCAGCCAGCGCTGCTGATCCTGCTGCGCGGTATCCGCTCTGTCGATATATAAGCCGTGCAGCACCCGCCTTCTGCTGCCGACGCGGTTGCGCGTCCCGCCGTGCCAGGCGTGGGCGTTATAAATCATCACGCTGCCCGCCGGCGCGGCGAACACCACTTCATCAGGATGCGCCAGCTCCGGGTCGTCCAGCACCTCTTCCGGCAGCTCCGGACGCAAATGGGTGCCGGGGATAATGCGCGGTGCGCCGTTTTCAGCGCTCAGGTCATCGATAGCCCATATCGTATTCACCAGATGTACTTTCGGAAAGTCAGGACGCGGTTTTTTCCAGTCCGCATGCAGCGGCTGATGGCCGCCGTTAAACAACGCTTCCCGCGCGTTCAGGCTGGAGACTTTAAAATCGCCCTGAAAAATATACCGGCAGGCGGAAAGTATCAGCGGATGCGACCAGACCTTTTCCCAAATCACCCCTTTATTAATCAGGTTGGCAATGCGCGTGGCGGTCGCTTCCTGGTGGTGTTCAATGGCCAGACTGTCGCCCTCTCTCTCGACGATGGCGTCGATAAGCTCGCGCATCGCCGCCAGCCACTCCGCGTCCACCACGTTATGCACGACGGTGTAGCCCAGGGTATCCAGTTCCTGTTTCATTGTCGGGCTCAGCGCAACATTCGCCCCCAGCGCATCCAGATAAACCGCAGATTGTTGTTCCATATTTCTATTCCTTAACTTATCGATAACACAAAACAAACTCTAATCTGCACCGACCGGGAATACATGAGGCCAAAACTACGAAAAACTGGACAAGCGTACGCGAGGAAGAAAAGTGTGATGGCTATCAAAATCCAGCTTTTTTCCTCTTTCTGTAGGGCAAACATTCGCGACCCAGCCTGACACAGAACAAATCACCACTGATAAAATAGATTATAATCAACAAGATAATTGTTCTCTTCTAAGGCGTACGGAATGATTGACGATCTGGCGGATATTTTAAATCGTTTAGTAAATCAGAAAGATAATCTGCACGTCAGATTCCCCGACCCGGATATCTCCGAGCCTGCGCTGGCGTTTAAAGTGCCCTTTCCGCGGCTGGAAATTGTGCTTGAGGGTGAGCTTAAGGAGAGCGGGCTGCCGCTATCGGAGACGATGCTCTCCGCCTCGCAGGTGCTCTACGTTCAGGCGGGCAAGTGGACGCTGCCGGAGTGGACCGGGCCGGCATCGACGTTAAGCATCCTCTTTGGCCGCCAGAAGCTCGGATTCTGCGTTCAGTACTGGGACGGCAAGCAGCTGCGCACGGAAAAGCAGAACGTTGCCCGCCTGGGGCCGCGCGTTGGCTCCTATCTGCTGCTGTCGCTTAATGAAATCTGCCTGCAGCCGGATCCGGTGACCGCCAGGCTGGTGGTCGCGGCCCTGTTAAGCCACTGCCTTGAACAGCTGGTGGGGCTGGAGATGCGCGTCAGCCGCAGTCGCGATCTGTTTCTGGCGGTGCAGGACTATCTCGAAGAGCATCTCAGCCAGCCCCTGACCCGCGAGTCGGTGGCGAAACGCTTTCATATTACGCCCAATTACCTGTCGCATATTTTCCAGAAATCCGGCTCCGTCGGTTTTAATGAGTTTCTCACCAGCGTACGCCTGGAAAAGGCCAAAAAGCTGCTGCGCGGCTACGATCTCAAGGTAAAAGAGATCGCCCACAACTGCGGGTTCGTCGACAGCAACTATTTTTGCCGGGTGTTTAAACGCTACACCGAGCGTTCGCCATCAGAATATCGTCGCCACTGCCGCAGCGCGCAGCAGGGCTGACTCAGACGGCCCACTCGACCCGCCCGCGACCGTTATTTTTGGCCTTATAGAGGGCGTCATCGACCTTTTTAATAAACAGGTTTTGCGGTTCCCCTTTGTTACGCAGACCAACACCGATACTGATCGACAGCGGATGGTCGTGGTTGATCAGGATCGCCCGGGCGTTTTGCAGAATAGCCTGCGCCAGTTCATCCACTTCCTGCGCCGTCATTCCGTCGACAATAATGGCAAACTCTTCGCCGCCAATCCTCGAAGGCAGCACCTTATCGCTGGTGAGCTTAGCCAGCTGCTTACCGAGAGCAAAGAGGACTTCGTCCCCCACCAGATGGCCCCAGGTGTCATTAATTTTCTTGAAGTAATCGATATCGACAATCATTAGCCCCAGCCTGCGTCCCTCCTTCTCGCGGATGGTGTCGATAAAGAAGCGACGGTTAGGCAGTTGGGTCAGCTCATCCTTTAATGATTGGGAACGCGCATCAACGTACAGCAGATTGATGCGCTCAATAATTTTGTAGACCCCGACTGCGCTCAGCAACATGCCGGACAGGCGCAGCAGATCTTCGCAGTAGTACCCCATCCAGCGCGGCTGGTGAAAGATTTCATCCATCAGATCGAACGTACCGCCGGCAATCCACAGCAGCAGTCCGTAGCGTACCCAGTTAACCGCCACGTGATTCATGCGCACTTTGGTGGAGCTCCAGAGCATAAACAGCAGAAATAGCAGCGCCAGCAGATCGATATACATTCCGGGATTAATCAAAATTTCGCGCCACGGCCCCAGCGGCGACGAGATATACGCGCACAGTCCGGTCACGGCGACGATCGCCAGCAGCGCCGGTAGAATATGGGTGCGGGAGATTGAAGATGAGGGTTGAATATGGATGTTTTTCTCGCGTTCGGGCATGGTCAGGTCTCTTAACAGCGCGGCTTGCCAGACTTTTAGCATAACAGCGCAGAGCGATTGAGCGAACTTTAAAGGCGCGCAGCCTGACGATGCGCAGCAGCGAGCAGAAGAGAGTGGACTGACCCCGCGGAATGTTCCAACCTACTACCAATCCATGGCGACGAAGTCAGTGGCGCGAATAATAAAGAGTTAACGCTACGAGGATGTGGCAATCGGTGCTGGGGGAAAGGCCTTTTCTGGACTCCGGGAGCGGTCTTCCATTTTTAGCCCGATGGCCGATGCTGAAGGGGCTGACTCTGCTATGCAAACAAGGCAGTGCTGACGCAGTTTATAACGCTCTGGTCCGCCACAGACTCAGCCTCAAGGCTATCTCGAACTATCAGCTTCAACGTTAACGCTGACGTTCAGTCTCTTCGCCTCCATGGTTATTATCTTCCGGGCAAGGACCCTGTTGCCGCCGTGCACCCGATCTATCAGCGCCTGGACGATTGTCATCATAAGAAAGTGCTGATTAGCCGGACAGAAATCGGTCATATCAATCCCGCAATCCGCCAGCTGCTGGTGCGCATCGCGCTCTGTCTGCGCAATAAGGTCAGTCACTTGCTCTTTCATTTGTTCGACGCGCGCAAAAACCACGCGATTAATGATTTCGATTTGCTCAGGTGTAAAATTTTTGTCCATTATAATGCTCTCATCACAGTCTGAAGTAATTAATCAGCCAACCAGCCTCAACCCTTTCGCCACCACTCTTTTGAACTCTTCACAATGAACAGGCTCCGGCTGCTTGCAGCGCGCTGCGTGCTTCAGCCCGCGGCTTAACAGCTGCAGCTTGCGCACGGTGGCATCAATCTCTTTCGCCCGCTGGAGGAGCAGCCCCCGGTCAATCGTGACCCCGGCTTGCGAACCAAACATCGCGGCAAGTTCATCCAGCGTAAACCCTGCCGCCTGCCCCAACGTAATGAGCTGCAGTTTATTGAGCACATTTTGGTGATATTGCCGTCGTAAACCGTTACGGCCAACAGGCTGAATTAATCCTTTTTTTTCGTAATAACGCAGCGCGGAGGGATTTATGCCAGAAAGATCGGCAATTTCCCGAATATCGAGGGCTTTCATGGTTGACTTAAACCTCGCTTCAAGTTGCACACTGGGTACCAGCCTGACATGCATTGGAAAAGGAGTACACCCTGGAGACGATGATGGTAGTAAAAACGGTCATAACGGGTATTGGCGCGACGCTGATAATGGATCTCTGGTCATTCGGCCAAAAATACCTGCTCAAGCTGCCGCCGCTAAACTATGCGCTGGTGGGTCGCTGGATTGCATGGCTTTTCAGAGGAAAGCTTTGCCATAATACCATCGCTTCCACGCCGGCATTGCGTGGAGAGAGCGTTATCGGCTGGGTGTTTCACTACCTGACCGGGGCCATTTTTGCTTTTGTCCCGCTGGCATTGAACGGAACCGTCTGGTTAAACGAGCCGACGCTGACGGCAGGCCTGCTGGCAGGCGTGCTAACGTTATTTGCGCCGTTCTTGATTCTTCAACCCGCATTGGGCTTTGGTGTGGCGGCGTCGCGTACCTCGCGCCCGTGGCTGGCTCGCTTGCTGAGCGTGCTTACGCACCTGGCCTGGGGATGCGGACTTTATATCACGGCTATGGTTAGCAGAGCATGAGGCCAGGGCGCTTTTCCGCTCAGCTTTGACGACGATGAAACTCGACGTTAAGCCAGCGGGCAAAAGCCAGAATCCTTTTTTCAAAGTCGGCCAGGTCTCCCCGAGGTTCATGACTCACTGCCAGCAGGTAATCCATGTCATCAGCTTTTTCAGGATAGCGGGCAATGAGCTTACCATGGTGCTCAGCAAGGGTGTCCGGCCAGTCTTTGTCGTACTCACTACGCAGGATACTGGTTGCGCGGATGATTTTGCGTGCGGCAGCGCGCTGCAGCTGTAACCCTTCATTCTTATCCGCGGATGAGCGTATTTGTGCCATGAATTTTTCCAGTACCGGCAGGAAATCCCCATTTACGGCAACGGCGATAGCTTTTGCCGGTTTAAAGGGAGCAAACCGGCGGCTCAGATCTTCGCCGTACACGCAGACGCAATGATGTTTAAGCCAGTATCCCCAGCTCAGCGTATGATCCGGGTGCAGGACTTGCGGCAGCACACCGCAATCAAAATCGATTTTACTGACAACCGGATAGCTCTTTTCCAGTTCACGCTTAATCTCAGCGAGCCGCGCCGCTGTGGCCCGATCGGAGCGATCGTGGAATATCACGCTCATGTCGAGATCGGACTTGTCGGGCGTTGCTCGTCCTTGCGCCACGCTACCGTAAACATAAAGGCTATGCATCAGTTCAGGGAAGCACCGGGTTAGCGTTGCCACGACCCCGTCCACTACGCGGGCGAATTCGGGCTGCATTGCGTTCACTATTGGCAGGGCAATGTCGCCATTGCTATCGACAGCCATTCTTTCTCCTGTTTACTGACGGTATGCCCGCAACAACCTGCGGGCGGTACGTTGGCGCCTGACGGGCAAACAATATTATCTCGCGTTCGCCTTTCGCGCTTACCCAACGGGCTGTATTAATCAATAACCGCGATCCTCATTCAGCTTAGCCGGAGTGCGTGAGCGATCGCTGGCGCGCATTGCCGCATAGAGGGAGCATAGCTCCTGCAGGCTTTTGGTTCCCATACGCTTCATCAGCCGGGTACGCTGGACGCTGACCGTAGAGGGGCTAACCCCACGGATACGGGCAATATCATCCAGAGAATGGCCGCGCAAACTGAGCCGCATAATCTGTCGCTCGGCATGGGTAAAATTCAACCTGGCGGGCAGATAGGCCACGCTTTGGTTCTGCGCCGAGAACAGGCGCATCACCCTTAACGCCTGATGCAGCTCGTCTACCGTCAACCGCTCAGCTAAACAGAGCTTTAACAGGCCCGGAAACAGGCGGTTGATCGCCTCAAAATGGCGTTCGGAGGTGATGAAGATGGCGTAGTGCTCCGGCGGGTGGCGGAAGAAAAGAGCATAGATCTCCTGAATATCCATCCCATGGGTGACGTACATGCAGGCCGCATCGCTCTCTGCCTCCGTTCCCGCCTCATCGCTAAGCGCCTGCAGTATCTTTTCTACTCCATAAATAAATACACGATCCTTTCCATAAATGGTCATCTTGTAGCCCCGAGGTCACCGTCTTTTATTATCCTTCCACATGGACGCGCTTTTGTGAGTGTTATGTCGTCAGTCAGGCAGATCAATACCGCGAGCCTATCCGTTTAGCTTTCGTTTAACTAAAGCACATCGCAAGCATTAGCCCCGATTTAACCATTGATACCGCCGGAATATTTTTTAATTTTTAACAAAATAAACCCTTAAAAATATAGGAATAAGATTACCGTTAATTCAATTAAAGCCGTGCATAGACCAGAAATAAAACACCAAAAACACCGCAACCCCATGATTATAAATGTTAATTTTCTTTAGGATTATCTTTATAAATGTCATAAAAATTATTTAATCACTCTTTTAAATATTCAGATCTTGATCTCAAAACATCATTTCATTTTGTGTAAAAGTTATTTTCAATAAAATCACAAGCAGTACAAACTCGTCATCACCGGGGAATAAAGAATAATGTGTGGTGAATCCCCCTAAGCGGCGGGGTCATGCTGAATAGAGGAATACCCTCATCGACGTTTCGTTTTTATAGACGGATCAGGAAGTCAGCGCCTGATTCACCGGGAGGCACCCGGCACCACACAACCATTTAAAAATTTCATTTGTATCGTTCTGCCTGCTTTACGGCAGGTCATTTCTTGTACCTTTGGAAAATAAAAAAAGTAGAGGCACCCTATGTTTCGCTCATTATTATTAGTCACAATTCCTTTCATCAGTATTGCTGCTCACGCGGTGACCTTTGATTATCGTCATGAAACGAATGACAAAGCCGGTAACAATCATAAAGATCGCCTGTTGATGTCTCACCGTTTTGCCAATGGCTTTGGCTTATCGCTGGAAGGAAAATGGAAAGGTTCGCAAGATAAAAATAAAGCCTATGATGAAACCGTGAGTAACGGCACCGAAGTGGTGGCGAGCTATGTGCATAAAATAAATAAGACCTTCCAGATTGAGCCCGGCTTCTCTCTGGATACCAGTTCGTCCTCAAATAACTATCGGCCCTATCTGCGCGGTAAAGCGAATCTGACCGACGATCTCAGCGCCTCATTGCGCTATCGCCCTTACTACAAGCGCAACTCAGGCAATATTGGCACGTCTAAAGACACCTCGGAGAACGGCTATAATCTGACCAGCGTTATTTCCTGGAAATTCCTCAAAGATTATCAACTGGATTATGAGCTGGACTATAAAAAAGCCAACTCTGCCGGGGTTATTTTAGCGGATAACGAAAGCTATGACTGGACCCATGATTTTAAGCTGACCTATAAACTTGATAAAAACTGGTCTCCTTATATGGCCATCGGCAACGTTTCCGGTAGTAAATCCACCGATGAACGCCAAACGCGTTATCGCGTTGGCGTGAAATATTCCTTCTGATAACGTCCTGTCAGTCAGATAGAAAATAAATAAGGGTTTAATTAAACCCTTATTTTCATTAAGAGGAAAATAATGAAGATTGCAAAAATCACCCTGGCATTGGGCGTTCTGAGTCTCTTCTCACTGAATGCGGGTGCCCAGGAGAACGAGCGTCTGAGCAGCGTAAAGCAGTTCGCCGACGTCGTGCTGGACAAAGCAGGCGATCGGTACGGGCATCACTCTCCCCTGCTGGCTAATGGCGTGGACCCACGCACCGGCAAACAAATGGAATGGGTATTTCCGGACGGTAAAGTGACCGTGCTGTCGAACTTCTCCGCCCAGCAAAACTTGATGCGGGTGCTGGTAGGGTTAAGCAACCTGACCGGCGAAACAAAATATAAACAGCGGGTCGCGGAGAATATACGCTACTACTTTGACCACTATCAGGATGCGAGCGGGCTGCTGCTATGGGGAGGGCATCGTTTTGTTGATTTAAAAACGCTGCAGCCTCAAGGCCCAAGTGAAAAAGAGCGGGTTCATGAACTTAAGAATGCCTATCCCTATTACGACATGATGTTTGCCGTCGATGACCAGGCGACCGCGCGCTTTATCAAGGCTTTCTGGAATGCCCATGTTTACGACTGGAAAACGCTGGAAACCAGCCGCCACGGGGAGTACGGCAAACCGATGGGCGCACTCTGGCAAAGTGATTTTGTCCAACAGCCGCCCTTTTTCGCCACCAAAGGTCTGAGCTTTCTCAATGCCGGCAACGACCTGATCTACTCCGCATCGTTGCTGTATCAATACGATGGTGACGCTGGCGCACTGACGTGGGCAAAACGGCTGGCCGAACAGTACGTTCTGCCGCGAGATAAGAAGACCGGGCTGGGCGTATACCAGTTTACCCAACCGTTAAAACGCGCCGATACCAGCGATGACAGCGACACGCATTCGAAATACGGCGACCGCGCGCAGCGTCAGTTTGGCCCGGAACTGGGCCCGGACGCGCTGGAAGGCAATATGCTGCTTAAGGGCCGAACCAGTACGCTCTATTCAGAAAATGCGCTGATGCAGCTTGCCCTGGCAAAATCGCTCGGCAAAGACGGTGACGATCTCAAAAAATGGACTCTTGATGGCCTCAAGGCCTTCGCGACCTACGCTTACGATGAGCAGAATAATACCTTCCGCCCGATACTGGCCAACGGCACGGATCTCTCCGACTACGCGTTAAAACGCGATGGCTATTATGGAAAAAAAGGGACGGTACTCAAAGCCTATCCGGCGGGAAATGAATTTCTTCTCTCCTATGCCCGCGCCTGGACGCTTGAACCGGATGATGCCATCTGGAAGGTCACCCGCGGCATCGCGAAAGGCCAGGGGTTAGGCGATATCGGTGAACCCGGCGGCGCAAACCGCAGGCTGAATAGCCAAACGGAGAACCATCAGCCGTATGCGATTTTCGCGCTTATCGACCTGTGGCAGGCCACCGGGCAGCGGGATTATTTGACGCTGGCGGATCGCATCGGCGCGAACATCATCAACAAGCAGCGCCTCAACGGCTTTTTTGTCGATGATCCTGAGGCCGAATATGCCAGTATCGATAGTATCGCCCCCTATGCGCTTCTCGCCCTGGAAGCCGCCTTCCGCAACACGCCGGACGCGGTCGCTCCGTTCCTGAACGGCGCTGGATTCACGGAAGGCGCTTATCGGATGGCTGACGGAACCGTGCGCTACTCCACCCGAGATGACGAGCTGTTCAGGCTCAGACCCGGTGAGCAGCTGAAACCGAACGGCAAAAAATAAAACTGGCCCCCATCGCCACCGGTGGGGGACCGTACCGCGACGGGACAGCCCGGCGCTTACTTCCCGGCTGCCAGCGCCGTCACCGCGCGAAAATAGGCCTCAATCGCCAGCGCCACATCGTCGGCGGTGACCGACTCGGCAGGATGATGACTGATGCCGCCTTTACAGCGGACAAAAAGCATCGCGGACGGCCAACGTTCAGCCATGGCGATAGCGTCATGTCCGGCGCCGCTCGGCAGGGTCAGCGAACGCCCCTGCACCGCCTGCACCGCCTCGCTCAGTACCTGCTGCAATCCGCTATCGCAGGCGGTGGCGGCAATGCGGTAAAACTCTTCCGCGCTAAACTGCAGCTGGCGATGGGCGGCAATCGCCTGTGCCCCCGTCAGCAGCGTCTCGAGCAGCGCCTCGAGCGGCTGGTCGTGCGGTCCGCGAATATCCAGAGTAAGCGTAACGTCGCCGGGGATAACGTTAACCGCGCCGGGTGCGCAGCGCAGCGTGCCCACCGTGGCGACCAGGTTTCCGCCCTGCTCGCGGGTCAGAGACTCTATCAGCACCATCCACTCGGCGGCGGCGGCCAGCGCATCTTTCCGATGGCTCATCGGTACGGTCCCGGCGTGTCCCGCCTCGCCGGTAAAGCGGCAGTTCAGCCGACGCGCGCCGTTAATCGCTTCCACTACGCCTAAGGCCAGTCCTTCCTGCTCCAGGCACGGCCCCTGCTCGATATGCAGTTCCAGATACGCGGCGATCTCCTCCTGGCTGCGGGCGGCCAGGTGAATGCGCGCCGGATCCAGCCCGGCCAGCACCATCGCCTGCGCCACGCTGACGCCATCGGCATCGGTCTGCGCCAGCCAGCTTTCAGGCCAGGTACCGGTCAGCCCGCGGCTGCCAAGCAGCGTAATGCCGAAACGCGTCCCCTCTTCATCGCAAAAGCCGACAATCTCAATGGCTTTTTTCAGCCGTCGCCCCTGTTGATGCAGGCGATGCACTACCTCAATCGCCGCCAGGACGCCGAGCATACCGTCATAGCGCCCGGCGTTGCGCACCGTATCAAGATGCGACCCCAGCAGGATGGCCGGCGCGCCCTCCTGCTCACCCTCATAGCGACCGCAAATATTGCCGACGCTGTCCTGCCAGACGGTCATCCCGGCCTGGGTCATCCACAGCGCCGCCCGCTGGTTAGCCGCAAGATGCTGTGGGGAGAGATAAACCCGGGTCAGGGCGTCCGGCGTTTCGCTGATCGCCGCCAGCTCATCGGCGCGGGCCAACACCCGGGCCGCAGCCTGCTGCATATCCGCCTGCTGGCGTTGTGCTTGACTCATTGCGCGCTCTCGCTGCGATAGTGATCCCACGCGGCCTGCATCGCGGCGCCCTGAGTGGTCGGGAATTTGAGATAGTTAAGTACCGACTCCAGCGCGCTGAGCGTGGTCATCACGCAATCCTTACGCGCGTTGTAGCCCATGGTGCCGATACGCCACACTTTGCCGTGCAGCGGGCCGAACGAAGTGCCGATTTCAATGCCGAAATCTTCCAGCATCAACTTGCGTGCCTGGTCGCCGTTTATCCCCTGTGGGATGACGACGCCAAGCACGTTGTTCATCTTGTGTTTCAGGTCACCGAAGGTCTCCAGCCCCATCGCCTGAATGCCTTTTAGCAGCGCATCGCCGTGCAGCTTATGGCGGGCAATGCCGTTATCCAGCCCCTCCTGGAGGATCAGACGCGCGCATTCGCGGGCGCCGAACAGCGCGGTAGTGGCCTCGGTATGGTGGTTAAGGCGCTCCGGTCCCCAGTAGTCCATCACCATGCCGAGATCGAAATAGTTGGAGTAGATCATCTCCTCGTCGCCGTCGCGGTGGGCATCGGTGCGAATCCCTTCTTCGACGCATTTGCGGCGGCGAATCGCCTCCTCCATGCGCGCGCTGAGGGTAATCGGCGAGGTGCCGGACGGGCCGCCGAGGCATTTTTGCATCCCCGCCGAGACCGCATCCAGCTGCCAGGCATCGGTTTCCAGCGGATTGCCGCCCAGCGAAGCGGTGGCGTCGGTGTAAAACAGCACGTCGTAGCGGCGGCAGATCTCCCCCAGCTCCGCCAGCGGCTGCAGCATCGTGGTGGAGGTGTCGCCCTGCACCGTCAGCAGCAGGCGTGGACGAATACGTTTGATGGCATCCTCCACCTGGTCCGGAGTAAACACCTCACCCCACGGCACTTCAATGGTGTGCACTTCCGCCCGACAGCGGCGGGCGATTTCGCACAGCAGATGGCCGAAGCGGCCAAATACCGGCACCAGCACCTTGTCCCCCGGTCGAATAGCCGAAACCAGGATCGCCTCAATCCCGGCCCTTGAGGTTCCATCCACCAGCATCGTCCAGCGGTTTTCGGTACGAAATACGCCGCGGTAGAGCGCCATCACTTCGTTCATATAATGGGTCATCGCCGGGTCGTACTGGCCGATCAGCTGGCTCGACATGGCGCGCAGCACGCGCGGGTCGGCGTTAATCGGGCCTGGCCCCATCAGCAGACGCGCCGGCGGATTGAGTTGCGGAAACTGTGTCATGTCCATTTTTGATTCCTTATTGATTTAAGCCGCGCACGGATGAAATAAACTGCTTCAGTTCGCTGGTCTGCGGGTTAGCGAACAGCGTTTTGCTGTCCCCCTGCTCCCAGACGCGCCCCTGATGCATAAACACCACGCGGTCGCCCACTTCGCGGGCAAAATTCATTTCATGGGTCACGAGAATCAGCGTCATGCCCTCCGCCGCCAGCTGCTCCAGCACTTTAAGCACTTCGCCAACCAGCTCGGGATCCAGCGCCGAGGTGATCTCGTCACAGAGTAAAACTTTTGGCGACATCGCCAGCGCACGGGCAATCGCCACGCGCTGCTGCTGACCGCCGGAAAGACTGGACGGGTAGTAATCCAGCCGGTCGCCAAGCCCGACCTTTTCCAGCATCCGCTGGGCCAGCTCCCGACACTCGGCGGCGCTCTTCTTCAGCACCCGACGCGGCGCCAGCATCACGTTTTCCAGCGCCGTCATATGCGGGAACAGGTTAAAGTTCTGGAACACCATGCCGATAGAGCGGCTGATCTCCCGCGCCTGCGAGTCGCGGTCGGTAATAGTCATCCCGCCGAGCTTAATGCTGCCATCCTGATAGCCTTCCAGGCCGTTGATGCAGCGCAGCAGCGTACTTTTGCCGGACCCGCTGCGGCCGATAATCGAGATCACCTCGCCCATATCGATATCCAGATCGACGCCCTTGAGCACGTGATTATCGCCGTAATACTTCTGCATCTGATTAATGGTGATGAGAGGCATTGAATTTGTTCTCCAGATAACGGCTGTAGCGGGACAGCGGATAACACAGAATGAAATAGCCCAGCGCCACCAGCGCGAAGACTTTAAACGGCTGATACGTCACGTTGGTCAACATGGTGCCCGCTTTGGTCAGCTCAACGAAGCCGATAATCGACGCCAGCGCCGTGCCCTTAATCACCTGCACGGCAAACCCCACCGTCGGGGCGATGGCGATCCGCAGCGCCTGCGGCGCAACGACCCGATAGAGCGTCTGGCCAAAGCTCAGCCCCAGACAGCGCGATGCTTCCCACTGCCCTTTTGGCAGCGCGCGGATGCTGCCAAACCAGATATCGAGCAAAAACGCGCTGGTATACAGCGTCAGCGCCAGCGATGCCGCGGTCCACGCCGAAACGTCGATGCCGAACAGCGCCACGCCGAAAAAGGCAAGAAACAGCTGCATCAGCAGCGGCGTTCCCTGAAACAGCTCAACATAGCCGCGGATCAGGCGCTTTATCTGGCGCCCGCCGGTCATGCGCAGCAGCAGCAGCGGCAGCGTGACCAGCGCGCCGCCGAGAAACGCCACCAGCGACAGCAGCACCGTCCAGCGCCCGGCCAGCAGCAGATTGCGAACAATGTCCCAATCGGTAAAGGTGGTCATCATGCCTGCACCCCCAGCCATTTTCGTCCTGCCGCCATCAGCAGCTGGCGCATCGTTATCGACAGCACCAAATAAATTCCTGTCGTCACCAGGTAGACCTCAAAGCTGAGGAAGGTGCGCGACTGGATCAGGTTAGCGGCAAAGGTCAGCTCTTCATAAGAGACCTGCGACACTACCGACGAACCGAGCATGACGATGATGCACTGGCTCACTAGCGCCGGATAAATGCGCTGCAGCGCAGGCGGCAGAATCACCTGAATAAAGGTCTGCGTCCGGGTCAGCCCCAGCACGCGCCCTGCTTCCCACTGCCCCTTCGGCGTGACCTGAATACCGGCGCGCACGATCTCGGTACTGTAGGCCCCAAGATTGACCACCATCGCCAGCAGCGCGGCCTCGCCCGCCGTCATCTTTAGCCCCAGGTTCGGTAAGCCGAAGACGATAAAAAACAGCTGTACCACAAATGGCGTGTTGCGAATCAATTCGACATACCCGCCCCAAATCCGGCTGAACCACGTGGGCCGCCCGCTGCGGATGGCGGCGCCGAAGATGCCAATCGTCAGGCCACCGAGCGTCGCCAGTACCGTTAGCTGGATGGTCACCCACAGCCCCGCCAGCAGCTCCGGCCAGTGCGGCCAGAGCGCAGAGAAATGAAGTTGCTCCGTCATGCCCGGACCTTATGCGCCGAGGCTGGCAGGCAGCGGCGCTTTCAGCCATTTCTCGGAAAGGCCGTTGAGAGTGCCGTCTTTTACCCCCTGCTCAATCAACGCATCCACTTTCGCCTTCAGGGCCGGTTGGTTCTTTTTCAGACCAATAAAGCACGGCGAATCTTTCAGCATAAAGCTCGGCACCGGCGCTTTATCGGCGTTCTGCCGGGCGATGGCCGCCACCACCAGGTTACCGGTAGCCACATACTGCACCTGACCGGAAAGGTACGCCGACAGCGTGGTGTTGTTGTCTTCGTAACGCTTAATCTGCGCCTCTTTCGGCGCCACGCTGGTCAGCACCATGTCTTCCACCGCGCCGCGGGTTACGCCAACGCTTTTACCGCTCAGCGCCGCCGGGTCTTTCAGCTCAGCGCCTTTCGCGCCAAATACGCCGAGAAAGAACGGCGCGTAGGCCCGGCTAAAATCGATCACCTTCTCGCGCTCGGCGTTTTTACCCAGGCTGGAAATCACCAGATCTACCTTATCGGTTTGCAGATAAGGCACGCGATTGGCGCTGGTCACCGGTACCAGCTGCAGCTTGAGCTTCATCTCTTTGGCAAGATAGCGCGCCATATCGATGTCGTAGCCCTGCGGCTGAAGGTCGGTGCCCACCGAGCCAAACGGCGGGAAATCCTGCGGCACCGCAATGCGGATCACGCCGCGTTTTTCGATATCCTGCAGCTGGTCAGCTTTCGCCGCCGAGAGGTGGGTTAACAGACAAGCGGCCCCGGCCAGCGCGATCAACAGTTTCTTCATGATATTTACCCGTTACGTTAGCATGAAACAAAAGATTCTTTAAAGTCACTTTTGCAACTAATGTGCCAGATAAATTTATGCACTTCGCCATCGGCAACGCTTCGCTTAAAGGCCAGTAAAACAAGAGAAAGAGAAGAGTAAAGAGGAACCAGCGGCGCTGATTCCTGCATATTTCATCGCACCAAAACCATGCAAAGCACCACGCTGGCGCCCCATCATCGCTGTTCCAGCTCATCCAGCTGCTGATAAAGCGTGGCAATATCGTGAATGCGCGGGCGACCTTTATCGAGAATTTCGTGCAAAAAGGCGTTCGACAGCAGATTGATCAGGCTGTTGACCGACGCGTAGCTGTCGTAGGCCGACACGCTATCCAGCGGCGCGCAAAGCCGCCAGCGCGCCAGCGGAAACAGACCGTGGGCCTGCGGCTCGCACATCAGCAGCACCGGAATATCGCTGCTCTGTAGCTGCTGCAGCAGAGGGCGAATGATTCGCGGGCGGCGGCGGAATGCCATCACCACCACCAGGTCGTCGGCGCTGAGATCCACCAGTTCCTCGCTCAGGCTTTGTCCGGGCTGCGGCAGCACCAGTACCTGCCCGCGCGCCTGCAGTAGCTGCTGACGCAGATGCAGCGCCGCAGGATAAGCATTACGCATGCCGACAATCACAATACGCCGGGCGGCGACCAGCGCCTGAATCGCCTCGGCGAACTGCTGAACATCCAGCGCGTTAACCCATTGTGTCAGGTTGGCCATCTCCTGTTTATAGTGGCGCGCCAGCAGAGTATTGCCCTGTACCGCATCGCGATTGTCGGTCAGCGGCATACCGCTCTGGCGCAGGGTACGCAGCTCATCGCGCATATCCTTATACTTCTCATAGCCCAGGCGCTTGAACAGCCGGCTGACCGTGGCTTTTGACACGCCGCTAAGCTGCGCCAGCTCTGCGCTGTTGTAGCTAATCAGGTCATCAAAATGATCGAAAATAAAATCCGCCACCCGCTGCTCCTGCGGCGATAATGACGGGTACTGCTCTTTCAGTCGTTCATCAAGCTGTTGCATAAGACCTCTGTAACTTTCGTTTCACCGCATCATAACCGTATCCGCATTCATAATGCATGCCAGTCCCGCCAAAAAAGCGCGTTGTCGGCAACAGGTGAAACTTTACGTTCAGATATGGAACAGCTTTTGCAACCCTCAGCGGACGAGTCGCTTAATTGAGGAAAATTCATGCAAAGTCATGTTGCTGCCCACGGGATGGCGGTCGCCCCCCATCATCTGGCCAGCCAAAGCGCGCTGGCGGTACTGCGCGAAGGCGGAAGCGCCATCGAAGCCATGGTCGCCGCCGCCGCGACCATTGCGGTGGTTTATCCGCATATGAACGGCCTCGGCGGCGATGGTTTCTGGCTTATCGTGCCGCCCGAGGGCGACCCCATCGCCATTGACGCCAGCGGCGCGGCGGGTTCGCTGGCGACACCACAGGCCTACGCCGGCCTCGCGCAGATCCCCCATCGCGGTCCGCAGGCGGCGCTGACCGTGGCGGGCACCGTCAGCGGCTGGGACGAAGCGCTTAAGGTGTCGCGCGAGTTAACCGGCGCGGCCCTGCCGCTCACGCGTCTGCTGGAAGATGCCATCGGCTACGCCGCGAACGGTATCCCGGTTACCGCGTCGCAGGCCAGCGCGAGCGCCGATAAATTCAGTGAACTGCGCGACCAGCCCGGCTTCGCTGAAACCTTTCTGGTGGACGGCCAGCCGCCGAAGGCCGGGAGCCGCTTTTTGCAGCCGGCGCTGGCGAACACCCTGCGCCGATTAACCGAAGAAGGCCTGGATAGCTTCTATCGCGGGCCGCTGGCGGAGCAGCTGGCCCGCGGGATGGAAAAGTACGGACTGCCCGTCACCCTTAGCGACCTGCAGCAGCATCGCGCTCGCCGCCCCCAGCCGCTCAGGCTGGCGCATCGACACGGCGAACTGTGGAACCTCGCGCCGCCGACTCAGGGGCTGGTTTCGCTGGCGATCCTCGGCATCACCGACAGGCTGGCGATGGCCGACGCCGACGATGCGATGACCGTCCACCGTATTGTGGAGGCGACCAAGCTGGCCTTCGGCCTGCGCGACGCGCACATCACCGATCCGCGCCACCTTGATGTTGATATTCAGAGCCTGCTGACACCGGCGGCGCTGCAGCCGCTGGCGGATAACATCGACGACCAGCGGGCGGCTCCGTGGGGCGCAGGTAAAGGCCCGGGCGATACCGTCTGGATGGGGGTGATCGATAAAAGCGGGCTGGCGGTCTCCTTTATCCAAAGCCTGTACCACGAATTCGGCAGCGGCGTGGTGCTGCCGGAGAGCGGCATTGTCTGGCAGAACCGCGGGGCATCGTTCAGCCTCGACCCGAGCCACCTGCTGGCGCTGGCGCCCGGTAAACAGCCGTTTCACACCCTCAACCCGGCAGCAGCAAAGCTGAACGATGGCCGGGTGATGGTTTACGGCTCCATGGGCGGCGACGGCCAGCCGCAAACCCAGGCCGCTATCTTCACCCGCTACGTCATGCAAAACGCGCCGCTGCAGGAAAGCATCACCCGACCGCGCTGGCTGCTGGGGCGCACCTGGGGGCAGACTTCCGACTCGCTCAAGCTGGAGGGCCGCTTCAGCGCCGAAAGCGTTGACCGCCTGCGTCAGTTGGGGCACGAGGTTGAAGTGCTGGCCGATTTCAGCGAAGCCATGGGCCATGCGGGAGCGATTGTACGTCATCCCAACGGCCTGTTTGAGGGGGCCAGCGATCCGCGCAGCAACGGCTCCGCCGCCGGATATTAGGAGCTGATAATGACAACATCGCAGAATGAATGGGACGCCTGGCTCTCGCAAATGGAACAGCTGCTGGCGCTGGAGCTGGACGATACGCGGCGCGCAGAACTCAGAGTGCAGTTTAGCCGCATTGCCGCCATGGCCGGGCCGTTGATGGCCTTTCCCCTCGACGAGCGCGTCGAAATCGCCGGAGTCTATAAAGCATGAAGCTGCCTGAAATGACCATTCACGAAATCCAGCGCGCGCTGGCCACCGGCGAACTCAGCGCCAAAGAGATCGCCCGCCACACGCTGGAGAATATCGCTCGCGTTAACCCGCAGATCAACGCCTGGACCCACGTCAGCGAAAAGCGCATGCTGGCTGAGGCGGAGAACATCGACACCCTGCGGCGGGAAAAAAAGCCCCTGCCCGCACTGGCAGGCGTTCCCTACGCGGTGAAAAATCTGTTCGATGTCGCCGGCCATACCACCCTTGCCGGGGCGCAGCTGTTGAGCGATCGCCCTGCCGCCGTAGCCGACAGCTGGGCGGTGCGCCAGCTGCACAGCGCGGGCGCATTATTATCCGGCATGCTAAATATGGATGCCTACGCCTACGGTTTTACCACGGAAAACAGCCACTACGGGGCGACGCATAACCCGCACGATCTTTCACAGATCGCCGGCGGCTCCTCGGGCGGGTCGGCAGCCGCAGTGGCCGCCGGGCTGGTGAATTTCTCGCTGGGCAGCGATACCAACGGCTCCATTCGCGTCCCGGCCTCGCTGTGCGGGATCTTTGGCCTTAAGCCCACTTTTGGCCGCCTGTCGCGCTCCGGCAGTCATCCTTTTGTCGCCAGCCTTGACCATATCGGTCCTTTTGCCCGCAGCGTCGGCGATCTTGCGGCAGTTTACGATGCGCTGCAGGGGCGCGATCCGAGCGATGGTTTTCAGGCCGATAAAGCCAGCGAGCGTACGGCTAATCTGCTGCCGCGTGGTCTCGATGGCCTGCGCTGCGCCGCGCTCGGCGGCTATTTTACGACATGGTGTGATGACGATGCCCGTGCGGCGGTTGCCAGCGTTGCCCACGCCCTTGAGGCGCATGAGGAGCTGATATTCCCGGAGGCCGAACTGGCCCGCTCGGCGGCGTTTATTATCAGCGCCGCCGAGGGCGGTAACCAGTACCTGCCCGCGCTGCGGAGCCAGCCCGAACGTTTTGAGCCGAACTCCCGCGAGCGGCTGCTGGCCGGCGCGATGATCCCCTCCGCCTGGTATCTCCAGGCTCAGCGCTTTCGCCGTTATGCGCAGCAGGCGTTCAAAGGCCTGTTCGCTCATGCCGATGTGCTAATCGCCCCGGCCACGCCGTGCAGCGCGACGCTCATCGGCGCGCAGACCATGGAGATTAACGGCCAGCTGCTGCCGATTCGCGCCAGCATGGGGATGCTGACCCAGCCCATCTCCTTCCTTGGCCTGCCGGTCGTCACGGTGCCGCTGCGCACGGCGAACGGTCAGCCGATTGGCCTGCAGCTGATTGCCGCGCCCTTTAATGAACAAGCCTGTCTGCGCGCGGCGCGGGCGCTGGAAGAGATGGGCATCACCGACGCCCGCCCGGTGGAGATCGCCGCATGATGAGCCCAGAACAGATTAATCGCCCGTTGGTTCTCGCCGAGGTGACGGCGGCGTTTTACCGCTATGAGGAAGCGCTGGTGAGCAACGACATCGCGGTGCTGGATGAGCTGTTCTGGCACGATAAGCGCACGGTGCGGCTGGGGGCCGGGGAAAATCTTTACGGCATCGATGAAATCCGCGCCTTTCGCGCCGCCCGTCCGGCAGCGGGTTTGCAGCGCGAGCTGCGGCATACCATCATCACCACCTTTGGCGAGGATTACGCGGTGTGTAGCACCGAATTCACCCGCGCAGGCAGCGAGCGCATCGGTCGCCAGCAGCAGACCTGGGTACGCTTCCCCTTTGGCTGGCGCATCGTCGCCGCTCAGGTCAGTTTGATGAGTTAAGCCCTGCGCATTTCCCGGTATCCCCCGGGTTGCGCTGCGCTTACCCGGGCTACGGGTCCGCAAACGTCTGCGATCCGGTAGCCCGGACAGATGCGCAGCATCGCCTCCGGGAAATACGGCCACTCTGCGCGATGCTCCCGGGTTGCGCTGCGCTTACCCGGGGAACGACTTTACCCCCTGAACGGATGAACGTCGCGCCAGTGGTCGGCAATCTGCTGACGGGTACAGACCCAAACCTGGTCGTGCTGCTGCACATAATCAAGGAAGCGCTGCAGCGCCCGGAAGCGGCCCGGGCGCCCCAGCAAACGACAGTGCATACCGATGGACATCATCTTCGGCGCGCTGGCCCCCTCCGCGTACAGCACATCGAAGCTGTCTTTTAAATAGGTATAAAACTGCTCGGCGGTATTGAACCCCTTGGCAGTGGCGAAGCGCATATCGTTAGCGTCGAGAGTATAAGGCACGATCAGGTGCGGCCTACGCGAACCGTCGCTACAGGCCACTTCGCTCCAGAACGGCAGGTCGTCGCCATAATAGTCGCTGTCGTAATCAAAACCGCCGTGCTCCACCACCAACTGGCGGGTATGGGGGCTGTCGCGCCCGGTATACCAGCCGGTGGGCGGTTTGCCAAACAGGTCGGTTAATACCTGCACGGCTTTATGAAGATGCTCCCGCTCCTGCTCGATAGGCATATTCTGGTAATGAATCCAGCGCCAGCCGTGACTGACCACGTCATAGTTCGCCCTCTTAATCGCCTCGACCACCTCGGGATGCCGCGCCAGCGCCATCGCGACGCCGAACACGGTCAACGGCAATCCCCGTTTGCTGAACTCATTATGGATGCGCCAGAAACCGGCGCGGCTGCCGTACTCATACAGCGAATCCATCGACATATGCCGGTCAGGATAGCTGGCGGCGCCGATAATATCGGACAGAAACTGTTCAGAACCGGCATCGCCGTGCAGCACGTGGTTTTCCGAGCCCTCTTCATAGTTCAGCACAAACTGCACGGCGATGCGCGCGTTGTTCGGCCACCGCGCGTGCGGCGGCTGTCCGCCGTAGCCGCGCAGGTCGCGCGGGTAATCTTCTGCCAAAAATACCATCTGCCACCTCTTTCATTTAAAACGGGGTTAATGCCTGAAATTTGCCGCTCAACGCCTTGCTTTCCGGAAAGGCTAAATCGCCCTGCTTGCTGGTCGACAGGCCTAACGCCACCAGCGACTCAACCATTTTGACCGCCGCGCTGACGCCATCGATTACCGGTACGCGCAGCTCGCGGGTCAGCTCCTGAGCCAGCGTCGCCATCCCGCCGCATCCCAGTACGATAGCCCCGCAGCCGTCCTCCTTTAGCGCCTGAATACAGCGCGCGCGCACCTTCTCCTGCGCCAGACCACTACCGTCCTCCAGCGCCAGCACCGGTAAATCAATGGCGTGCAGGGCGGCGCAGTGGTGATGGAAACCGTACTGGTGCAGCAGATGACGGGCGATGATCAGGGTGCGCGGCAGCGTGGTCACGATGGAGAAACGGGTGGCCACCAGCGTCGCCATATGCATCGCCGCTTCGGCGATTCCCACCACCGGTCCCTGCGCCAGCTCGCGCGCCGCCAGCAGCCCGGGGTCGCCAAAGCAGGCGATGACATGACCATCAACGCCCTGCTGGCGACCGGCCTTAATTTGCTCGAGCACGCCGACAGCGGCGATGGCTTCATCAAAGTGGCCCTCTATCGAGGGCACCCCTTCGCCGGGGCAGACCGCCAGAATCTCGGTTCCCGGCGCGGCCACCGCCCGCGCGGCGGCGCCGATGCTTTCCGTCATGGCCAGGCTGGTGTTGGGATTGATCACTTGTATACAAACGGCGGCCATTACGGCTCCTTATAGCCGGCAAACAGCCGGGCAAAATCAGGCAGGGTCACGCCAGAACGCTCAAAGCAGAGACTGGCGACAATATGTTCAAAATGGTGGCTTAAGGCGTCGCTCAGGGGCTGCAGCGTTTTATCGCGCAGCAGCTGGATCAGCCGTTCGTGATCGTCGCAGCGGCAGCCCTGCCGCCACGGCGATCCCCACGCCGCGATAACTAATGAAGAGCGCTGGCTCAGGCGGGTCACCATCTCAGTGAGCACCTGATTGCCGGAGATCGCCTGCAGCTGAATATGAAACTCGGCGGAATAGCGAATCGCCGCCGGGCCGTCATGGCTTTCGTGGGCCAGCTGTTCCTGGCGGGTGATGGCTTCCAGCGCCGCCAGGTGCGGCGGCTGACAGCGGGCCAGCACATCCGGCAGGTTGGCCACTTCCAATAGCGCGCGGGTACGGAAGATCGCCTGCGCCTCTTCAACCGTCGGGCTGGCAACCTGTGCACCACGTTTGGGCGTCAGGATGACCATTTGCACGGTTGCGAGTCGCTGTAGCACTTTTCTGATCCCGGTACGGCTCACGCCAAACACCTCCGCCAGCGCCTCCTCCGGCAGTTTGCTGCCCGGCGGTAGCTGATGCTCGACGATAGCGGTCATCAGCGCCTGAAAGATGGACTCGTCTTTGTCATGCAGCTCTGGCGCGGCCTGCAGCCGTTGTTGGTTGTTCATTAACCACTCCAAATTTTACTTTTTGACACCGAATCGTATACATAAAACTGATTTCTTGTATACAAAATTAACTATTTGGCCCAAATCCTGCAACGACACCAGCAATCCATTTCAACGGGTGTTCATTTACAGGAGCAGGTTTCATGCCAAATACACAAGCGATGCATCAGGTTAAGGCCGCTGATCCCCACGCTGGATACAGCCCACGGCTTTGCAATGAGGATCTGGCGCCGACGCGCGACCAGAACTGGAGCTGGTACAACATCTTTTCTTTCTGGATGTCGGACGTGCACAGCATGGGAGGCTACGTGGTGGCGGCGAGCTTCTTTACGCTTGGTCTTGCGAGCTGGCAGGTGCTGCTGTGCCTGCTGGTGGGAATTTGTATCGTTCAGCTGTGCGCTAACCTGGTGGCAAAGCCCAGCCAGATGGCGGGGGTGCCCTACGCGGTGATCTGTCGTCAGGCGTTCGGCGTCTTTGGGGCTAATATCCCGGCGGTGATCCGCGGGCTTATCGCCTTCGCGTGGTACGGTATTCAGACTTATCTCGCCGCTAACGCGCTGATGCTGGTGCTGCTGAAGTTCTGGCCGTCGCTGTCGACCCTCACCGCATCCAGCTTCCTGGGCCTGTCGCATCTGGGCTGGCTCTGCTTCGCCACCATGTGGCTGCTGCAGGCGATGGTGTTCTGGCACGGGATGAACGCCATCAAGCGCTTTATCGATATCGCCGGCCCGGCGGTCTACGTGGTGATGCTGGCGCTGGCGGGATGGATTGTATACAAAACCGGTTTTGACGGGATCTCCTTTACCCTCGCCAGCAAATCGCTGAGCGCCGGGGAGCAGACCTGGCAGATGATCACCGCCACCGCGCTGGTGGTCTCCTACTTCTCCGGCCCGCTGCTCAACTTTGGCGATTTCTCGCGCTATGGCAAAAGCATGGGCGAGATCCGCCGCGGCAACCGCTGGGGCCTGCCGTTTAACTTCCTGCTGTTCTCCATCGTGACCGTGGTGATTGTCTCCGGCACGCAGTCGCTGTTTGGCCGCATGATCACCGACCCGATTGAGACCGTGAGCCGCGTAGGCAACGACCTGGCGGTCGCCATTGGCCTGCTGACCATGATCACCGCCACCATCGGGATTAATATTGTGGCCAACTTTGTCTCTCCGGCCTTCGATTTCTCTAACTGTTCGCCGCAGAAAATCAGCTTCCGCACCGGCGGGATGATTGCCGCCGTAGGGTCTATTCTGCTGACGCCGTGGAACCTGTTTAACTCGCCGGAGCTGATCCACTACACCCTCGACGTGCTGGGGGCGTTTATCGGCCCGCTGTTCGGCATCCTGATCGTGGATTTTTACATCATTAAGCGCGGGCAGGTTTCCGTTAACGACCTGTTTGACGACACGCCCAGGGGCCAGTACTGGTACCGCAACGGCTTTAACCCGAAAGCGATCGCCGCGCTGGTGCCCTCCGTCGCCATTGGCCTGATCATCAGCTTTATTCCGGCCCTGCACGAAGTGGCTAACTTTAGCTGGTTTATCGGCGTCTTCCTGAGCGGCGCGGCCTATCGCTGGATCGCCCGCGACGAACGCGTCGGCGCCACCGCTGGTTTCAGCCCTCTCGCCCAGAAAGAGTAACCCTGCATCCCCGCCGCGGCGTCACGTCGCGGCGACTTTCCGCCCGCACAACCTGGCATCAATCTTGCTCTATCCACCTATCCTTTCGCTTACCCACAGGGCAGCTATGATGTTTGACTACCATGCCGCGGTTCGCGGCGCATTTTTCGATATCGCCGAGGTTGCCGAGAGCGCCGACGATATCGCCCGCCAGGCGCGCTATCTGGAGGATGGCGTGCTGTTTCTTCGCGACGGACGCATTCAGGCGCTGCTGCCGTGGCAGGAGGGCGAACGCTTTCTGCACCCGCAGAAGGGCTATCGCGACCTGCGCGGTAAGCTGCTGCTGCCGGGCTTTGTCGATGCCCACGTCCACTATCCGCAAACCGAGATGATCGGCGCATTTGGTGAGCAGCTGCTGGAGTGGCTCACCACCTATACCTTTCCGGTGGAGAGCCAGTTTGCCGATGCCGACTACGCCGCGGAGATCGCGCAATTTTTTGTCAACCAGCTGCTGAGCCACGGCACCACCACCGCGCTGGTCTTTTGTACGTTGCACCCTGAATCGGTGGATGCCCTGTTTAACGAAGCGCTGCGCCTCAATATGCGCCTGATCGCCGGGAAAGTGATGATGGACCGCCACGCACCGGAATATCTGAGCGAAAGCGCGGAGCAGAGCTACCGGCAAACCCGCGAACTGATTCAGCGCTGGCACCAGCGCGGCCGTCTGGGATACGCCATTACGCCGCGCTTCGCGCCGACCTCAACGCCGGAGCTGCTGGCGGCGGTGCAGCAGCTCCGGGAAGAGTTTCCCGATACCTGGCTGCATACCCACCTGAGCGAAAACCTCAATGAAGTGGCGTGGGTTAAAAGCCTCTGGCCGGAGCATGAACACTATCTGGATGTCTATCATCACTATCGACTGACCGGCGAGCGCAGCGTATTTGCCCACGGTATTCATCTGGCGGATGCGGAGTGGCAGTGCCTGCACGAGACCGGTTCGGCGCTGGCCTTCTGCCCGACGTCAAACCTGTTCCTCGGCAGCGGGCTGTTTCGTTTACCGGCCTGCTGGCAGAACAAGGTGCGGATGGGTATCGGTAGCGATGTTGGCGCGGGCACCACCTTCAGTATGCTGCGCACCCTCGGCGAGGCGTATAAGGTCAGCCAGCTGCAAAGCTATCGTCTGCGCGCCAGCGAAGCGTTTTACCATGCGACCCTCGGCGGCGCGCGCGCCCTGCGCCTTGATGAGAAGATTGGTAATTTCCAGCCCGGTAAAGAGGCCGATTTTGTGGTTATCGACCCGGCGGTCACGCCGCTGCAAAGGTTACGCGGCGGGCGCTGCAAGGATATCTATGAGCAGCTGTTCGTCCTGATGACCCTGGGCGATGAGCGTAATATCAGCGAGACGTGGGTGAACGGCGAGCGCGTATGGGGAGATGCGGCTGCGGAGTAGTCCCTTTCCCGGAGGCGGCACGTTGTGCCTGTCCGGGCTGCCAGACCACAGGCAGTGCCGAACTCGTAGCCCGGACAGGCGCGCAGCGCCGCCTCCGGGGAAATTCAGAACCTGTAGCCCTGCCAGGCGTAGCGCCGCCGGGGCCATTTAGCTGCCGCGATAGGTGGACCAGCCGCCGGGGGCAATTAAAAACGGTAAATGATAGTGCTCATCAGCCTCCTCGCGGATGACGAAATCAATCTGCGCACTCAGGTAGAGCGTCTCGCGCCCGCCGGCGGCAAACCACGCGCCAATTTCCGCGCTTAACCGGTAATGTCCTGGCGCCAGCGGCCCGGCACCAAGTTCGCCAATGCGGCCGTTATCATCGGTGACGCCGCAGGCAACCTGCGCGCCTTCGCACTCCAGCGTAATCTTTACGCCCTGCGCCGGTCGGCCGGTGGAAATATCGAGAATATGGGTGCTTAAGGTGCTCATTCGCCAATCGCTCCTTTCAGTCTTAACAAGGTAATTTCGCCTAGCTGGGCTAACGCGTCCCGTACTTCTGCGCTATCGCTGTTGTGCAGCCGACGCGACAGCGCCGCCAGGATTTCCTCCCCGCTGCGCCCTTTGGCGCGAATCAAAAAGACCCGGCCAAACCTCGCCTCGTAGCGGGTGTTACCCTCTTTCAGCGCCTGCGCCAGCGCAGCATCACGGTCATCAACGCTCCCCTGCTCCTGGCGGGAGAGCGCCGCATGGGCCTGCTGCCCGGTGGGCTTTTCGCCGATACGCGGATGGGCGTTCAGCGCCTCAGCCAGCTCCGCTTCCCCCCAACCTGCCATCAGCCGCTGGGCGGCGTCCAGCAGTTCCGCGCGGCTGCGCCATGGCCGACCGGCTGCCAGCGTGGCCGCCCAGCCAGAGACGGCCACGCAGGGTTCCAGCACGGCGACGGCCTGTTCGCCGCTCAGCTGATTAAAGTGATTCAGCGCGATCATCAGTACTCCTTGTGGCCGCCGCCGCGGCCGGTTTCTCTTCCGGGATAATCAGATTCAGGACAATCGCCACCAGCCCGCCGCTGGTCGCCGCGGAACCGAACAGGTTGCCGACGATCGGCGGGAAGTGGGTCAGAAACGCCGGGACCGCTTCAATGCCGAGACCAAAACCAAAGGCCAGACCGACGATCAGCATATCGCGGCGGGTCAGCGGTTTCTGGATGATAATGCGGATCCCCGCCGCCACAACGCAGCCAAACATCACCATCGTCGCGCCGCCCAGCACCGGCGCCGGGATCTGGCGCAGTATCTCGCCGAACGGCGGAAACAAACCCAGCAGAATCAAAATCACCCCGATGTAGCGGCCAACGTAGCGGCTGGCGACGCCGGTCATCTGAATCACGCCGTTGTTTTGCGCAAAGGTCGTATTGGGGAACGCGCACAGCATCGCCGCCACCATGCAGCTGATGCCATTAGCCAGAATGCCGCCTTTCAGCCGTGAACGGAAGGCTTCGTTATCTATCGACTGCTGAGAGATGAGACAGTTGGCCGTCAGGTCGCCCACCGCCTCAAGAATGCACACCAGCGACACCAGGGCAATCGGCAAAAAAATGGCGCTGTTGAACTGGAAACCAAACGGGAACAGCTGCGGTAAGCGAAACCAGACATCGCCGACGCCTTTAAGCTGGAACGAGCCGCTCAGCGCCGCCGCCGCACAGCCGACGGCCATCCCCACCACCACCGACGAGAGGCGTAGCCAGCGGTTTTTCGCACAGCTCAGCAGAACGATGGTTCCCAGCGTAACCGCGCCGAGGGCAATATTGCTCGTGCTGGCAAAGGCTTTAGCCTGCTCACCGCCGCACCAGTTGATCACGCTGACTTTGATCAGGCTAATGCCGATCAGCGCAATTACGCTGCCGGTAATCACCGGGGTAAAAATACGCTTCAGCGGTTCAATAAAGCGGCTGACGAGGCAGGGCACCAGCGCGGCGACAAAGTTGACGCCAAACAGCATGGCCATAATATCCTGCGGCGTGCCGCCCTGCCCTTTTACCCACATACCGCCGGCAATCGCCACCCCGAGGAACGCAAAGCTGGTTCCCTGCATACAGATCATGCCCGCGCCGATCCCCCACAGGCGGTTGGATTGCAGGAAAGTGCCGATGCCGGAAGCCAGCAGGGACATGCTGATCAAATAGGGCAGCCACTCCCCCAGCCCCAGCGCCGCGCCGATAATCAGCGGCGGCGTAATAATGCCTACCAGCCCGGCGAGTACGTGCTGTAAGGCGCTAAAAAAGGCCGGGAGCGGCGGGATCCGCTGCTCAAGGCCGTACAGTAAGCCGCCGTTTTTTTCATCTGACATGATCGTTTCATCCCGTTGCGAATAAGCGTGCGGGAACGGGTGCACAAAACAGGCCAAACTCACTCACATCTGAGCAACATTTAATTTTATTCATTTTTTTCAAACAGATAACACATCATTTTCGCGACGTTCCCGCTATATGACCTCGGCGCGCCTATGAAACATTAGATTCTCAATTGCAAATTTAGAAATTATTGATTCATAAAAAGGCAATAAAAGCCGCTCTGCGCACCAACGTTGTGCAACCGCACGGTAGCGGGGAGCCCGAATCGGCGAAATCAGCGCCTGCGCCAAAGTGGTACGCAAATTGCTCAAGCCAATAACGACGTATGTAAAGGAGAAGGAAATGAAAGCATTAGTGATCGGCGGCGGAATCGGCGGCCTGAGCGCGGCGGTGGCATTAAAAAATGCCGGTATCCACTGTGAAGTGTTTGAAGCGGTGAAAGAAATCAAACCGGTGGGCGCGGCCATCTCCATCTGGCCTAACGGCGTTAAATGCATGAAGCATTTAGGCATGGGCGATATTATCGAAAACTACGGCGGACCGATGCATTTTCTGGCCTACAAGGAGTATCTGCGGGGAGAGACGCTGACTCAATTTAGCCTCGCTCCGCTGATTGCGCGCACCGGCGGACGCCCCTGTCCGGTTTCCCGCGCCGAATTGCAGCGCGAAATGCTCAAATTCTGGGGACGGGAGGCAGTGCAGTTTGGTAAACGCGTTACCCGCTGCGAAGAAAACGCCGACGGCGTTCGGGTCTGGTTTACCGACGGATCGATGGCAGAGGGCGATTTTCTGATTGCCGCCGACGGCAGCCATTCAGCGCTACGCCCGCACGTGCTCGGCTATACGCCGGAACGCCGCTACGCGGGCTACGTTAACTGGAACGGTCTGGTCGATATTGATGAAGCGATTGCGCCCGGCAATCAGTGGACGACCTTCGTCGGAGAAGGGAAACGCGTTTCGCTGATGCCGGTTTCCGGGGGGCGATTTTACTTTTTCTTTGATGTCCCGCTCCCGGCGGGGCTGGCCGAGGACCGCAGCACCCTGCGGGCGGATCTCAGCCGCTATTTCAGCGGCTGGGCGCCGCAGGTGCAGAAGCTGATCGCCGCCCTCGACCCGCAGACCACCAACCGTATTGAAATCCACGATATTGAACCGTTCGCCAAGCTGGTTCGCGGCAGAGTTGCGCTACTGGGCGATGCCGGACACAGCACCACGCCGGATATCGGCCAGGGGGGCTGCGCGGCGCTGGAGGATGCGGTGGTGCTGGGGGAGTTGTTCAGCCAGAGCCGCGATATCAGCGGGGTTTTGCGTCAGTACGAAGCGCAGCGCTGCGACCGGGTGCGCGACCTGGTGCTGAAGGCGCGTAAACGCTGCGATGTGACCCACGGTAAAGATATGGCGCTGACGGAAGCCTGGTATCAGGAGCTGAAATCCGAAACCGGAGAGCGAATTATCAACGGCCTGTGCGAAACCATTCAGGGCGGCCCGCTGGGGTAAAGATCCCGGCATCAGCGCCCTTCCCGGCTCGCGGCGTAAACGCCTTAGCCGGGCTACCGGTGAGCAGACGCCGGGGAACCCGTAGCCCCGGTCAGCTCGTAGCCCGGCTAAGCGCAGCGCGAGCCGGGAAGAAGCCACGCCGATGCATCACCCCGACACCGTCCCGGAGGCGGCGCTGCGCGCCTGTCCGGGCTACCGGATCGCAGACGCCGGGGAACCTGTAGCCCGGTCATACAGCAGCGCCACCGGGGAAGCTGGCCGCAGAGAATTGCAGGCCGGGCAGATTACGCAGACGGGAGGGAAGCCGCTGCCCCGCCCTGTATCGCCTCCATCACCGTGGTCAGCTTCTGGATCGCCATCTGCGCCGGACGTGAAAGCTGGCGCGATGGCGCGGCGCACAGAGCCAGGGTAAGCGGCCGCAGCAGACGGTTGCGCAGCGGGACAAATGCCAGCTGGCCGAGCGCGATCTCCTCCAGCACGTCCAGACGGCTGAGGAGGGTCACGCCGCCGCCTTTAAGCACCAGCGACTTAATCAACCGAATATCGTTGCAGCTGATGCTGTTCGTCGGGGAAAAATCATAATGGCGATAGAGCATCGCGACCCGCTCGTGGACGATCAGCGGCGCGCCGGGAAGAATATGCCGCTCCTCGCTTAGCTCACCCAAAGACAGCATCTTAGCCTGCGCCCGAGGGTGATCCGGACACATCACCACCCCCATCTCCAGTTCGGCAAAGGCCAGCACGCTAAGCCCCGCCTGGCCTTCGGGATCGAGAATCAGACCGAAATCGAGATCCGCCTGCCGTACCTTCTGGCTGACGCTATGACTATCCGCCACCTGCAGATCCAGTTCCAGCCATGGCCAGCTGCTGATAATGTCCGCCAGCGCGGCGGCAAAGCTCCCTTCCGCCAGCGCCTGCACCATGCCGAGGCTGACGGAGCCGCGTTTAAGCCCCTGCAACTCATCAAACTTTTGCCGCGTCAGCTGAAACTCCTTTTGCCAGCGCAGCAGATTGTCGTACAGCAGCTCGCCGGCGGTGGTCATGCGTAGCCCCTCCGGCAGACGCTCAAACAGCGGCGTGCCGAAATCCTCTTCCGCCTGCAGAATTTGCCGGTTGATAGCCGAAGCGGAAATATGCAGTTTCTCCCCGGCCCGCCGCAGGCTACCGCTGCGCGCCACTTCGGTAAAATAGATAGCGAAACGTGAAAATGGGCTCATCGTGGACCTGTTCTCTTTTTTGCAACAGCTGAATGAATTCTTGCTGATGGATGTCAACACCCTAATATGGCAACAATAAACTCACAACAATTAAACAAATATTTTTGTGAGCAGGAAGAGAAGCCATGAACAGACCACAACCTACCCCACCCGCCCACTGCACCTTTGCGCCAGAGGACTGGCTGCGCCTGGCAAAATGCTGGCACCCGGTTGCCCGCGCCTGCGATATTGGCCCCGCCCCGGTGAAAGCCACCCTGCTTGATGAACAGCTGGTCATCTATCGTATTAAGGGCCAGGTGGTCGTTGCACGCGACGTCTGCCCCCATCGCGGCGTACCGCTGACGCTCGGTTTTCACGATGAAGAGGGAATTGTCTGCCCGTACCACGGCCTGCGCTTCGGTGAGGATGGCCGCTGCAACCGTATCCCTTCCAGCCCCGACCAGCCGGTACCGGCGAAACTCAACCTCACCAGCTTTGCGGTAGAAGAACGTTATGGCCTGATCTGGACCTGCCTGGCCTTCGATCCGCAAGACCCGATGCCGCTGCCGGTGATGCCGCACTGGCACGACGATGGCTTTCAGCAAATCAACTGCCCGGCTTTTGAGGTCAACGGTTTTGCGGGTCGCCAGGTCGAGGGATTTCTTGATGTTGCCCATTTTGCCTGGATCCATACCGGGACTTTCGCCGACCCCAATAACCAGGTGGTGCCGGACTACAACCCGCAGGAGACGGCGTTTGGGTTTATCGCCGATTACTGGAGTTCAGTCGGCAACTATCCCGCCAGCACCGAATTTCGCGCGCCGGAAGGCTTCCAGTGGCTGCGCCATTTTGAAATGCATTTGCCGTTTACCGCCACCCTGACGATTCATTTCCCCGAGGACGCCAGGCTGGTGATTATGAACGCCGCCTCGCCGGTATCCTCGCGCATTACTCGTATGTTCGCGCCCATCGCGCGCAATTTCGATCTGCACGTACCGGTGGAAGACGTTCACGCCTTTAACCTGCGCGTCTTTGAGGAAGACCGCATGATGGTAGAGACCCAGCACCCGGAAAGATTGCCGCTGGATTTAACGCTGGAAGCGCATATTCCTGCCGACCGCAGCTCCATCGCCTATCGGCGCGGGCTGAAGAAAATGGGCTTCGGCGATTTTTTCCTCGTGTAAGTGGAGCAGCACTATGAATGAGGTATTACAGGTCATTGTCGACGGCCTCTGGCGTCAGGGAAGCCAGAGCCTCGCCGTCAGGCTGGTGGCGCCGGAGGGTCAGACGCTCCCTGCCTGGCAGCCCGGCGCGCATATTGACGTTCATCTGCCGTGCGGCATTATCCGCCAGTATTCGCTGACCGGCCCTGATAGCGTCGCTGACGGATATCTGATTTGCGTGGCCCTCGACAGCGCATCCCGCGGCGGCTCGCGCTACATTCATCAGCAGCTGCGCCCCGGCCAGACGCTGTTGATTTCCCCTCCGCGCAATCTGTTCCCTCTGCAGGCGGCGGAGCGGGTGACGCTGCTGGCCGCCGGCATCGGGATTACGCCGCTGTATGCCATGGCGCTAAGGCTGGAGGCAGAAGGCGTACCGTTTACCCTGCACTACTATCTTAAGAGCCGCGCGCGCGGGGCGTTTATCCGCGAACTGCAACAGCGATTTAGCGCCGAAAGCGTGGTAATTCACTGTTCAAGCGAAGGGCGCAGCGCCAGGCAAAACCTGGATGCGGCGCTGAATAGTGCACATGCCGGGCAGCCGATATATCTCTGCGGGCCGGCAGGATTTATGGCCGCCGCGCACCGGGTCGCCCTGGCGCAGGGATGGGCGGAAGCGCGGATCCACAGCGAAGCCTTTCAGCCTGTCGCTACGCCAGCGGCGTGCGCAGAGGAAAACACCTTTAACGTGATCCTTGCCTCCTCGGGCGAACGCTGGCCGGTACCCGCGCATAAAACCATCGCTCAGGTCCTCCAGGAGAACGGCATCGCCGTCCCCCTCTCCTGCGAAATGGGGATTTGCGGCGCCTGCCTGACGCCGGTTATTGAAGGCATCGTCGACCACCGCGATACCGTGCAGTCGGAGGCAGAGAAATCCGCCAGCGCGCAGCAGATAGCCCTGTGCTGCTCGCGCAGCCGATCAGCGAATTTGTGCATTGATTTATAGTCCAGCGGCGTTGGCCAGTGACCTGCCCGTAATACAATCAATCATAAGCCAGCGGGGGCACCGAGGGTTAATGACGAATAAGTACGATTTAACAGGCTCCATTGCCTCAAGCAATAATCTTATGAAGTAAAGGCGTTATCGCGATACATGAAAAACATCGCGGCTGGCGAATGTTGTATGCAGTATTAACGAAAACTCCACTGCACGCTGATGACAAAAACGGCCGGGAGAATAATTCCGCTTTCGATGCCGAAATAATCGGTAAAGTTATACTGGAGACCATGGTAAATATAGGGAGAAAATCCAATGCCGGTCGCATCTTTAAAATCCTTATATGAGCCATGGTCGCCGCAGTGCTCAAAAGCATCGAAGAAAAATTCGCCGACGTAGCCATAAATCCCCTTAAATACCCAGCCGTTGCCCAACGACGCCCAGTCGCGGCGTACCCCGAGCGCAATACAGCGATCGTCAAAGCTGTTTTTCATCGTCCCGACCAGCAGGCTGTACTTCGAATCCGCGGAGAGCTTGCGTTCAACCGAGGCAAACTGGTTATCAAAGCCCTCGGTGTACTGGCCGTGATTGTTTGACAGATGATAGATCCAGGAGCCGGTATTAACCGAATAAAGAGTGATTTCATCAGCCTCTGCGGCCGTCGACGCAGCCATCAGGGCAGCACTCGCCACGGCGATGGTTATCTTTGTGCCCATTAATATCATCCTCTGCTTGAGGTCGCCGCCCGGTAGGATAATCAGAGTATAGAAATCGTCGGTGGCCCCTGCCTGAGAAATGATAAATTTTCTGCAAAAAGATATTTAAATGTAGTTTTAAAGATGAATAATATTTAGATAGCGCATTTCGTCAGATAATTATGCCGCCAGAAAGCGAAAAAATCAGATATGATTATATTTCTCTGTTCGAGGATTGATTAAGGAGTCATAAAATACCTGGCGTGCCACCAGGCATTTTTTGCAATAGCATTAACGCTGGCAAATGTTAATCAGCAATTCCGCCATCCAGCGGTGGCTCCTCTCCTGGGCCGCCGTTTCATGCCATGAAAGATAGCAGGTGCGACTGTTCATTTCTAAAGGCAGCGGCAGCAGCTGGAGCGCAAACTGTTCTTCAAACTCTTTGGCCAGCCACTCAGGCGCGATGGCCACCATATTGGTTTGCGACACCACGCTCAGCACGCTGACCATGGCGTTTCCGTGGAATGCGACGCAGGCCTGCTGTTCCTCAGAGCTATACCAGGGATGGCTAAATGAGGCATAGCGATCCAGCGCGACGGTAGCGTGCTGCTCGCGATATATATCCTGCTCGGTCAACGGCGATGCAATACGCGGATGATTCCGCCTGGCCACCAGCACCATGCGATCGTTGAACAGCGGGATGCTGGTGAACTCCGGGTGGTTGAACTTGTTGTAATCGAGAACAAATTCAACTTCCTGATAGCGAAGCTGGTTGATGACCTGCTGGCTTAGGGTAGATTTAAAGGAGAGACTGACCCGAGGCGCAATCTCGCTCACTTTATTAAAAATAAGCGGTGTCAGATAGTTATCCAGCGGGCTACAGACGCAAAGATGGTAAATACGTTCGCAGTCCAGCGGATCGAACAGCGTATCCGGTAGCTCATTTTGCACCAGCTGCAGAGCGCGTCGAACCGAGCCGAATAGCTGAAAGGCGCGATCGGTCGGCTTAATCCCACGACCGTTGCGGACAAACAGTTCATCCTTAAACAGCACCTTGAGGCGCGATACCGCGCTGCTCACCGCTGGCTGAGACATGCCGAGCGTTTGTGCCGCCTTGGTTAAGCTTTGCTCTTGCATAACGGTATCGAAAATAGTCAGCAGGTTAAGATCGACTTTCCGTAATACGGGCTGCAGGACTTTCGGTTCAGAGGTTGGTTTAGATATTGTATTTTCACTCATGTAGGGAACTCCACCAGCACATTAATCAGCGATCCTGCTTCGTAACACTGAGACCTTTCGCCAAAGCAAAAAAACAGGCAGATAAATCATCATCGGCCACAGTAGCCATGTGTTATCGGTTTCCAGCAGCACGCTCAAATGGACGAAACTTATTAGTAAAATGGTAAACAGCAGAAGAATATGAAACGTGTTGTGTTTTCTGGAGAAAACGGCATAGCGGTAAAGCATTATTTTTCCTTTCGTTCACTCCTTGAACAAAAGAGAATACCATATAAAAAGTGGTGAAATTTCTGAAAAATACGCGACTTAATCCGAATAAGTTAATTCTCATTGAAATTATTAAGATGTTCTTAGGTAAATCGCAGAAAAAACCAAAATCCAGATATTAATTTACCGGCGGTAACCAATAATACTTTTCATTAACATTCCATCGCGATGAATAACTGACAACGGAAACTATTACACGCGTAATGGTCACCTTAATGCAGTAATAGTCATAAAGCGATTATCGGACTGTGATAAAGAAATCGTTAATTTCAGCGCTAGCGTCTTTAGTGCGCGTCATGACCGGGAAAGGCTGACGGACGGTCGGCGGTTGCCAGGTGTGCAATGTTAATCAGTGGGCTAAATCGGATTTGGGCCGCCATCGAGGCCTCGAACCCCGTTCCCTACAACGTACGTCGTTCGCTCTTCCTGATGAGCTAATGGCGGTCAGATGCTAATCGCTCAACGTCAGCAGCGGCGTGCCGATAACGATGAGCGGCGCGCATGGTATCGAGAATAATTAGCCATGTAAATAATATAAATGCATGAAATATCCCTGTGACAGCGCTATCTGCTGGAAAGTCGCCGCCCCGTTAAGCAGACAGACAAAACCTTACACGGTACCCTCTTGAACATTGATAAGTATTGTTTATGATCCTCGGTTCTGAAACGTACGGGTCACCTATGCGCAATCGTCAGCTTCCTGGAAAATGGTTTTTGGTATTGACTTGCCTGGTCATGGCTATTTGCCTTGTTCAGCGGGCGGTCTATGTACACCATTTTTTGGACAACGCCGCGCGCCAGGTTCAGGAACCCGCCGTCAGCGCGCTGTCGCAGCAGCCGTCAGCGGATGAAGCTGAGCAAGGGCCCTCTCCCTGTCAGCTGAGCGCCAAATCTCTACTCTGCGCGCAGCCGCTGTTCTTCGATGGCGCTTTACCGGCCATCATTCTGTTCCTTACTCTGCTTCAGCTGACTGCCGCGGCACGTGCCTGGGTCTTCTGGGACGATCCCGTTCGGCCGCCCACGCTACGAATTCATCTCAAAAACTGCGTTTTCCGTGAATGAAAAAATCGTTTTTTTAAACGATTAATTTTTTAATTCACGGAGAAAATAATGCTGAATATCTTCAGGGGCCTCGTCTTCCTGTTGCTGACCTGCGCGAGCGTTGCTCATGCGGCAGACACCGGATGGCTGACATCCCCACAGAACGACCACGCCCGGGTCCGCTTCCAGGCGGAGAAAGAGAACGATCGGATCGACGCCCTGCTCTCTATTGAGCTGGCTTCCGGCTGGAAAACTTACTGGCGCTCGCCGGGTGAGGGCGGCGTCGCCCCGCAAATCGTCTGGCATAACGGTGAACAGGCGCAGTGGTACTGGCCGGTTCCCTCAAGGTTCGAGATTTCCGGTCTGACGACCCAGGGCTACCATCAGCGGGTCGTTATCCCGATAATCATCACCGCCGTTCCCGGCGACCTGCTGGACGGTACGCTCACGCTATCCACCTGCAGCAACGTCTGTTTGTTAACCGACTACAGGCTGCGTCTGGATTTGAGTCAGCCCGCCACTGCCGGTTTTCAGGAGGCTTTTGCACAGGCGATGCGAACCATTCCGGCAGATAAAGGCGTGTCGGACGATCTCGCCGCGCATCGGGTCGGCAGCGACCTGGTGATAACCGCCACCACGGTCGGTGAGTGGAAAAACCCCGCTATCTTTTTTGATCCCATGGAGGGCGGGATAATCGCTGGCGCTCCGCGCCTCCGTACCGAGGGCGCCAGCCTCAAGGTAACGGTACCGGTAACCGATGAATGGGGGGAGGAGCCCGCAACCCTTGCGGGGAAAGCGCTGTCGTTGGTGCTGACAAATGGCGCAAAGGCGCAGCAGACCAGTCTGACGATCGGCGCAGATCTTGCGCCAACCTCAACGGTTAGCCTCTGGAAGATGCTGCTTTTTGCCCTGATCGGCGGATTAATTCTTAACCTGATGCCCTGCGTGTTGCCGGTAATGGGCATGAAGCTCAGCGCCGTGCTGCAGTCCGGGTCAGATAAGCGCGCGATCGGGCGGCGTTTTCTTGCTACCAGCGCAGGTATTCTGACCTCATTTGTCCTGCTGGCGCTGATGGTAACGATACTGAAGCTTACCGGCGCGTCCCTGGGCTGGGGGATCCAGTTCCAGAACCCCTGGTTTATCGGCTTAATGATTGCCGTTACGTTTATCTTTTCGCTCAACCTGTTTGGCGTCTTCGAGGTGCTGCTACCGTCATCAGCCGTTAACCGGATGGCGACCGCCGGCGGCACCGGCATGGCGGGCAGTTTCTGTGAAGGCATTTTTGCCACGCTGCTGGCGACCCCCTGCTCTGCCCCCTTCCTGGGGACCGCCGTCGCTTTTGCGCTTGCTGCCCCACTGCAGGAACTGTGGCTAATTTTCCTGGCGCTCGGGCTGGGTATGGCCATCCCCTGGCTATTCGTCGCCCTGTTGCCCGGGTCGGCCGCTCTGATCCCGCGCCCCGGTCGCTGGATGAATTCACTGAAAATGGCGCTCGGCCTCATGATGCTGGCCTCCAGTTTTTGGCTGACGACGCTGCTGGGCCTCCATCTGGGTGAGACCCCCGGCGGCATTATTGCGCTGGTTCTTACCCTGGCGGCGCTGGCCGCCCTACGGGTAACCCATAAGCGTACGACATCTGCCTTCTGGCTGGTGATTATTGCGCTGGCGGCGTTTGCCGGCTTCCAGCTTCGCGGCCTGCTGGCAGGGGAGCCCGCGCGCGCTACCACGGAGGCAATGGCTCAGCCGATCCGCTGGCAGCCCCTTAGCGAGGAGGCTATCCAGAACGCGCTGGCGGCGGGCAAACGGGTCTTTGTCGATATTTCGGCCGACTGGTGCGTGACGTGCAAAGTGAATGAACATCGGGTATTAAATCAGCCCGCCATCATTAGCGCGCTCTCCCAGCCCGACGTAGTAGCGCTGCGCGGGGACTGGAGTCTGCCCTCCGAACCGATCGCCCGTTTCCTGCAAAGCAGAAATCGCTACGCCATTCCGTTTAATCAGGTCTACGGCCCAGGCCAGCCGCAAGGCGACATACTGTCGCCGCTGCTCGATAAACAAACCATCCTCAACGCCCTCAGCCGTGCCAAAGGTTAATTTACGATGAAAAAAACGCTGCTTGCTTTCACTCTTCTTTCGGCCTCTTTGCCGACACTGGCATCTTCGCCGCTTACCCCTGCGCAGGAGGCTCGCGTCCAGGCACTGGTGCAGGAGACGCTGCTTAATCATCCCGAAATCTTGATCGCCGCCGCCGAAAAGCTCGATCGGCAGAATGCCCTTGCCGGGCAGGAACAGCTTCAGCAGGTTCTTACTCAGTACGGCGATGTTATCTTTCACGATCCCAACTCGCCGCGTATCGGCGCGCAGCGACCGAAGCTGACGCTGGTCGTTTTTACGGATCACAACTGCCCGTATTGCAAAAAGTTTGACCCGTATCTGCAGAAGATTGTCGAGAAATATCCGGATGTTGCCGTGGTCTTTAAATTTCTGCCCTGGCGTTCTGAAAGTTCGCTGACTTCGGCAAGGGCTGCGCTAACTCTGTGGCGTGCGCATCCTGAACAGTTTGTGAAATTTAACCATATCCTGATGGCAAAAAAGGGATATCACGACGGCGCCAGCATTGAGCAAGCCAAGACGAAGGCCGGGGTCAGCGTAGCAACGCCGGATGAACAAAGCCTGGCGACGATTAAGCAAAGCCTGCTGGTGGCCGAAAAGCTCGGCATTCAGGGTACGCCAGCCACAATCGTTGGCGACGAGATGCTGTCGGGCTGGATCCCCTGGGAGCAATTTGACGCCATGGTCAGCGACGCGCTGAAAAAACAGTAACCCTCTCCGGGGGGCCCCCGGAATTCAGAGGTAATGTGATGAAATATATTCTACTGCTGGCGGCCTGGATAATGCCGGGCCTGGCATCTGCCGGGGAAGCTCTCCCTCAGATAGTGAAAAATTTTGGCGAACAGCAAGGGATCGCCATGATTAAAGAGATCGATTCGCCCGGCGGGGTAAAAGGGTGGATCGGCCAGTATCAGGATATGGGGGTGACCCTGTTTTTGACGCCGGACGGAAAGCACGTGATTTCTGGATATCTGTATGACGAAAAAGGTAAAAACCTTAGCGAGGCCTATTTTCAGGAAGCCATCTATACCCCTTCAGGCCGCAAAATGTGGCAGACGCTGAATAATGCTCGTCCGCTGAAGGAAGGCGCGGATTCGGCTGCCAGAAAAATCATTGTCTTTGCCGATCCTTTCTGCCCCTGGTGCAAAGCGTTCTGGTCGGCGGCGCAGCCGTGGGTAAAAGCGGGCAAGGTCCAGCTAAATACCCTGCTCGTTGCTTTTCTCAATCCGAAAAGCGGCAGATACGCAACGGCGATCCTGAACGCGCGCGATCCGGCCGCCGCGTGGCGAGAGTATGAGCTTTCAGGCGGCAAAAAAGTGCCGCATTTTGAGGGCGTTACTCCACGCGACACCTTTAATCTTCTTCAGCATCATCAAAAACTGATGGATGATTTGGGCGCCAGCGCGACGCCGGCTATTTATTACATGAATGAGCAGAACGAGCTCCAGCAGGTCATCGGCATGCCCGACGAACAGCAGCTGCGGGAGATGTTCGGGCCAGCGCCCTGACAGATAAGGCGCTCTGCGGGGCGCCTTGCCAACCCAGGCCAGAGTTCGTATTTTATGGCCTGTTCTGCCCGTTTGGGTCTTCAACGCTTGAGTTAATGAGGGATAATGGAACGCTTATTTGTCTACGGCACGCTGCGCCCGGGCCACTCTAACGCCCATATTATGGACAGCATTGGCGGAGAGTGGCAGCCAGGCTACGTCACCGGCACTTTTTATGAACGCGGCTGGGGAGCGGCGGCAGATTTTCCGGGCATTGTTCTCGACAAAAACGGCCCCCGGGTGCCCGGCTTTCTGTTTCTGTCGGCAAATCTCGAGGCCCATTGGGCCATGCTGGATGCGTTCGAAGAGGGCTACGATCGCGTTGCTGTTGAAGTCACCACCGATGAGGGTCAGCGAGTGACCGCCTGGACCTACCAGCTACAGCCGAAGAGGATCCCGTAGACGATTTCGCCCCGCACAGCGATTGCCGGCGGGGCATCGACCGCGACTAACTCAGGCATCGCGCCAGCCCATTGCCGGCGCAACGTGCTTCAGAATCGACTCAATGACATGCGCATTATATTCCACGCCCAGCTGGTTCGGTACCGTCAACAGCAGCGTATCCGCTTCGGCGATGGCCTCATCCTGTTTCAGCTGCGTGATGAGCTTGTCCGGCTCTGCGGCGTAGCTGCGACCGAAAATAGCGCGGGTTTTCTCATCGAGGAAACCGATCGAATCACTCTCGTCACGGCCTGAACCGAAATAGAGACGATCGCGATCGTCCATCAGGGCGAAAATGCTGCGGCTAACCGAGACGCGCGGCGTACGGGTATGGCCCGCCTGTGCCCAGGCTTCGCGATAGGCGCGGATCTGTTTCGCCTGCTGAATGTGAAACGGTTCCCCGGTTTCATCATCCTTCAGCGTCGAACTTTGCAGGTTCATACCCAGCGTTGCCGCCCACTTCGCGGTAGCATTCGAACCGGCGCCCCACCAGATTCGTTCGCGCAGACCTTCGGAATGCGGTTCCAGACGCAGCAGCCCCGGCGGGTTGGGGAACATAGGCTGCGGATTGGGTTTCGCAAAACCTTCTCCGCGCAGGACGTCCAGCAGCACTTCGGTGTGACGACGCGCCATATCCGACTCGTTTTCGCCTTCGCCCGGGACGTAACCAAAATAGCGCCAGCCATCAATAACCTGCTCCGGAGAGCCGCGGCTGATACCCAGCTGCAGGCGGCCACCGGAGATGAGGTCCGCCACACCCGCATCCTCTGCCATATACAGCGGGTTTTCATAACGCATATCGATCACGCCGGTGCCGATTTCAATTTTTTTGGTTTTCGCCCCTATCGCAGCCAGCAGGGGAAACGGGGAACTGAGCTGGCGAGCAAAATGATGCACCCTGAAATAGGCACCGTCCGCGCCCAGTTCTTCGGCGGCGACGGCAAGGTCGATGGATTGTAACAGCGCATCAGCGGCTGAACGCGTTCCGGACTGCGGCGACGGCGTCCAGTGACCAAATGATAAAAAGCCAATCTTTTTCATGACGAAGTTTCCTGGTTTGCAGGGAGTCGTCGGTAGAGCGCGCCTTATGACAAGCGTGTCTGCCGCGTATCCCACTACTCTACGCGTAACCAGGTGAGAATAAATATCGTTTGTTTAACCGAATGCTTCAAATAAATTGATAAAGCTATTTGCCGCCTCCCGGCCATGGGCCGTCCTTCAGAGGCCGAAAATCGCTTCAATTTCAATTTTAAGGTCGGGTGAAAAGAGGCGGCTGACTTCAACGAGAGAGCTGGCAGGCAGGTGGTCACCGTAGTTTTGATAAAGAACCCGGCGTAATGCGTCGATCTCAGCAAATGAGGTTATAAAAATAGTGACTTTAATCAGGGATGAAAAATCAACGCCTTCTGCGTCAGCGACGGTTCTGATCTGCTTAAAGATCTCCTCCGCCTGGGCGGCGATGCTCCCCTGCTGCGCCTGCGTGCCGAACGCGGTTAACCCTGAAATATAGAGCGTGTTTCCGTGCGTTACCGAGTGAACGTAGGGAGCCTTGACTTCACCCAGTTGAGGATAATTTTTCCGTACCACCTTGCTCATGCTGACATCCTTATTTAAGAGGAAACGAGTCGCCATCCTAACATGCTTTAGCTAAGGCATTCAGTATGTCTCCTCCTGGCAAAAAATAGCATTACAGCCCTTATCTATGCTCTCTTCGCAGCCTGGCAAGGCGTTGCTACGGTACCGATATCGTTGCAAAACGGATCGCATAATGGCCGTGATGACTAGCGTTGATGCCGCGCCATCGCGGAGAATTTAAGGCAAATATCCTGCACTTTGACGCTTATTGCATATACTTCAATGGCAGGTTGCGCTTCTTTAAGACGTTGCCGCTACGGTGGAGGCATCCTGCACTTATCTATATTGGATATTGGATTATTGGGTCTGATGAAAATATTAATCATGAAGCAGTAATGGAGGTATGGAACGATGGGATTATTAAGTTTTGTGAAAGACGCGGGCGAGAAAATCTGGGATGCAGTTTCTGGCGGCAGCAAGGAAGATCGGGCCGAAAAGCTGAAAAAACACATTGATAACCTTAACCTGCCCGGCGCTGAAAAAGTGAATATTGATGTCGCGGACGATGGCACCGCAACGATAACGGGCGACGTCGGCTCGCAGGAAGATAAAGAAAAAATTCTGGTGGCGGTGGGTAACGTCACCGGGGTAGGCCAGGTCAATGATAGCGTTAATGTGACGCAGAGCGGAGCGGAAAGCCGTTATTACACGGTGAAATCCGGCGATACCCTGAGCGCCATCTCAAAAGCGATGTACGGCTCGGCTAATGACTATCAGCGTATTTTTGAAGCCAATAAACCGATGCTGACGCATCCCGATAAGATCTATCCGGGTCAGGTGCTGATTATCCCGGCGAAGCAGTAAGTTATTTCGCGAAGCTTCCGTCAGTTCACTCACCACACTTCGTTAATTACCGGCCGGTTTGCTGGTCGGTAATTCACTCTCAGCCATGTGAACGTTTATGAGGGCATTCTGCCTGGCAGCATCGCAGGCCGCTTGAGTGGCCGGGAGAGATAATTTTTTTGTCAGTTAGGGATGGCTTCTGCCACGGCGAACCGCAGCCGTCGAGATGGCATAATCGATGCCCTCTCCTCTCATGGTCATCGTTCTAAAATATCTCTTTATCGCACAGAATAACTTTCGTCGCCGCTGGACCTTTATCACCGCGATGTATGGCGAATTCAACTTTTTGCCCTTCAAAGAGGGTATTAAAGTTATCGCCGTGAAGCGCTGAGTAGTTAACGGCGATATCTTTGCTGCCATCAAGAGGAGAGATGAAACCAAACCCCTTCGATTCATTATACCACTTCACCAGACCTTTAATTCTTGAGGACATACTCCCTCCAGTTACACAGCATGAAATTGAGAGAAACGTACAGGATCAAATTTTGGACTCAAAAGGAGGGGATATCAGCGATAGCGCCTGGTCATGAGAACTGCTCAGTAGAGTTTGATGTTCGTTTATCGCGCACAGATTAGGCCATTAATGCACGGATAGCGATAATAAGCAAATCAATTTTTAGCCATCCAGATATCCTGGCGCAGCAAAAAAGCTTTATCAGGATATTTACCTGGAAATAAGTCTTGCTATCTATAGTGATGTGTGTGACTAATGAGGGGTCGGTTTAGCATACAGACATAATAAAGCGGTTTAGTAAAGCAGTCCTCATCTTAAGTGTTATCCGTTGATAATTCTTCCTTTTGAGTCTCCTTATCGTTATTAATTAGATTCTGTGCGAAAACCCTTTTCGCCGTAAGGCTCAGATATGTTGAGGTATTATCAATGTCTAACAAAATGACTGGTTTAGTAAAATGGTTTAACGAATCAAAAGGTTTTGGTTTCATCACTCCGGACAACGGTAGCAAGGATGTCTTCGTCCATTTTTCTGCTATCCAGAGCGGTGGCTTTAAGACCCTGAGCGAAGGCCAGAAAGTCGAATTCACCATTGAAGATGGCCAGAAGGGTCCTTCAGCGGGTAACGTCTACGCTGTTTAAAGCGCGCTCCTGCTTTAATGACCCTGACATCACGTCGGGGTTATTTATAATGAGAGTTTTTGAGATAATCGCGTCATTTTGCTATTTTCATGCTTTCGATACCCCCCCCAAATGACGCCCCCCGAGTATTGCTATAACCCCTCCCACTGGTATATCTCTTTGCAACAATGAATGCTCCCGTTTAGAGTCGTAATACCTTAAGCCACCGGCAAAGTACGCAAACCTCGTTTTAAATTCACTGCGGGCGACCTCAGCAATTAAAAAGATAAGAGAGTACAGTGCGTATCGTTCATGCTGCCAGTGAAGAGAGCCTGCCGATAAGGCGCGTCTCTATCAGTTTTTTCGCGATATTTTCTCAAGGTGGTTAAAGCCAGCACCTGCGGAAGGGGTAGTAGTGATGATAGCCATCCTGAATGACGCAGCTACCCATTGATTATTCATGAAAATTTTAAAAAACGTCTAATTTAATTGATGTTTTAAAAAAAACGTAGTTACCATGTAGTACAGTTTAAAGCGATGCAAGGAATCAGCATGCCCTACCTGTTACTTACGCTGGCGGCCCTGTTTTGGGGAGGGAATTATGTTGTAGGGCATATTCTCGTTCAGGGCGCAGATCCGATTGTTATGACGGAAGCAAGGTGGGCGCTAACCGCCATGCTGCTGGTAGGGCTTTATCAACGTCAAATCCGCGAGAGTTGGCGATTATTGCGTGGAAATGCAACGACGCTGCTGATTTTAACGCTGTGTGGGCAGGTGAGTTTCCCGTTAACCCTCTATATCGGTCTGCAGACCACCTCCGCGCTAAACGCCGCAATTTATATGTCGGCGACCCCCTGCATGGTGCTGATGATTAACCGTCTGATTTTCCATGACCGGGTTTCAGCGCGTAACTGGTGCGGCGTTGCGTTTAGCACCGCAGGCGTACTGCTGCTTCTGCTGCACGGCAATCTGACCAACGCCGAGGGACTCAAAGGATTTAGCCAGGGCGACCTGTGGGCCATGGGGTCTGCGCTAAGCTGGGCGGTTTATTGCTCTCTGCTGCGTAATAAAGATCGGCGTATTCCCGCCAACGCTTTCGTCGCCGTCAGTTCACTTATCGGCGCCCTGATTCTGCTTCCGGTGGTCATTTTCTGGCTATGGCGACACCCCGCCACCTCGTTCGCCGCGTACCACGATATCTCTTTCCTCACCGGCCTGGCGTATCTGGTTATCTTCCCCTCGTGGCTGGCCTATTTGTTCTGGAACAAAGGCATCGCCGCCATTGGCGCGACTCGCGGTGAAATTTACACTCACCTTATTCCGCTGTCTGGCGGGATATTGAGTATTCTGTTTTTACATACCCGGCCGCACCTCTATCACTTACTGAGCACGCTGTTAATTTTAATTGGCATCGCGATTTGTTCGATCGCAAAAAAGGAAACGGTGCATTTGTAAGCAGGAATGCACCGTTTTAACCCTGACAGGGGGAGGACAGACTCTCAGCACCTGCGCATTAAAACGGGCGACAGGAACTTCGCTTAGACGGACTCACCGAAGGCAATGTTATTTATGCTGTAAAAGCAATGCGTTTCAGTCCCTCCACCGCTTTTTCGAGGTACGCGCGCGGACACCCGAGATTAAGGCGGATAAAACCGCTGCCGGTTGCGCCAAAGCTGTTTCCCATTGAGGGGGCAATACCCGCAACATCCACCATGAGCCATTTCAGCTGTTCATCGTCCAGTCCCAGCCGTTTGCAGTCTATCCATAGCAGATACGTCCCTTGAGCAGGGATGATGCGCGCCCACGGTAGATATTGCTCAACCTGCTGAATAAACCACCGTCGATTTTCTGCCAGATAGCGCAGTAGCTCATCCAGCCAGGGAGCGCCGTGTTGCCACGCAGCTGTGCTCGCTTCAATGGACAACGCATTGAAGACGTCCAGTCCATGAGCATCGAGACGGCGCATAAATTGTTCACGTAGCGCCGGCGACGGTATGAGAAAGTTCGCAATGCGTAGGGTAGATAAACCAAACGTTTTACTGGCGGAGGTGGCGGATATCACGCGCGAATGCCAGCGCTCCTCTAAATGCAAGACCGAGGTAAATGCTTCCCCTGGAAGCAGTAAATCGGCCCAGATTTCATCGGAAATTAAAATAACATCATACTCTTCACACAGCCGGAGCAACTCGCTCAGTTCCAGAGCTGACCAACACCGACCGGTTGGATTATGCGGATTACAGAGGATCATTAGCGGCGGGCGCTCTGTACGAAACAGCCTTTCCAGATGATCGAGATCCATTCTGTAGCCCTGGTTAGGCTCCTCATACAGCGGATTATCCAGCAGGCGTCTACCGTTGAGCGAAATAATTTTGGCAAAAGATCCATAATAGGGTCCCTGAACCACCACCCCTTCACCGGGGTGGCTCAGCATCTGCACGAGGAGGGATAATCCGGGAACCACCCCTTCAATACTGCATATCCACTCTGGTTTTATAGCCAGCTGATGCCGCGTTAAGAACCATGAGATTAATGCGTCGTAGTAGGTATGCGGTCGTTCGCTGTAACCAAAAATACCGTGTTCAATACGCTGAACTAAGGCTTTCTGAACGTCCGGCGGGCAGCTAAAGTCAAAATCGGAAACCCACATCGGCAACAGTTCAGTGGCTTCTTCACCAAAATAGCGCGTCATAAAATCCCATTTCAGCGATCCGGTATGGTGACGATCAATTATTTTATTAAAGTCCATCTGGCTTCCCTTCCTGTTCTGTGGCCAGCATATTCGTTGCATTTTCTGCGGCTGGGGAGGTTTTCGCGATACCGATTCCGGTAAAGCCGAAAAATAAGGCAAAGAAGATGGCGGCATAGCACTGAACCGCCCAGGGCAGTAAATCCAGGGTGCTCACTCCCAGCGTCGTTGCCATATAGACCCCGGCAGAGGTCCAGGGTAATAAAGGCTCAATAACGGTGCCCGCATCTTCGATGGTTCGAGAAAGATTTTTGGTATCCAGCCCCATACGCCGGTAGGCATCTTTGAATAATTCAGCGGGTACCAGAAGAGCCAGTTTTCCATCGCTCGTTGCGCCAGTTACCAGAATAGTGGTGCCAATGGTGGCGGCGATGAGCTGACCGACGCTGTGAATAACCGTCAATAGGCGGTTGATAATAATGTTGAGCGCCCCCGTTAAGGTTAAAGCGCCGGCAAAGGAGAAAGCGCAAAATACCAGCAGAATGGTGCTCATCATAGAGAACATACCGCCACGGTTGAGCAGTCGCGGCACATCAGCAATGATGCCTTCGCTCCCCTGCGAGAACATGGAGATGTTGAAACCGTCAATAAAGGCATCCAGCCCCTGCTTAAGGCTAAGCCCCTGCATCACGACGCCGAGAATCAGGGCTAACACGCAGGCACCCAGCATTAAAGGAATGACCGGTTTTTTGCGAACCGCTCCCCACAGAACAATGACGGGCGGTAAAATCAAAACGATATTAAAGCGGTACAGCGACTCCAGCGCATTGACAATATCGGTGACCCGCTGCGGCGTTGCGACCTCGCCCAGCATATTGCTGTGACCGGCGATAAGATATACCGCCGCGGCAAGCAGAAAGCTGGGGATTGTGGTCCATAGTAAGTGCTGAATATGCTCGAAGAGCGTGGTATCGGCGACAATGGCAGCGAAGTTGGTGGAGTCAGACAGCGGTGAAATTTTATCGCCGAAGTAAGCCCCGGATACCACCGCCCCGGCAGCCGCCGCCAGGGAGACGTCCAGCCCGGCCGCGACCCCCATCAGCGCCACCCCCACCGTTCCCGCCGATCCCCATGATGTTCCGGTACACACCGAGACGACGCTGGTCAAAAAGAATGCGGCAATAAGAATATACTCAGGACTGATTAATTTAAGCCCCCAATACACCATATAAGGAATGGTGCCGCTGAACATCCAGGTGCCAATTAAAGCGCCAACGCAGATGAGGATCATAATGACTGGCATCGCTTTCGCCAGTTTATCCACGACCGAACTAATGATCTCTTCCCACGTAAAGCCCTGCCATAAGGCTAATACGGCGGCTACGGCAGCGGAACAGAGCAGTAGCGGTTCGATTCGCAACCCCATGATGCCGTAGCCAATAATTAACAGCATTAGCATGGCTAAAATAGGGACGGTGGCCAGGCCAAATGAGAGCGTTTTTTTCTGCTTTTGAGAGGCATTCATAGCTAGAACTCCAGTCTGTAAGGTCGTTCAAGGGTAACTGCCCCCCCTTTTGCCTGACTGTGATCCTCCGTTCGCCTTCATGTAAGCGATTACATGAGACTATTAAATTTGAAGCCGATCACACTTGTGAGGCTTGACGATTTAACTACCGCTCCCGGGAGGAAGAACGGAATCGCGGACCACCAGCTCCGCAGCGAAGCTATTGACGCAGGGCTGCTGGGTGGCGCCTTTAAAGAGTTGGATCGCCAGCTGCGAAGCGCAACGCGCCATTCGCTCAACCGGGTAATGCATTGTTGTCAGCGCCGGATAGAGATAACGCGCCATCACCACATCATCGAACCCGACTATTGAAAGCTGCTGCGGTAGCGTAATGCCTTTCAGATGCAGGATACGCATGATGCCGGCCGCCATCACATCATTAAAGGTTACCGCCGCGGTAAAAGGGATCCCGCAGTTAAGAAGCTGATGCGCCGCGCGTTCGCCGCCTTCTTCGTTAAAAGGAACGCTTATCACCCAGCTCCTGTCCGGAGTAATGCCGTATTCCGCTAGCGCCTGACGATAGCCTTCCAGCCGCTCGCGGCGATCGATTATCGGTAAGTCGCTCGTTACGCAGGCAATACAGCGGTGCCCCTGCTCAAGTAAATGCAGCGTTGCCTTTTTTGAGGCCTCGCAGTTCTCCAGCCAGACGCAGCGATTGGCCATCCCGGCAATATAGCGATTTACCACCACCATCGCGGGGAAATGGGCGGCATAACGTAGCAACTCCTTTTCCGCCAATCTGCTCGCATGGACCACGATCGCCTCACAGCCCTGGTTGATTAGAAAATCCAGCCCGGCTTTTTCCATCCCTTCATCATGTCCGCCGCTGCACACCATCAAGCGGAATTGTTCCTGCCGTGAGACCTCCTCGACGCCGCGGGCGAGGCGAGCGAAAAAGGGATCGGCAAGGTTGCCGGTCAATAACCCGAGCATATCGCCGCTGCGTTTCGCCAGCGCCAGCGCCGCGGCATTGCGATGATAATTCAGTTCACGCATCGCTTTTTCAACACGCTCACGCGTTACCGGTTCAACCCAGGCGGTTTGATTAATAACGCGCGAAACCGTCGCGGTTGAAACCCCCGCAAGTTGTGCAACATCCTTTATTGTTGCCATATCCCCTTCCTTTTATGCTTTAGATTTAACTGAGATTCATAGTACCGTGGTGGTGATATTTTCTGTAGCGATCGCTGTCGTTTTATTTAAAACCGCAAAATCCCCCCGGGATCACTTTATCAATGTTAATAATAGCTTTAGTTTTAGCTTCATTGAGGTTTGCGCTCTTTTTGTAAAAGATCAACATAAAGAATTAACAAATAGAACATTCTAATCATATCATCCCCACAGCGTGTTATTCAGATATTATATTCTTTTCCATCAGGGACAATTTCTTACATATCTCCACGTATAATGATGTATCTGCCTTGTTGCCTGCTGTTCATTATGATGGTTTACATATGTTCATCTCCTGGTATTTCCCTTTGTCATGCCAGCCGCTATAACTAACGTCATTAAGGCGCCAACTTATCTTTGTAGGAGCGGATAATGAAAGTGCTCAGTAAAAGACAAATATCATTAATCAATCATTTAACGCAGGAAAGTGGCTGGCTGGCCACCTCCCGGGCGGCAAAAATACTCAATATTTCAGTCAGTACGCTCAGACGAGATGTTGAAGCTATTAACCTTTATTTCACTGATAAAGGTCATTCTGTACTCAGTAAACCCGGTCTGGGCCTGAAGCTTGAGGCGAACGACGTTGTTCCCCTCCCCCTTATCTCCGGGGATGCGCAGGTTGTAAACATACTTAAAAACAAGCGGCTGGTGGGCATTGCGACCGATTTGCTGACGCATTCTCCCACGCCATTATCTATCAGCTTTTTAGCTGAGAAATACTTCATCAGTCGCTCTTCCATTGTGGAAGACCTAATTAAAATTGAAAAATGGCTAGAGTGTTTCTCCCTTAGAATGATAAAAAACCATACCGGTACGTTTATTGACGGTAATGACTATGACATCCGCATGGCGCTTAAGGAGATCATTACTCATAGCGTTTTATGTAACTATCACATGACCGATAGCAGAATCGATAGGTTCTCTCGCGTACAACTTATCAAAGAATTTGGTAAAGACAACGTGGCCAACTGTATCAATTTGATTGCATTTATCGAGGATGAATTAACCTGCGCCATTAGCGAGCCCTACTATACCAATCTGTTTTCACATTTACTGGTCACCATCAGACGTCTGGAGAAGAGAATCGTTTGCCCGGCTGATGAAGCTGCGCCAGTGCATGACAACAAGGAATGGCAGATTGCTGAAAAAGCTATCGCATGGCTTGAGCAGAAATATACGCTCAGGTTCCCGCAAATCGAGATTAATTATATTTATCAATATCTTGTTTCATCCGGCAAGCATCCCGTTCATGCCGTCCATCCTGACAGAGGAGTGCAGGACCAGGAAGCGTTACATTATGCCATTAAGTTAACCAGCCTACTTTCGCAGCTGCTTAAATGTGATTTAATCTCCGATCAGCCGCTCTTGAACGCTCTGGTTATGCATATTAAGCCGATGTTGAACCGTCTGGCTTTCCGCATCATTATTCATAACCCTTTGCTGGATGAGATTAAAAAAGAACTTTCTCCTGTATTTTTAGCGGTCAGAAACGCAACTATGCAAATCAATAATTACAGTAAACACGATCCCCCCTCTGAGGATGAAGTCGCCTATTTAACGGTATACATCCAGGCGGCAATCGAAAAGATTAAAGAAAATAAGAAAATCATCCTTGTCTGTTCAAGCGGAGTCGGTACATCTCAGCTCCTGTACAGCCGGATTACCAAAGCCTTCCCCGACTGGGAGATTATCGACATTGTTTCCGGCAGTCGATTAAAGGAAACGTTAGCTGAAAAGAAGTGCGACCTAATCATATCCACCATCCGAATAGAGGAAATGATGATCCCTGTTGCCTATGTTTCCGCACTATTTTCTGCGAAAGACATCATTCGGGTGACCGAAGCCTTATTCAGCAAACGCCAGACTCAGGAGAGTGAATATGTTAAATAAAATAGTAATCAGCGATCTGTTAAGTAAGGCCTGCGTTATTACTGAGATGCAGGCAAAAAGTAAAATCGACGTCATCGAGCAGTTGACTCAGGCGCTGTGCGATGAAGGCGTCATTAATAATAAACAAGGTTTTATTAAAGATGTCCTGGCTCGTGAAGCCCTGGGATCGACTGGTTTTGAAAACCAAATAGCCATTCCTCATGGCAAATCCTGTTGGGTCAATGAAACAAGGATAGCCGTCGCAAAACTGAAGGATAATGTCGACTGGGAAACCATGGATGGTTCAGATGTTAAGCTGGTTATTCTTTTTGCGGTAAAAGAAGCCGACAGCGGAGCGGGACATATAAAAGTTCTCGCTCGTATATCTATCGCCCTGGGTGACGATGAGGTTGTTGAAAAGCTAATTAATGCCAGTTCGCCAGAGGAACTCTACCGCTTAATTATTAACAATACCGGAGACTAGTATCCTCATAAGGAGAATAATATGAAAATAATTGCCATTACCGCCTGTCCAACAGGCGTTGCACATACTTACCTTGCAGAAGCCAATCTTAAAAAGAACGCCCTTAAAAAAGGCATCCCTTTACTCGTTGAAACGCATGGCGCCGTAGACAGTGAATATATTTTTACCGAGGAGGATATTCAACAAGCAGATATTGTTTTAATTGCCGCGGATAAGGTCATCGATCTCTCTCGTTTCCATAACAAAAATATAATCCGCGTCTCGGTGACTCGCGCCGCAAAGGATGCTGCAGGATTACTGGACGAGATTGTCACCGGTAAATTACAGCCACAACGACACCTGGCGGCAGACGATGCTCAGGAATCGCCGAAAAAAGATAAAGATAAATCACTGGTGTCTCAAATTTATATTCATCTTATCACCGGCGTTAACCTGATGATCCCGTTCGTCGTTGCCGGCGGTATTTTAATCGCGCTGAGCTTCTCATTTGGTATTACTGCGGCAACGCCGGGAGATGAAAATTTTAACCCGCTGGCGAAAATGCTCTCTGACATTGGCGGTGGTGCGGCCTTTGCGCTGATGCTACCCGTTCTCTCGCTCGGAATCAGTAAATCGATTAGCGGCAATATGGGGATAGTGTCGGGCGCGGTCGGCGGCATGATGGCCATTCAGACAGGGTCAGGTTTTTTGGGGGCTTTGCTGGCGGGTTTTCTGGCCGGATACGCCACGCTGCTCATCGTCAAATATATCAACCTTCCTAAATCGATAGCGGGCCTGAAGCCTATTTTAATCGTGCCATTGCTGAGCGTTTTTATTACCGGGGCGTTAATGGTGCTGGTGATTGGCGAACCGATTAAGTTTCTTCTCGACTCGCTGACAGCGTTCCTCGAAAACCTGGGCAATACCCACGCAGCAATTATGGGCCTTTTGATAGGCATGATGGTGGCGTTTGATATGGGCGGTCCCCTTAACAAGACTGTCTGTATGTTTGCAATTGGCTTGATGTCGACAGGGATCTACGAACCTATCGCGGCCTGTATGGCGGCAGGAATGGTACCGCCGTTGGGTATTGCACTCGCCACCACGCTGTTCGGGCGGAAATTCTCCCGTCAGGAGAGGGACACCGGCAAAGTCACCTATGTTCTCGGCCTGTCGTTTATCACTGAAGGCGCTATCCCTTATGCCGTAGCCGATCCGCTACGCGTTATTCCCGCTATCGTCGCCGGCTCCGGGCTGGCAGGCGCGCTCTCCATGGCTCTGGGATGTGCCTCCAGAGCCCCACACGGCGGCATATTCGTCATGTTTATTCCCAATGTGATCACCCACGTTGTGGGATATATCGTCGCCATCGCCGCCGGCGCGTTACTCACCGCGATTATTCTGCGTTTTATTAAAAAAGACAGCCCTGAAACTGTACAGGAGATGTAGTCATGCTTATGAATATGAAAGATTTATTATCTGTAGCTCAGCAACATAAATTTGGTATTGGCGCTTTTAATATTGCTTCTGCCGAATTCGCCAGAGCGGTTATTGAGGTTGCAGAAAAGCTGCGTTCGCCGGTTATTCTTGAAATTCATCCTGATGAACATGATTTCACCGGCGATGATTTTATTTTCTATCTTCGTGAACTGGCTATCAAAGCAACGGTACCGGTCGTCATTCACCTGGATCATGGGCAGACTCTGGAGCAGGTTATGCGGGCGATTCGCACCGGCTATACCTCAGTGATGATTGATGCTTCAGCGCACCCGCTGGAAGACAATATCGCTATCACACGCCGCGTGACGGAAGTCGCTCATGCTGCAGGTGTTTCCGTTGAAGCTGAACTGGGTACCATCGGCGTGGCACAAGGCAGCGGCGAAGGCGGGCATGGCGAAATACTGTATACCGATCCGCAGCAGGCTGAGCAATTTGTCAACGAGACCGGGGTCGATACGCTGGCGGTCGCGATTGGTACATCGCATGGCTTATATCCTGCAGGAATGCAGCCAAAACTGGATATCGAAAGGCTGAAATCCATTAAACAGCGGTTAACCATCCCGCTGGTTCTTCATGGCGGATCGGGAAATAAGGATGAAGAAGTCGCCGAGTCTATCCAGCACGGGGTCGGAAAAATCAATATTTCCAGCGACATGAAAAAAGCATTCTTTGTTGCTCTGGAAGAAGAGCTGAAATCAGGCAGCCACGAACCTAACAGCTTATTTATCAGGCCAATGGAAGCCGCAAAAGCCGTTGTGGTTCACAAGATGCATTTGTTTTCATCTATCGGCAAGGCGGCGCTCTACGTCTGAGGTATGCGATGGGAGCAGAGGAAGTCGTGACCGACTCTGTTGCTGATGCCCTAAAACAGGGAATGAATCAGCGAAATGAAGCTCATCTCTCAGATGGGCACCCATTGCAGTAAAACAGGTATAAAAAAACCCGCTTCGGCGGGTTTTTTTATGGGCTGGAACCGCAGAATATTCCAACAGTATTCCAACACCCCAAAGCAACAAGGGGTTACCTTTCGGTAACCCCTTGTTTTGTTTGGCGGAAGCGTAGAGATTCGAACTCTAGAACCCTTTCGGGTCGCCGGTTTTCAAGACCGGTGCCTTCAACCGCTCGGCCACGCTTCCGGTATGGGGCGCACTATAAACACCTCTGTTGAGGCTGTAAAGCATCAATTTGTTCAATCGGCTTAAAAATAAGCAAAAACGTGTTATTCGTCTGAAATTCAGGCAGTTTGCGCAGAAATTCAGCGCAAACTACCCGCGCCGACCTAATGTTTTTTGATGTACATATCTTTGGTGTAGTAATACCCCAGTTTATCCGGCGTAAAACCCCCGACCCATGGTTTCACCAGATGGGTACGCACATAGTGATAGACCGGAATAGCCGGGACATCCTGACCTAGTAAATCCTCCGCCTGCTGGTAGAACTGACCCCGCGCCGCGGTATCAGACGCTTTTGCCGCATTGCGCAACGCCTCATCGTAGGCTGGATTACTGTACTGAGTGGTATTTTCACTATCGCCGGTACGGAAGGTATTGAGAAAAGTCGCGGCATCGTCATAGTCGGCAATCCACGCGTAGCGCACGGCGTCAAAATTATGCGTGTGCATGGTGTCGAGCATGGTCTTCCACTCCTGATTTTGCAGCTTCGCCTCGACGCCAAGATTCTTTTTCCACATTGAGCTGGCGGCGATGGCAATTCGCTGGTGCGATTCCGAAGTGTTATAGAGCAAATTAAATACCAGCGGATGAGTCTCGTTATACCCGGCCTCGCTCAACAGTTTTTTCGCCTCGGCGATACGTTTATCGCGCGACCAGCTGGCATATTCGGGATTGTGCAGCTTCACCCCACCGATATCAGGCTGGCTGACAAGCCAGGCAGGACGCTGCCCCTGCCCCAGTACCTTCTCCGCGATAATCTCTTTATCGAGGGCCATATTCAGCGCCCGCCGTACGCGCGGGTCATTAAACGGCGGCCGGGTCGTATTGAACTGGTAATAGTAGGTCGCCAGCTGCGGCGAAACATTCAGCTGTTCACCCAGAGTTTTCTTAAGCTGGGCGAACTGGTTAATCGGCACGGTATAGACGATGTCGATCTCCCCCGCTTTGTAACGGTTGATATCGGCGGCTTCAGAGCTTATCGGCAGATAGGTCACCTTATTGATGACGGTATGCGCGTTATCCCAGTAACGCGGATTGCGCTCTGCGACGATACGCTCGTTCACCACCCACTGCGACAGCTTGTAGGGCCCGCTGGTTACCATATGTTCCGGTTTGGTCCACTTGTCGCCGTAGCGCGAAATGAGGACTTTATCGAGCGGAACCAGAGACGGGTGCGCCAGCATGGCCAAAAACGCCGCATTCGGCTGGGTTAAGGTCACCTCAAAGGTCGCATCATCAACCGCTCTGACGCCCAGCGTCTCGGGCGCTTTTTGCCCCCGCGCTATCTCCGCACCGTTGACGATATGCATATTGCCGGGATAACTCGCGTAAGGGGACGCCGTGAGCGGCGACACCAGACGCTGCCAGCTCCAGACGATATCCTGCGCCGTAATCGCCGTCCCGTCAGACCAGGTCGCACCTGGACGCAGGTGGAAGGTCCAGACGGTGTTATCTTTATTCTCCCACTTCTCCGCCAGCCGGGGCTGAATGTCGCCTGCCGGCGAAACGCTGACCAGCCCTTCGAAAAGATCGCTAATGATATTGTTTTCAACGTCGCTTTCGACTTTATGCGGATCCAGCGACGACGGCTCGCTGCCGTTATTTCTGACCAGCTCCTGCTTCTCTGCCAGCACCGTTCCCGGCGGCACCTGCGCGGCCAGCGCCGGGAGAGTGATTGAGAACAGACCGACAGCCAGCAGTACCCGCGTGATGTGATTATATTTTTGTGATTTCATATCCCTTGCCTTTGTTACGATTCGTTTGTACCCTCTCCAGAGTTAGTCGCAGAATGGCTATAACGCAATATTTTTCAGTTAGTTATCAGATTTCGATCTGGCCACAGAAAGCAAATGAATAAAAATTCTGCTTATTCGTCTTTTACTGGAATAAAATGCTGAATCCAGCCCGTTTACTTTGAGTAAAGATGGGTAAAAGCATTAGGGCTTCGGCCTCGTTTTTTTTATGCTTCATTATTAATTACATCTGTCATAAGAGAGTGACTCATGGATCGTATAATTACATCGTCGCGTGACCGTTCATCGCTGCTTAGCACGCATAAAGTTCTGCGGAACACCTATTTTTTGCTTAGCCTGACGCTGGCATTTTCCGCCATTACAGCGACGGCCAGCACGGTACTGATGCTGCCTTCGCCGGGTCTGATTCTGACGCTGGTCGGCATGTATGGCCTGATGTTCCTGACCTATAAAACGGCAAATAAACCTACCGGCATTATTTCCGCGTTTGCCTTTACCGGCTTCCTTGGCTATATCCTGGGGCCGATGCTCAATGCCTACCTGTCTGCGGGCATGGGCGATCTGATTGGCCTGGCGCTGGGCGGAACCGCGCTGGTGTTTTTCTGCTGCTCGGCCTACGTGCTGACGACCCGTAAAGATATGTCCTTCCTCGGCGGCATGCTGATGGCGGGCGTGGTTGTGGTGCTTATCGGTATGGTTGCCAATATTTTCCTGCAGCTGCCGGCTCTGCATCTGGCGATCAGCGCGGTGTTTATCCTGATTTCTTCAGGCGCCATCCTGTTTGAGACCAGCAACATCATCCGCGGCGGTGAAACCAACTACATCCGCGCGACCGTAAGCCTGTACGTCTCGCTGTACAACATCTTCGTCAGCCTGCTGAGCATCCTTGGCTTCGCCAGCAGAGACTAATCCTCTCCCCGGCTCTACTCAGGCCCCGCTTATGCGGGGCCTTATTTTTTGCTACACTGCCGCCATTTTCAGCGGTATGTGAAGAATCATGTTTATCTTTGAAGGCAACGAAATAGAGACCGATAGCGAAGGCTATCTGAAGGATACGACCCTGTGGAGCGAGGCGATGGCGACCGTTATTGCTGAACAGGAGGGCATCGCCCTGTCCGTTGAACACTGGGAAGTCGTGCGCTTCGTGCGCGATTTTTATCTGGAATTCAACACCTCACCGGCAATACGCATGCTGGTGAAAGCCATGGCGAATAAGTTTGGCGAAGAGAAAGGCAACAGCCGCTATCTTTACCGCCTGTTTCCCAAAGGCCCGGCTAAGCAGGCGACAAAAATCGCCGGTCTGCCTAAACCGGTAAAGTGTATCTAATACAAAATGGCGAATTTCTGCCACTCTCTGGTGGGCTGATGCGGCTCGGTCAGAACCCTGTCCACCCGCGCGCTGCGCGGCCCACCGGCTTTCAGCCAGGCGATAAGTTTCTCCACCTGCTCCGGCTCTCCGCAGGCAAGCACCTCCACGCCGCCGTCGTCGAGGTTGCGCGCGTATCCCGTTAGCCCAAGCTGTAGCGCCTCGCGCTGGGTAGAATAGCGAAATCCGACGCCCTGAACGGAACCGTATACCCACGCCATCGTGCAAACCGTTGCCATGTTTTCTCTCCTTTCCGGACATTGACTCAATGACAGAGGATAGCAAATTCTTTCAGCGTACATGCTTTGGTAATAACCCATAGTGCTGACGAAAACGGGCGGTAAAGCGCGAGCCTGACAGATAGCCGCTGCTTTGCGCAATGTCGCCAATGGGCCGCGACGTCGACTGTAATTGCCCCAGCGCGTAGGCCATCCGCACCTCTTCCACGATCTGGCGAAAGCTCCGGGACTCCTGCTGCAAACGGCGGCGCAGCGTCGATTCGCCAAGAAACAGCATTTTTGCGACTTTCGCCACGCTCCACGCTTCGGCAGGCGACAGCATAATAATCTGTCTGACCTGACCGGTTATGTCGTCGCGCCGTTCATTAAGCAGCGGTCCGGCGTATCCGGCCTGATACAACGCCAGCAGCAACCCCATCGCCTGATGATGCTGTAACTCCGCCGAAAGCCCTTCCCGCACCGCCTGCAGAACGCTCTGCCACATAAACGACAGTTCCGGCGCCAGCGGCGCGCAAAGCGAAGTCAAACGACCGACCTGCGGTTCGCTCATATAGCGATGCTTAAAATCGGCCAACAGCTCGGGCGTTAGTGACAGCAGATCGGAGCAAAACAGCCCGTTTTCCGGCTGATTTATGACCTCCAGTTCCACCTCGGCGGGCAAAATGATCAGCTGCTGCGGCGTTGCCAGCATCTCGCTGGCTCCCTGCACAATGACCTTACTGCCGCGGTTTACCCGGCAGATCGCGGGCGAGAACAGCGTGACGCGGTGCAGTTTGCATAGACGGCGGGTGGTAATTTCCGCCGCCGTTAGCGCATTATGGTGAAAATTGATATTCCGCATCATGCCGCCCTTTTTGTTATCTTACGGCCAGCGCCGTTAACTGCGCGCTGGCGATGGCGTGGCTGTGTAACATAAATCCGACTAACGCCCCGCTGGCCGCGCTATCAATGGGCAGCGTCGGGGTATCAAGCGCCCAGACCGTAAAGCGGTAGCGATGAGGTTTATCTCCGGCCGGCGGGCACGCGCCGCCAAAACCCGCATAGCCAAAGTCATTGCGCCCCTGTACCGCCCCGGCAGGCAGTTTAGCGTTATTTTTGTCTCCGGCGCCAGCGGCTAAACTTGTCACCTGTTGGGCAATATTCACCACCGTCCAGTGCCACCAGCCGCTCCCGGTCGGCGCATCCGGGTCATAAGCGGTCACCGCGAAACTACGGGTACCCGCCGGGGCATTTTGCCAGGCGATCTGCGGTGATACATTGCCGCCGGTGCAGCCAAAGCCGCCAAACCAGTGTTTCTGCGCCAGAGACCCGCCATCGCGCATATCTACGCTGCTGACGCTAAACGCTGCGGCATTCGCCGTTCCGCTCATAATAACCATTATTGCGACAGCCCATTTCAATCCTGTTTTCATCGTATTTTCCTCCGTCGATTGAGGAAATACTGTAAGATCGCGGCGAGATTTTTATTGTGCCAAAGCGCCTGCATTTTGTGCCGAAACGCTCACCTGCCGATAGCGGTGGAATGGTGCTTGCCACAACCACTTGTGCTAATCTACGCGCCATTTTTCGGTGCCGATATTCCCGTTGCTTAAAGGTAGCTCCATGACAGACTCCATTTTCCCCCGCTTAGTGTTAACCAAAGGACGCGAGAAATCCCTGCTGCGTCGCCATCCGTGGATTTTCTCCGGCGCCGTCGCCCGGATGGAAGGTAAAGCCCGTTCAGGTGAAACCATCGATATTGTGGATGCACAGGGAAAATGGCTGGCCCGCGGCGCCTATTCGCCTTCGTCGCAGATCCGCGCCCGCGTCTGGAGCTTCGATCGCACGGAAGCCATTGATAACGCCTTTTTCGAGCGTCGCCTGCAGCAGGCGCACACCTGGCGCGAGTGGCTGGCGGCCCGCGACGGGCTCGATAGCTACCGCCTGATTGCCGGAGAATCCGACGGCCTGCCGGGCGTTACCATCGATCGTTTTGGCGACTTTTTTGTGCTGCAGCTGCTGAGCGCCGGCGCTGAATATCAGCGCGCGTCAATTGTCAGCGCGCTGCAAACGCTGTTCCCGAACTGCGCCATCTACGATCGTAGCGATGTCGCGGTACGTAAAAAAGAGGGCCTGGAGCTGGCGCAGGGGCCGGTGGTCGGTGAACTGCCGCCTGCCCTGCTGCCGATTACCGAGCACGGTATGCAGCTGCTGGTCGACATTCAGGGCGGCCACAAAACCGGCTATTACCTTGACCAGCGCGACAGCCGCCTGGCGACGCGTCGCTATGTTGCGGATAAACGTGTGCTGAACTGCTTCTCCTACACCGGCGGTTTTGCCATCTCTGCGCTGATGGGCGGCTGCCGTCAGGTTGTCAGCGTCGATACGTCGCAGGAAGCGCTGGACGTCGCCAGACAGAACGTTGAGCTGAATAAGCTGGATTTATCGAAAGCGGAATTCGTCCGTGACGATGTGTTCAAGCTGCTGCGTAAATATCGCGATTCAGGCGAAAAGTTTGATGTCATCGTGATGGACCCGCCAAAGTTTGTCGAAAACAAAAGCCAGCTGATGGGTGCCTGCCGCGGCTATAAAGATATCAATATGCTGGCGATCCAGCTCCTGAACCCCGGCGGCATTCTGTTGACCTTCTCCTGCTCCGGCCTGATGACCACCGATTTATTTCAGAAAATCATCGCCGATGCCGCCCTGGATGCCGGACGTGATGTACAATTTATAGAACAGTTCCGTCAGGCTGCCGATCACCCGGTGATTGCAACCTATCCGGAAGGGCTGTATCTGAAAGGGTTTGCTTGTCGCATTATGTAACTTGAAAATGGAGAATCGGCCCGCATATAGCAGGTAATCATGTAACCCGGGAGGTGCTTATGATAGCCAGCAAATTCGGTATCGGCCAACAAGTTCGCCACACGCTTCTGGGCTACCTGGGCGTAATCGTCGATGTCGATCCAGAATATTCGCTCACGGAGCCGGAAGTGGACGAAATCGCCGCTAACGACGATTTGCGTCTTGCGCCCTGGTATCACGTGGTGATGGAAGATGACGATGGCCAGCCGATTCACACTTATCTTGCAGAAGCGCAGCTAAGCAGCGAGCCCAGCGATGAGCATCCGGAGCAACCGTCTCTGGACGAGCTGGCGAGAACCATACGCCAGCAGCTGCAGGCGCCGCGATTGCGCAACTAACCTAAAACCCGCGCTGCGGGTTTTTTATTCCCCTATCATTTTGCAGTCGCTGCCAGCGCCTGGCATATCTGGTTATTAAACCGTCCGTCACGCTGCTGTTTTTCACTCCAGCGGGTATTAGCCAGCTTCATCTCACGTGAAATGCCCTCGCTATTAAGCGCAAGCTGTTGAAAAAAAGGCGCGAGCATCGCCCCACCCGGTAAAACCTGAATTTTAAACACCGGGCTACCGTCGATGTAGCGATACGCCAGCGCGTGGTCCGGCAATATGGTGGCGGCAAACGACTGCTGCGCGTAGCTGGCCCAAAAGCTTGCCGCGCCGTAGCCGCGCGAGAAATAATTTTCGCAAACGGGCGGGGCGGCTAACGGCAAGATGCTTTGCTCCGCGGGCCTGAATGCATTTTCCATCCAGCGCGCCATGCCTTCCAGATACCATTTCTGTTTAAAAACCGCGTAGCCGTACTGATACAAATGGAACAATTCATGGGCGGGCGTAACGTTGCGCGCCGGCCGCCGGGCCGCATTGAGGACAATTTTTAAACCGCAGGGGAGCGTCGCGCCATCGTTCATGGTTTCCGCCGCCACGCGGTCAAAGGCCAGGCCGTGACCTTTAGGAAGCGTCAGCAGGTAGATATTAATTTGTCGGGCCTGGGTATAAATTTTCTGCTGCAGCGGCGGTCGTAGACCCAGCAGCGAGGTGTAAAGATATTTTGCAGCCTGAAGCTGGCTCGCGATGTCTTTCACGACATCCGGCACGCCATCGCCGGTACTATCCTGCGGATATTGCAGGGCGTCCTTACCCTGCAGGCTGTAATAAATATGAAACTCATCGACAACGTGCGCTTTTTCCAGATGATGATTGTGCAGCAGCGATCCTGGCACGCAGCGGGCAACCTGCACCACGTCACGGGCCAGCAGCGGCGCACAGCCGCCGCAGGCCAGCAGCAGCGCGACGACTCGCCTCATGGCCTCTCCTACGGCGAGCGCGGGGGAAACGGACACGGACGGTTACCCAACGCTAGCCGCCTGTGGACTCTTGCTGGCCAGGCCGAAATCCGCCTTCGCCTGCGCTGCCATCAGCCGCTCGCTGGCCTGCAGCCACGCCGCCCAATGTTCGGCGATGGCGCTGGCATAATAGCGTTGAGCGTTGCGCAGCGCGGCCTGCCGCATACTTTGCTGTAGCGTTTTGTCCGCGATAACCTTGATCAACGCCGCCGCCAGAGCTTCTTCATCGCCGCAGGGAACCAGCATCCCCGCCTGCCTGTCCTGCAGGATGTCGCGCGGACCGTATTTGATAGCAAAGCTAATCAGCGGGGTACCGTAGGCCATCGCCTCCACGGCGGAAATAGACTGCCCTTCCTGAGTCGAACAAAGCACGGTACAGCAGGCCGTTTTATGCGCCTGGGCGATGTCGGACGTGAAGCCATTGATATGGATCGCCTGCGCCAGCCCCCACTCCGCCACCTGCGCGCTCAGGCTGCGCCGCAGCGGCCCTACGCCATAAGTGTGCAGCTGCGCATCGGGGATAACCGCCAGCACTTTACGAAAGGCGCTCAGCAGTAAGGCGTGCTGCTTCTCCTCCGAGTAACGCGCGAGGTAGATAACCGTTTGTGACGGCACTTTCTGCGGGTTTGCCGGAATATTGCCGTTATCGAGATGGTTGGGGATCACCGCCATCTGCGTAGCCGGGAATCCCTCCTGCTGCAAATCCTGCCACTGCTCATCGGTGAGGATAATCAACTGGTCGACGAGATCCGGCTGCTCCAGGAGGTGTCGATATGAGCTTTTCAGCGCGCCGTTAGAGAGCTGATGATGGGAGTGAATAATGGCGCTTAATGAGCAGGCCATACGCTGAGCTGGCCGTGAACAGACGAAGTTTTTCCACGTTTTATTTTTATCCACGATAAAGTGCCAACGCCCTTTCCCCGCCAGCATGGTTTCCAGCATCCACGAAAAAAAGTCCTCCTCCAGAGTAAAGCGTTTGACGTCGCCCCCGGCGAGGGCAATTTCCAGAGCGCTGAGCCGCAGGTTGCCTTTCTTCTCATCAAAGCTTTTACGCAGCAGAATATTGCCGGCGCTATCGATATAATCTTCGATAATTTTCCCCTGCGGGCGTAGCAGGAAGTTCTGTTTTCCCACCGGCAGGTCCGCGTCGGGATTGACGACATGCCTGAGTTCAATACTCCCCACCAGCGGCTCCAGTGTCGCAATCGCGTTCATCTCCAGGCAGTCGCTTAACCACTGGTAAAGGTTATAAACCGGTACCTCTTTGGGCAGCGCCCCCCGCGCCTTCAGCGCCTTGACCACCGCGGATAATTCGGGATTCCACGCCGCGGTAATCAGCCAGGGTACGGCGCGCAGATGTTCGGTGAACAGCTTCGCCCGACGCATGGCGGCCACCTCGATACCGTTACCGACATCGCGTAGCGTCTCCAGCAGAAAAACGGGCGTCGCATCAATCGACGACGGCGCGTTGTCCTGCTGGAGCGACGGCTTTTTTGCCGCTAAGTGGTATTTCTGATAGGCGATAAAGCCGGAGAGATAGTGTTCGACGTCATCGATACGTACGCGGTAGCTGTGGTGGCGTATAAAGAAGCTGTTAACGATCCGCGCGGGATTTTTAAAGAACATCGCCAGCTCGGGCCAGAAGAAGCCGTTCAGCAAATAGCGGGCGCGGGTTTCCAGCGCCTGCCAGAATTTTTGCTGGTCAAAATCATCCAGCAGGTGGCGGTGCTCGGGCGAGGCGCCCAGCCGGGTGACCATTTCCGACGCCGCCATCATTAGCTCCAGCAGCGTGGGATAGGTCGTCACACGATGCAGTACGAAATCAAGATGATCGCGCACATTATTGAGACCAAAACGAAAGTACTTCTCCTCCGGGCGGAAGCGGGTTAATTCATTTACGCAGTAGCTCAGCCAGTGGTCGTGATGCTGCCAGTGTTTGTTTTGAATGAAATAGGCGAAGGCTTTTTCCACCACGTCCAGCCACAACGGCTCTTTGGTCAGGCCGTACAGGCGCATCAAGGCAAACGCCGCTTCGCCATCGTAGTAAATAATGCGGAATTTGGCCTTCAACGACAGATCGTGGCTATTTAATACATGAACAAATTGGCCGCTTTGCGGATCCTGCATCCAGGCAATACCGGTCGCCAGCTGCGCCATCAGCGGCAGGTACTGCCGGTCTCCGGTCGTTTCGGTATATTTTACCAGCGCCAGGATGCTGACGGCATTACCGCCAAGCTTGATCTCCTCGCCAACGTCGCAGAGGAACGCTGCCTCGCGCCCATCATCCAACGTCCGCACCTCAATCAGCGTGCTTACCAGATACGCAATCGCCCGGTCTATGGCCTGGCGAACCGACGGCTGGCGCGTCGCTTCCCAGCCTTCGATCAGCGAATAGGTCGAGCTGGCGTGGCGCAGCGCGTTATAGGAACGGACCGGGCGATCGAAACAGGGGAACCAGCCATAATGATACAGCCCATCTTTCCTGACCTGACGGGCCAGATAATCGCTGCCTTTTTTAATCACTTCAGCCAGGCACGCTTCCTGCCAGTTTTCCCCAATGGCGCGATAGCCGGAGCCCCTCCCGGCATGTTCAATGACTTTTACGCCAAAGCGATCGCAGAAGACCGCCTGGGTTTTAAAACGCCACAGAGGCTGCTGCGGATCCTCCGGCCAGCTAAGCGTCTGCTTAAACCGCCGCTGGCCGTAGTTTTGCAAATTGACGCTATTCGGCGCGACGACGCCATTGTCGCCGTCGTAGAGCAGCGCGTTGCCGGCGATTTCCTGCTCTAGCATCGCACAGCTAAACTGCGGGTCAAACGCGAGTCCAAAGCGAAAATAGTTGCGCTTGGTGACTCTGAATTTCTCATTGAGGGAGTGCCAGCTGAGCTTTTCCACGCTGTCCACAACGTCGATACGCAGCCACTGCGGTTCATTGGCCTGCTTTTTACGCCACTCCTGCAGCGCTCTGGCCCCCGCCAGCCAGGCGAGATCGAAGCTGGTTCCGCTGGCGATATGCATATGCGCCCGCTCTTTGCCATCGCTGACGCTAAAGAAGATCACCCATGCCGGATAGTCAGAGGGCAACACGGTGGATTTCAATTTTTTGGCCTGAAAGCAAGCTTGTTGCAGTAAGTCACTTAGCGCCATCTTTCCCTCTCCATTTATTCAAGAATGCGTTGGATGTTTAAAAATTATTATCAGAGACTGCAAACAAACTCGTTTTAGAGATTGCGCCACATTATTGTCGGGTGGCGTATGACGCCTTATCCGACCTGTCATTCCCGTATACCGCGCCGGGGTATCAGCCCCGGCACATCTCCCGGACCGCAAACGGCGGAGAACCCGTAGCCGACAAGATGTTCGCACTTTGATTAGCGCTCCCGTAATGCTTCTTTGGCCCGATTAAATGGTTTTACCAGATAATCCATAACCGTTTTTTCACCAGTCTTAATATCAACGGTAGCGATCATCCCCGGGCCAATTAAAAAGCGCTTGCCGCTCTTATTCTCCAGGTAATCATTATCAGTACGGATAAATACCCGGTAGTAGTAAATATCGGGTTTAGCTTCATCCTGAGTGGTATCCGGCGATATGGTTTCCACCACGCCGTTAAGTGCGCCATAGATGGCATAATCATAGGCGGTAATTTTGACCAGCGCCTGCTGGTCGGGATGGATAAAAGCAATATCGCGAGGGGAGATCCGCGCTTCGATTAATAAACGGCCGTCTACAGGCACGATTTCCATCAATTCGCCATTGGGCGCAATAACCCCACCAATAGTATTGACCTTAATATTTTTAACAATTCCCTGTACCGGCGAGCGGACGGTTAAACGCGTCACCGAATCGGCGCGCCCTTTAATCACTTCCGCCAGGCTGGCCACATCGGCATTGGCTTTTGACAGCTGTTCACGCGCGTCAACAAAATAACGCGTATTGAGATCGATTTTTTTAAAACTAATATCCGCGACCTGCTGACGAAGACGCAGCACTTCGACGTTGCTCGCCGCCCCGGTTTTCGCCAGTTTTTCAGTAATAGCCAGTTCGCTATTGACCAGCTTTAACGACTCATCCAGCTGACGCGTCGATTTGCTCAGTTGCTCCTTGCGGCTATGGTAAAGGCGGGTCTCCTCCGCCAGCAGCGCGGGCCAGGCTTTCAGGGTGTCGGGAAACGCCAGCGGCTGATTGTTGACCTCAGCAGTTAAGCGAATGCTCGCCGCCAGAGAGGCGCGATACTTCGCCTGGCTTTCCCCCACGTTAGATTCGCTGCGGGTGGGGTCGAGGCGCGCCACGACCTGTCCGGCTTGCACTTTGCTGCCCTCCTGCACGTTCAGCTCGGTTAAAATGCCGCCATCGAGGGTCTGAATCACCTGCTCCCGGGAGCTGGGGATCACTTTTCCGGTGCCCGTAGAGACTTCATCCAGCACGGCGAACCAGGCCCAGACAGCGCCCACCAGCAGCATACCGGCCAGCAGCAGTATCAGCCGCCGCGATTTTACGATCTTCGCTTCGTCTTGTTCGTTATCCGGCAGCAGCGCCACCGGGTCATGATCCGCCATCAGGGGAAGCTTATTCATATATTCACCACCTGGCCGCGGGCTTTCTCTTGTTCAAAGACGGTGGCTTTAGGTTTATCCAGCGCCAGCTGTCCATCCTGGATGACCAGAATCCGGTCAACGATATTGAGCACCGCCGCTTTATGCGTGGCGATAATCATCGTTCGCTCGCCGGCCCACAGCGCCAGCTGTTCCACAAAGGCCTTTTCCGTTCGCTCGTCGAAATAAGAGGTCGGTTCATCAAGCAGGACGATGTTCGGATCGCGCAGCAGGGTTCTGGCCAGCAGCAGCGACTGGCGCTGGCCGCCTGAAAGCCCCACCCCGCCTTCCATGACAATATGTTCGAGGCCGAGGGGCAGTTTGCGTACAAACTCCAGAGCGCCGCACAGGGTAAGCACCGAGAAGATTTCATCATCCGTCGCCGCTGGCCGCCCAAGGATTAAATTCTCGCGCAGGGTGCCGTGAAACAGCCGCGCCTCCTGGGTGAGCAAAGTGGCGTTGCGGCGAATATCCGCAAGGTCGATCTGCGGCAGGCTTAAATCATCCAGCCGCAGTTCGCCGGCGACCAGCTCGACGTTGCCCATCATCGCCTGCAATAGGGTCGATTTACCGGCGCCGATTCGCCCAAGGATGGCGATTCTCTCACCGGCTTTAATCGATAGCTGGTTAATTCGCAGCGGAATCGCGGCGTCGTTAAGGCCGTAGCGGAATTCCGCCTGGCGGAACTCGTAGTTACCGTGCAGCACGGCGCGGTGAACCCGGGGTTCGTCCTGGCCGCCTTCGACCGGTAGCGCCATCAGATTATCGAGGCTGGCCTTCGCCGTTTTCACCTGCTGCCAGCGAGCAAGCACGCCGCACAGCGCGGTCATCGGCGCGACCATGCGGGTTGAAAGCATCGATGCCGCCACCATGGCCCCGGTGGTGATGTCGCCATTAATCACCAGCGGCGCGCCGACCACCACTACCGTGGCGTATAGCAGGTTTTGTACCGACATTCCCCAGCTGACCAGGCCATGAGTGAGCCTGCGCGTTCTGACCCCCGACTCGGCGGTAATCGCAATATAGCTATTCCACTGATGCAAAAAGCGGCTTTCCGCCTGCATCATTTTGATGTCCTGCAAACCCTGAATACTTTCCACCAGAATGGCGTTTCGTAAGGTATTTTCGTGCTGATTTTTGTTGGCCAGCGCCGCGAGCTTGCGCTGCAATAGCAGGCCGGGCAGGATCATCAGAACCGTCGCCACCGGCGCTATCCAGCTTAGCCACGGCGAGACGATAAACAGCACCACCTGGAACAGCAAAAAGAACGGTAAATCCGCCACGATGGTCATCATCGTTGAGGTCATCATTTCGCGCACCTGCTCCAGCTCGCGGATTTGCGAAATAAAGCTCCCCGTTGAGCGCGGCACTGCGCTGTTTTTCAGGCGCAACGCGTGGCCGAAAACCCGGTCCGAGACCCGAATATCCCCACGTTTGCCGAGCAGATCCGTGACGTGTCCGCGCATAATTTTCAGCGCAAAAGCAAATACCGCCGCCAGCAATACGCCGCTGAACAGGACATAAAGAGTGGGATAAGACTGGGCCGGGATCACCCGATCGTATACCTGCATCGAAAACAGAATCCCGCTCAGCGCCAGAACGTTAATGGCGAACGAAGCCAGCATGACGTGCATATAGGGGCGAAGATCTTTCAGCACAATTTTACGCAGCCAGTCCGGCTGAAAGCGGGTCAGATAGCTTTCTGTGCGAATATCCCTTTCCGGAGACGACGGGCGAAAAGCAACGGTGTTGTCAATTTCCGGCAACAGGGTTTCCAGCGGGCAGTAGCTGAGCAGCGACAGCTCCTTCACGAACCGCACCCCGACGGCATTATTGACGTCAAAGCTTTCAACTATCGCCACCTGGCCATCGCGCAGCTGGATAACGAGCGGTAGTCGCCAGGCCGACATTTTCTGATCGGTGGCGGATAAAAACTGGCAGTGTAATCCGGCGTGGCGCGCCAGGTGCCGGAGCGCTTCGGGCAGGGTTTTCTGCGTCGCCCATTCGGCAGCCGCATGTAGCGTTCCGGGAGAAAAACTTTGTCGATAGTGGTTGGCAATAAAGGCAATCGCATTCGACCAATCGGACAAGTGCGGTTTTCCGGCACGTTCATCTTGTGGGGTCATGGGCGGATCTCCACGCCCTGGATATTTTGATTTTCCAGCACGAACACCGTGCGCATCTTGCCGGTGCTGAACAGGCAGTCCAGCTCCAGCGAGCGCAGTTGTGATTCCGTCAGGACCTGGCTAAATCTGGCCTGGTAAATTTCCTGATCGACGTTGAGCAGATCCAGCAGCGGCCGTGAACCGAGCTGGAGATACTGATCCTGGTACAGCGCCCGGGTTTGCTCGCCCAGCTGCTGCTGTCGTTTCTGAATCCCCAGCGACTGGGCAAGATTGACCGCTTCATCGCGAGAGGCGTTCAGCTTCTGGCTGGCGTCCAGCTGGGCGGTTTTGATCGCCGCATTCGCCGCCGCCAGACTTTGTTGGGCGGCGTCTCGGGAGGCGGTCATCGCCCCGCCCTGATAGATAGGCATTTGCACTTTTACCCAAGCGGAATATTGCGTTTTATTCAGCACCGCGCTGTTGGCGTAGTTATCGTTAAGATAATGGGTCACCTCCGGTTCCAGGGAAATCGTCGGCAGCATTTGCGCGTTGGCGTTATCCAGCTGCGCCTGCGCCTGACCGGCCTGGGCCAGCGCCGCCAGTACCGCTGGAACGGAGCGGTAATCGATTTTGGATACCGCGCAGGCGGCATCCATTCCCTGTGGGACATCATCCGTTACCGTCGCGATTCCGCCGATGCCGATATAGGTCGCGAGCGTGGCTTTCCAGCGTTCAAGGGCCGCCTGATATTGCAGGAGCGTGGATTGCGCGCCTTCCACGCGGGTATCGGTCTGCACAACGTCCGATAATGAAGATGCCCCCGCATCGTTGCGCTGGCGAATAAGATCGCCGATCTGCTGTAGCGAGTTAACCTGCGCTTTGGCGATTTCAACCAGCTTTTGATAGCCCTGCACCTGGACTACCGCTGCGGCGGTATCGTGAGCGACCTGATCGATATTCAGCATCACGGTGGCCTGCTGCTGAGCCACGCCGGAGTCTGCTGCTCTCACCGAACTGGACACTTTGCCGAAGTCGTAAAGCATTTGCGACACTGAGACGACCAGCGATGGCGTATATCCGGCATCAGAATAAGTGTTTGTATAACCATTATTCATACCCGCACTTATTTGCGGGTAATATTTTGCTTTCGCCACATCAACTTTTTGCGCCATCTCCTGAAGCTTACTGACCTCCTGCGTAATAGAGGGATGCCAGTTCACCGCGTTTTTTACCGCCTTTTTAATATCCAGCGGACCGGATATTCGGGTCTGACTGTTAATAATCTCGTCGTTATACCCCGCGACCTGCTGATTATCGGTTAAACGCTGGCTGCTAATATCATTCGGCAGCAAATATGAATTTTCCGCATGAGCTGAAAGCGACGGATTTAACGTGATTAATAGAGCTGTATAGCCACAGGTTATGACATTCCTTTTTTGTATAAATAGACGCATCAAATTTACCCTTCAGAAAACACGCACTGAAAAAACGGATATAATAATTTCCGCATCATTATTTTTATTAAATGATAGTCGGCGTTCTCCCGCTTCACTGACCTGAATGATTCCTCCGCGATAAAATAATCTGGACGGCGCTTCCCTGTGCCGTCATCGATTTAAGCTAGTTAATTGGAGTTATTGGTATCAAGCAGCTCGTTGAGCGAATTGATATGCACCCCTTCCAGCGTGATTAAGGTTGTCGATTGATGGCTGCCTGCGCCACCGTCGCGGTCGATAGATACCACCGTATTACTGCCCACGTAGCTCAAGGTGACATAATTGCCCAGGCTACTGCTGTTACCATCCCAGCCGACCAGCAGCGCCGATACGTCGATATGATCCCCTTGCGCAACCGAGAAGTCCTTCCAGGTATCGCTTCCGTTGCCGCCGGTATTATCATCGGCCAGCAGGTTGTAGATTACCGTGTCGGCCCCGATGCCCAGGGTGAAGGTATCGTCGTAAGCGGTACTGTGGATGTCGTCGCCGTTCACGCTGCCGGTAATCTGCGGATGCAGATCGATAGTCAGCGTCGCCGCGGAAGAAGCGCCATTGCTGTCGTTCACCGAGTAGGCAAAGACTTCCTTATGCGTGATGGTCGACACATCCATTCCTGCCTTCAGACTGTAGGTGTAAGAACCATTATTCGCCATCGTCAGGGTGCCATAGTCACCGTAAATTGTGACGCTGGTTGCGCTTACGTTACTCCCGTTGCTGGTCGTGATACTGCCATTGCTGTGGAAAGTCCAGGTTTCCGCAGCGCCGCTGGAAGTGTGTCCGGAGACGCTGTAAGACGAGTACAGTACGCCATGGAAATCTTCCGTACCGCCTGAGTTATTTCCGTTCTGTATATTTCCACTGACGTTGGTTCCCGCTACCGTGTAGTGCGTCGCGGTGTCAATGGTCGTACCGGTTATCGAAGCCCCGACGGTATAATTCGGTGCCGGCGTTAAGAAAGTATCAAGAGTGGCGGTCGCCTTAGACACCAGAACCATCTCGTAGTTACCTTCGCTCAATGCCACATTCGTCAGCGTTAACGTATCCGCAGCGTTTGTTGTGGTGCCGATAACGGTGGTCAAGCTCTCTGTCGGCGTGCCCTGCCATACCAGAACCTTACTGCCATCGCTGAGCACGTGATAAATGCTGACCGTGCTGTCAATTCTGACGGTATTGACCACCGAGCCACTAGCGGTGTAGTTCACTTTCACCGAGAGCGTATCCATTTCGCGATCGGCCCCAACGCTGAAGTTGATGGTCCTGGTTGCTGATACGCCTCCCGTGGTTGATTTACCGCTTGTATTCAGCCCCGCAGTGTCAATCGCCGGAACATTCACCGTTGCTAGCGCCGTTGCTACGTTCAGCGTGACCTGGTCATTGACCGCCAGCGAAGCCGGACTATCGATATCGATCGTCAGCGTGGTGCTCGCCGTGTGGCCGAGGCTGTCAGTAATGGTGTAAGTAAAGACTTCCGATTGACCGACGCTATTCACTCCGCCATAAGGCTGATAGGTATAGCTACCGTCGCTGTGGATGGTCAACGATCCCCATGCGCCCTCTATCGTCGTTCCGCTGCCGCTGACCTCCTTAGGTTCAGCGCCGTTAACCGAGGTGGCGGTGACGCTGGTCACCTTAATATTAACCCCTGTATCCGCTACGTCGCCTGCACCATCGCTTTGCAGCACGTTGCCCGTCAGGCTGTCGGTGTGATAGCCCTCAGAATCGGTGACCGAGACGTTGACAAAGGTCCCCAGGTTAAGGTCCAGCAGGGCCCCCAGCAGGCCTCCGGTATTCGGTGAGGAGACCACCGCCGTATACGATCCTGAAGGTAACATCGAGGACCAGCCGCCTCCGCTATAGCCGAGGCTGAGCCCGATGCCGTTAACGTTAATGTTGACGGCGTTTGTCAGGACCTGCACGACTTCTCCGGTAGCCTTATCGATGATAGAGAGATCCGCCGTGAAGGACGATGCGCCGCCCAACAGGCTCAGCAGCGTCGTCAGTGCAGCGCCCAGACTCAGACCGGTGCTCCCTGAGACCGTCATCAGCACTTTTTCGTTCGCGCCGGCGGCCACATCAAAGTCAAAGCTATTACCGTTAAGTAACCCAACATTGACGTTACCGAGTAACGAGACGCCGACGAGCTGCCCGACGGTACCGCTTTCTCCGTTGAGGGTATCGAACGTCGCGGTCAGATCCGTTTCCTGAGCATCCGGATTGGCCTGCGCCGGTTCGATATTGCCGCCGATATTAATCGTCAGGTTCGTCGTCGATGTATTACCCGCTTCATCGGTAATGGTATAGCTAAAGACATCCGATTTACCGATAGCGGCCCCGCCTTTGGTCAACTGGTAGCTATAGCTGCCATCAGAGTGAATCGTCAGCACCCCATAAGCTCCGGTGATATCGACGCCAGCGCTGGTCACATTGACCGGTGTCGATCCGTCGACGGAATCCGATACCGCACTGGTGACCGAGATGCCCTGACCGCTATCCTGCATATCGCCGCTGGCGGTTGTATCCAGCACGTTACCTTCAATGGCGCCGACGCTGTAGCCAACCGAATCCGTCACATCCACTTTGACGAAGCTTGCCACCTGTGCCGCTGCCAGCGCGTTGATCAACGATACCAGGGTGCCGTTACTTTCCGGCGCAGAGATAACCATGGTGTAGTCGCCGGCCGGCAGATTGGCGAAGGAGACCGTGCCGTTGTAGGAGAGCCCGCCAAGCAGGCTCGCCGAGATAGAGACGCTGTTTTCTGCTATCGCCACAACTTCACCGGTGACCGTATTCACCACCGACAGATCGGCCTTCAGGGTATTTCCTGCCCCCAGCAGATTGACGATAGTGGTCAGTAATCCGCTCGCCGTCAGCAGCGAGTTGCCGTTCACCGATACCGTCATATCCTCCACGGTGCCGGATCCCACGCTAAAGCGCAGATTATTGCCCGCCAGCAGCGAGACATCGACGGTGCTGAGCAAGGTCAGGCCAACCAGTTGACCGCTGGTACCGCTGACGTTGTTCAGGTTACCTTCCAGCGCGACAACGTCCGGGCTGTTGCTATCGGGGTTGGCCTCAATATCGCTGTCAGAGTCCGAATCGCTGTCAGAATCCGAATCGCTGTCGGAATCCGAATCACTGTCGGAATCCGAATCACTGTCAGAGTCCGAGTCGCTGTCCGAATCCGAGTCACTGTCAGAGTCGGAATCGCTGTCAGAGTCAGAATCGCTGTCGGAGTCCGAATCACTGTCCGAATCCGAGTCGCTGTCGGAGTCAGAGTCGCTGTCGGAGTCAGAATCGCTGTCAGAGTCCGAGTCGCTGTCAGAGTCAGAATCGCTGTCCGAATCGGAATCGCTGTCAGAGTCCGAATCGCTGTCAGAATCCGAGTCACTGTCAGAATCCGAGTCACTGTCAGAATCGGAATCGCTGTCAGAGTCAGAATCACTGTCAGAGTCCGAGTCGCTGTCAGAA
>NZ_JACVUU010000089.1:0-524 GCF_016516145.1 Klebsiella sp. S69 | reverse complement strand
GGCACAGCGTGTGCCGCAACACGGAGACGCACTTATGACCATCGCACAACAACTTGAACAGAAAGGCATCGAGAAGGGCAGGGCTGAAGGCCTGCAGCTCGGTGAACAGCGCGGTATTGAAAAAGGAGAGCGTGAAGCTACCCTTAAAATTGCCCGCACCATGCTCCAGAACGGTATCGACCGCAGTACCGTCATGAAAATGACCGGTCTGACTGAAGACGACCTGGCGCAGATCCGCCACTAACCCCCCTTTCCTGGCACTCCCTGTCCGGCCATCAGCGAATACTGGTGGGGCAGGGAGGCACCAGACTCAGGCTCGGCCTGCCAGCCACAGCGATTAAACAGCTTCATCACCCCCGCTACGTTCCCCGTCAGACGCGCTGTCAGCGGATTTATCTGTCGGCCACTGTCGTCAAAAGCGGCATCGAGGCTGGCCCGAGAGAGATAAATGCCGTTCACGCCCGCACTGAGCACCACAGCATTCCGGCCGGACCATTCCCGATCGCTCAGCAGACGGTAGTTCC
>NZ_JACVUU010000088.1:0-544 GCF_016516145.1 Klebsiella sp. S69 | reverse complement strand
TGCGTAATCTGGAGGAAATGATGGCTGAGCGCGGCATTGTCGTTGATCATTTCACGCTTCACCGTTGGATTATCCGCCTGGTGCCGTTGCTGGACAAGGCCTTTCGCCGACATAAGCACACAGTAGGTCGGCTGTGGCGTATGGATTAAACCTACATCAAAATCAAAGGTCAGTGGAAGTATCTGTACCGCGCAGTGGATACCGACGGCCAGACCATCGACTTTTTTGCTGACGGCTAAACGGGATACCGCAGCGGCCCTGCGTTTCTTCCGCAAAGCTATTCGCCGGCATGGCGAACCTGAAGTGGTGGCCATCGATAAAAGTGGTGCCAGTGCAGCAGCACTTGCCACAGTCAATGCCAACAAATCAGAAGAAGAAATTATCACCCTCAGGCAAAACAAGTATCTTAATAACCTGATTGAGCAGGATCACCGAAATATCAAACGACGGATACGTCTGATGCCGGGATTCAAATCGTTTCGGCGGGCGCAGGCGATACTGGCCGGCATTGAACTGCTCCACATGATAAGAAAAGGGCAATATC
>NZ_JACVUU010000087.1:0-553 GCF_016516145.1 Klebsiella sp. S69 | reverse complement strand
GAAGGACAGCTGATGGAAATGGAAGCCACTGGAGCACCTCAAAAACACCATAATACACTAAATCAGCAAGTTGGGAGCATTACCCTGGTTCTGTTACTTTTTATTCTCACGGGAATAGCACTCCCTCTGCGCCACACATCCACTCAATTTATATCACCATCACAGGGTGAAACGGAAGCTAAATGAGTGCACAACTCTGGGGTGACCTGCTCCCCGTTGATTAATACACCGCGATGTTAGTAATGTCTTCATAAGCCACATTAGGACATCCCCATGAAGAAGCGTTTTTCCGACGAACAGATCATCAGTATCCTCCGCGAAGCTGAAGCAGGGGTTTCTGCCCGTGAGCTCTGCCGCAAGTACGCCATACTTCTTACGCCACCTATTATACTTGGCGTAAGAAGTATGGCGGTGCCCGAGGTTAAGCGCCTGAAGTCGCTGTCGTTCTCAAAATCAGAGGAACTGCAGGCTTTGTCGCATTAAGAAGTCGTCAGATAACATGCTGTTTTTTTGCTATGTTACCTGACTATGCAGCTGATCCGAAAAGCCTTCA
>NZ_JACVUU010000086.1:0-564 GCF_016516145.1 Klebsiella sp. S69 | reverse complement strand
AGTGCGTCTCCGTGTTGCGGCACACGCTGTGCCAGTTCGCGTACAAAGGCTCCGGCGTCGGCTGTTTCGCCTGCCTGCACTATATAGTGTACCAGCGATATTACCTGCGATGAAGACAGATATCCGGCCAGCAAAATGGGTGCCAGCCGATCAACCAGTTCAGCCAGGTCCCGCTGATGAATATGCTTTTGCAGTAAAGTCAGGGCGGCCATACTGCGATGGCCAGCGATTTCATCATCCGGAATGACCGTAACGTCTACCAGCGGAAAAGCGCTGCTGTAAAGTGTGCATGCCAGATTCGGGTCGTCAAACTCATCCAGCCACCGGGTGGAGTACGGATACGGACTGCGCTTACCGGTATAGAACAGGACCGGTATCACCAGGGGCAGCTTCTTATGGCCAGCTTCCAGGTGTCGCTGCATGGCGGCCACAGCATAGCGTATCAGGCGAAAAGCCATATGTTTGTCGGGTGAGGACTGATGCTCAATGAGCACGTGAACGTAGCCATCCCCGGCGGTGGTTTTCAGGCTGTAGAGAACGTCGCTGAAATACTGGCGGAGGTCA
>NZ_JACVUU010000085.1:0-568 GCF_016516145.1 Klebsiella sp. S69 | reverse complement strand
CTGCCCCTGCGCTTTCATCTGCGCATCAGCGGTGATGAATATCCCTTTCCCGGCCCGTATCGCTCCGTAGCTGTCGGTACGCAGCTCGAATCCCTCCCCGCGCGGCTGTTTTCCGCCGTCCACCAGATGCCCCAGGTTCAGCTGGCTCTTGCCGCCGTACTCCGTGCTGACCTTGATGTGCTCTTTTCCCCGCGCGTCGTCGAGGCGGATTTTGTTGTTCGCCGGCGTGCGCAGCACGTTACGTTTATAGTTCCGGATGGTGACAGGGTCCGGGTGCACCGAGTCGTGCAGGACACCGGCTATATACGGCCGGTCCGGGTCACCCTGTTCAAAGGCGATGGCCACCTCGGTGCCCGCCAGCAGCGGCAGATGCAGGCCGTACGTGTCACCGGCATACGGGCGCGCCTGGCGTACCCACAGGCTCTCTTCTCCCGGCGGCCAGTGGTCGCGGTCGAACAGCAGGCTGACCCTGTAACGCCCGTCGCGGTCGATATGGCCGTAGATATCACTGCTTTTCGTGCTGGTGACCCGCGCCGGCAGCGTCCCGGCCATCACCGGCCTGGCGATA
>NZ_JACVUU010000084.1:0-600 GCF_016516145.1 Klebsiella sp. S69 | reverse complement strand
TCCGGTTTCAGTCCCCGCCCGCTCAAAAAACTGTTTACGGCTAACCAGTGCTGGACCTCTTTCCTCGACGCCGGTGGTCTGCGCGATATCGAAGTCGAAGCCGTCACAAAAATGCTCGCCTGCGGCACCCGCATCACCGGCGTGAAGGAATACGGCTGCGATAATCCCAGTTGCCACCATGTTAAATACATCATCAACGCCTGCCACAGCCGGGCCTGCCCGTCCTGTGGTAAAAAGGCTACTGACCTGTGGATTGCCGCCCAGCTAAACCGTCTGCCGGACTGCGACTGGATACACCTGGTCTTCACCCTCCTCGATTCGCTGTGGCCCCTGTTTGAGGTCAACCGCTCGCTGCTTAACGACCTCTGCCGCCTCGCCGTCGATAACCTGCTGTACGCCGCCGGCAAACGGGGGCTGGATATCGGCATTTTCTGCGCCATCCATACGTACGGAAGACGACTCAACTGGCATCCCCATGTTCACGTTTCCGTCACCTGCGGCGGCATCAATGAGCACGGAAAGTGGAAGAAAATCAGCTTCCGTAAGGACGCCATGCGCGCCCGCTGGATGTGGAATATCCGCCAGTTACTCCTGAGCGTC
>NZ_JACVUU010000083.1:0-604 GCF_016516145.1 Klebsiella sp. S69 | reverse complement strand
CGTCCTCGCTTCGCTGCGGGGGTCTCCGGCGCTTTGCGCCTCCCATGCGCTCACGCGCATTTTAAAACTCCGTGCGGAGTGTATTTAAGACTTTATAAACTCAACAAAATCATGTGATTGTGGTAAAGTGGCGCTGGAGATTCTGACCGGAGGCCGTTATGCGTGTTGCTGACCGCATTATCATGGATGCCCTTGTGCGTGGAGGATGCATTAAAACCTTTTACCGTATGTGCGCCAAAAAAGCCGCTCAGTCAGAGGCGCGGGTACCTGACGGCTATGTTCTGGAATCTCCCGGCGAACGGGAAGATATCGTGCTCTCTCACGCTGATTTTCACGCGCTGGAGAAGCAGCTGGAGCTGAAGGAAACCTGGGAACAGACAGTCGGTGCGGCCTGCTTCGGCGGGGCAACCTGGCAGTTGCGTGATGAGCTGAAGTGTTAGCCACTCAACGGTGAATTAAAGTAAGGGATGAATATCAGTAAAGGGAGTCTGCCGGTATGGCAATGACAGACAGAACCGGCCATCTGGCATGGTGTGCATTGGTGGCGCTTGCCCTGGCCAGACAGGATAGTGGCGTTCTCTCGCCGGCACAGGAAAATCTCTTT
>NZ_JACVUU010000082.1:0-634 GCF_016516145.1 Klebsiella sp. S69 | reverse complement strand
CAACTGGCGATATCCAGCTCTTTCATCAGCTTACCGGCCAGCCATCGCCCGAGTCTGACGCCCTTAGCGCTGACCATCGTGGTGATGCTTCTCGCGCCAGCAGAGCCACCACTGGCATTCCAGACTTCACTGACGAGACACCGTTTGACGGCTCGCTCCGCGTCAGGCCACCTGCAACTTTTACGAATGTAGCGATAACTGCTTCGGTGCACACCGAACAACCGGCACAGTGGCGCTACCGGGTAGTGCGCCCTCAGACTGTCGATTATCGTGAACTGTTCAGGGAGTCCGACATCAAGAGCGCGGTAGCCTTTTTTAGGATTTCATTTTCCATTTCAAGGCGTTGCATTCGTTTTCTCATTTCCCTGAGTTCAGTCTGCTCAGGCGTCAGAGGCAGCCCCGGAGGCGTTTTCCCCTGTCGCTCCATACACGATTTTACCCAGCGGTTGATGGCGGAGAGGATGACGTTCATCGCCTTAGCCGCTTCACCGTGAGTGTAGTTCTGATCCAGGACCAGTTTTGCCGCTTCGGCTTTGAATTCAGCAGTAAAGACTTTGCTCATTAGTTCACCTGTAAGAAGTTGAGGTGAGCATATCACCTCTACTCAGGTGGCCAAATTCAGTGTGCCACTACA
>NZ_JACVUU010000081.1:0-647 GCF_016516145.1 Klebsiella sp. S69 | reverse complement strand
GTTCTGAATCTCCTGTAGGAAAATAGAGAAAAAGAACAGACTGCTGTAGTACGAGAAGCCTAGGGTGAACGAAGCAACATTCGCCACCAGGAATGTGCGCTCGCGCAATAGGGTAAGTGGCAACAGTGGGCGCGATATCCGTCTTTCGGCAACGAAGAACAGCATGAAGCCGATCACAGCCAAGAAGATCGCCGCTAATGGGATGACATCGACCCAGCCTCGTTCTCCCGCCTCGATAACGCCGAACGTCAACGCGCCCAAGGCTAATACACTCAAAACCTGTCCAATCGGATCGCGCGCCGCGTGTTCTGGATATCTGTGTTCCACTATGCCGTATTTACCGAGAACCAACGCCAAGATCCCTAACGGTAGATTGATAAAAAATATGCTCTGCCAACCTAGATGGTGAAGCAGCAGGCCACCAAGTAGTGGCCCCAGGATCAAGGCTAAGGCGTTAAAGGCTGACCAGGCTCCGATGACGTGTGAGCGTTCTACCGGATCAGGAAAGGCATGAGTGAGGATAGGCATCGCTCCTGTGATAAGGAAAGCAGCGGCGATGCCCTGGACGGCCCTCCCTATCAACAGAGCAGCTAGAGACGGTGCCCAACCACACAGCGCCGAGCCGACCGTAAACAGGAGCACACCCC
>NZ_JACVUU010000080.1:0-709 GCF_016516145.1 Klebsiella sp. S69 | reverse complement strand
CGGCCACGGAGAGGCCGATATACACGCCCGCGCCCCAGATGACCTGGGAGAAAACGAAAACCCACAACGGGACGTCGAACACCAGAAGCGGAAGCAGGCATACCGTCACAATGCCAATCATGCGACTGCCGAACTGCCTGCGTACCGGTTCACTGCTGTCGACGGGTACGCCAGCAAAACGAAGAACGTTTCTGAAACCGGGTGACATAAAGACCTGCTGGATGAGAATTCATTGGTTATCTGTTTATTACAGGATACCGCTCACGGTGTAGCCCCGACATACGTTTTTTCACGTCACTAATTTTTTCGCAACCACAGCAATGTTTTAGCCCGGAACTGCATAAAGAAGCTTGCAAATTCTGACAACCGGGAAAACAACAACTGTATACCCATACAGTAAAGGGGTGCCCCATGTTACAGATTTCCGTCCGTTTCTCCCCGGAGCAGGTGAAGGCCATGCGCAGCGGCACCTTTGCCGCACTGCAGCAGGAAATTGAGCGCCGTCTGACACCACGCTACCCTCACCTCTGGCTGAACATCGGAAAAAGTTCGCAGACCGCGCTGGATGTCAGCGGCGCGCGAAGCGACAAGGAAAAGTCGGACATCATGAACACACTTGAAGCCACCTGGCAGGACGACACATGGTTGCCGGAATGAGGGCTCTGTCGCATTAAGAAGTCGTCAGATAACATGCTGTTTTTTTGCGATG
>NZ_JACVUU010000007.1:0-204476 GCF_016516145.1 Klebsiella sp. S69 | reverse complement strand
CTGGCCCTGCCGTCGGTGCAGGGGCAGATGGAGGACCTCGCCGTGGATATGGGCTACTCCGCCGGGGTGCTGGCGATTTTCTATAAGGTCGCCATCGGCTCGGGCATCGCCCCGCTGGTGATTTTTATGGGCGTCGGGGCGATGACCGACTTCGGCCCGCTGCTGGCCAACCCGCGGACCCTGCTGCTGGGGGCGGCGGCGCAGTTCGGCATCTTCGCCACGGTGCTGGGGGCGCTGACGCTGAACTACTTCGGCATCATCAGCTTCACCCTGCCGCAGGCGGCGGCCATCGGCATCATCGGCGGCGCGGACGGCCCGACGGCGATTTACCTCTCCGGGAAACTGGCGCCGGAATTACTCGGTGCCATCGCGGTGGCGGCGTACTCGTATATGGCGCTGGTGCCGTTAATCCAGCCGCCGATTATGAAGGCGCTGACCAGCGAGAAGGAGCGGAAAATCCGCATGGTGCAGCTGCGCACGGTGAGTAAGCGGGAAAAAATCCTCTTCCCGGCGGTGCTGTTGCTGCTGGTGGCGCTGCTGCTGCCGGACGCGGCGCCGCTGCTGGGGATGTTCTGCTTCGGCAACCTGATGCGCGAGAGCGGGGTGGTGGAGCGCCTGAGCGACACGGTACAGAACGGGCTGATAAATATCGTGACGATATTCCTCGGATTATCGGTGGGCGCGAAGCTGGTGGCGGACAAGTTCCTGCAGCCGCAGACGCTGGGGATACTGGTGCTGGGGGTGACAGCGTTCTGCGTGGGCACGGCGGCGGGCGTGCTGATGGCGAAGCTGCTGAACCTGTGCAGCCGGCACAAAATCAACCCGCTGATTGGCTCTGCCGGGGTGTCGGCGGTGCCGATGGCGGCAAGGGTGTCGAACAAGGTGGGGCTGGAGTCGGACGCGCAGAACTTCCTGCTGATGCACGCGATGGGGCCGAACGTGGCGGGGGTGATTGGCTCGGCGATTGCCGCCGGGGTGATGCTCAAGTACGTGCTGGCGATGTGAATCGTTACCTTTCCCCGGATTGCGCCGTAAACGGCTTATCCGGGCTACTGTATCGCAGACGGCTGTAAACCCGTAGCCCGGGATAAGGCGTCAGCCGCGACCCGGGGATCCTCCCGGAGGCGGCGCTTAACGCGCCTTGTCCGGGCTACCGGATCGCAGACGGCTGTAAACCCGTAGCCCGGGTAAGGCGTCAGCCGCAACCCGGGGATTTTCCCGGAGGCGGCGCTTAACGCGCCTTGTCCGGGCTACAGGATCGCAGACGGCTGTAAACCCGTAGATACTGTTATGCCATGCAAGCATTTTTCGTATGCAGTGTGGCATCGAACGGGCGTCCTGATTTCAGGACGCCGTATGCCACCTGGGCCAGTTTCCTCATCATCGCACCGATTATCAGCTTTGCATTTTTTCCGTTCTTTTCCAGCCGTTCCCTGAACACCCGACCCCATTCTGTTTTATACAGCGTCACCATCGCCGGCATATACAATGCACGACGCAGCGACACATGGCCCATTTTACTCATCCTGCTTACCCGCCTGATGCTGCTGCCTGACTCATGTTGCCGCGGCGTCAGACCCGCATACGCGGCGAACTGCCTCCCCTCCCTGAACCTGTCTTTCAGACCCACATAAGCCAGCAGCACCGCCGCGGTTTTGGGGCCGATGCCCGGGATACTGTCCAGCAGTTTGCGCCGGTGTTTCAGATCCGGGTCATCATCCGTCAGGTCTTTTATCTGCTTTTCAAGACGTTTCAGTTCCGTCTCCAGCCACAGCAGATGCATGTCTATGCTTGGCAACTGTACCTCACGCGCGCTTTCCCGCCGGTTCTGCTCCTGAACATGCATCTCCGTCAGCGCCTGATACCGCAGAACCAGCGCCCGCAGGGCGCGTTCAACCGGATGGGGAGCTTCCCATATCGGCGGGCGTTTCTCCCGGCAAAAATACGCCAGCTGGCGGGCATCCACCGTATCCGTTTTGCTGCGTATTCCCTGACTCTGGACGAACGCTTTGCTGAGCATCGGATTGATAACAGAGACCGGATACCCCGCATCAGAGAGATGAGTGGCGACATCTTCCATATACGTCCCGGTCGCTTCCATGCAGACATGGGCATGGATGACCTGATGTCCCCGCAACCAGCTGACGAGCTCGTCATGTCCTGTTGGGGTGTTGGCAAATTTCTTGCTGCGGTGACGGCCATCAGGCCGCAACATATCGACATCGAGTTTAGCTTTGGCCACATCAATGCCGATAAAGTGAATGTCGTTTTCCATGGTGTAACCATCCTTGCAAATGCGGGGTACCGGGTGAACCGGTCCATGATACTGTTCGGTTTGTCACTTGTGGATAGCGGTGGTCCGGTGCAGGCATCTACTGTACAGACTAAAAGTCTGAGCCCGGGTACGGCATCCGGACCACCACCAGAGAGAACTGGCCGGTTCTTTCTGGTTTTTTAATAATACAAGCCCGGGTAAGGCGTCAGCCGCGACCCGGGGATACGTAAAACGTCGTATTCCATCTGGATGTGTTCTGAAATCCATAAAACTGTGGGCCGATTCCGCGCCGTCGGTCGCTAAAAAAGAGAAAATGGCCTTTTGATGTCAATTCGCCCAATGTTTAGCCGAAAAATCACGCACTGGTTTGCCCGACGTTCGTTCCAGAACCGCATCTTCCTGTTGATCCTGTTTACCTCGACAATAGTGATGCTGGCGATGTCATGGTATCTCACCAGCATCACGGAAGAGCGTCTGCATTATCAGGTCGGCCAGCGCGCGCTGATCCAGGCGATGCAGATCTCCGCCATGCCTGAGCTGGTAGAGGCGGTCGAAAAGCACGATCTGGCGCGAATTAAAGCGCTTATCGACCCCATGCGATCGTTTTCCGATGCCACCTACATCACCGTCGGTGATGCAAAAGGCCAGCGTCTGTATCACGTGAATCCGGATGAGATCGGCAAATATATGGAAGGCGGAGACAGCGACGAAGCGCTGTATAACGCTAAAAGCTACGTGTCGGTGCGTAAAGGATCGCTCGGCTCTTCATTGCGCGGTAAGTCGCCGATCCAGGACAGCACCGGGAAAGTGATCGGCATCGTCTCGGTGGGCTACACCATCGAACAGTTAGAGAACTGGCTGAGTCTGCAAATCGGATCGCTGATGATCCCGATGGCGATCATGCTGCTCCTGCTGCTCTACTGCGCCCGACGCTTCTCGCTGCATATCAAAAAACAGATGCTGAATATGGAGCCGCAGCAGTTATCACAGCTGCTTATCCAGCAAAGCGTCTTGTTTGAATCGGTCTTTGAGGGACTGATAGCCATTGACTCTCACTACCGAATTACCGCCATCAACCAAACCGCAAGGAGATTATTAAACCTCAGCCAGCCGGAAACCATGCTGATTGGCAAAAGCATCAGCAGCGTGATCTCTCAGGAGACGTTCTTTTATGACGCGCCGCAGACAAATAAAAAAGACGAAATTGTCACCTTTAATCAGATCAAAGTTATCGCCAGCCGCATGGCCGTCACGCTCAATAGCGAGCCCCAGGGATGGGTCATTAGCTTTCGTAGTAAAGACGATATCAACACCCTGAGCCTGCAGCTCAGCCAGGTCCAGCAGTATGCGGATAACCTTCGCGCCGTGCAGCACGAGCACCGCAATTTGATCTCCACCATTGCCGGGCTACTGTTTTTGAAACGCTACGATAACGCGCTGGATCTCATTCAGCAGCAGTCTGAAAGCCACCAGAAAGTTCTCGATTTTATTGCCCGTAATTTTAAAGTGAACCATCTTGCCGGGCTGCTGATCGGCAAATATTACCGCGCCAAAGAGCTCGGATTAGAGCTGGTCTTCGATCCCGCCTGTCACGTGGAAACCCTCCCCTCATCGCTTTCGCATAATGAGTGGATCTCGATCGTCGGTAACCTGCTGGACAATGCCTACAATGCCGCCTTACGTCAGCCGGCAGGATCGAAGCAGATCGAGTGCCTGATCAACAGCGAGGGCGGCGAAGCGATCGTCGAGATCGCCGACCAGGGCTGCGGAATTGATGAATCGCTGCGCGATCGTATTTTTGAGCGCGGCGTCACCAGCAGCGACAGCGGCGATCACGGTATCGGGCTATGGCTGGTACGCAGCTACGTCGAGCAGGCGGGCGGCAATATCGTCGTCGACGACAACATCCCTTTTGGCACTATTTTTACTCTTTATATCCCCCTGACCCGAGATGAACACCATGGATAGCATCACAACTCTCATCGTTGAAGACGAACCTATGCTGGCGGAAATTCTGGTGGATACCATCAAGCAATTTCCCCAGTTCGAAGTCATTGGCATTGCGGATAAGCTGGAAAGCGCAAAAAAAATGCTTCGTCTCTATCAGCCCCAGCTGATTCTGTTGGATAACTTTTTGCCCGATGGCAAAGGCCTCGATTTGATCCGTCACGCCGTCAATATCAATTATAAAGGACGTATCATTTTCATCACCGCCGACAACCATATGGATACCATCAGCGAAGCCCTGCGGATGGGCGTTTTCGATTATCTGATTAAGCCGGTTCACTATCAGCGATTGCAGCATACGCTTGAGCGTTTTGCCCGCTATCGCAGCTCCCTGCGCTCGAGCGAGCAGGCGAGCCAGACCCACGTTGACGCCCTTTTCAATATTCAGGCCAAAGAGCACGCGGAAGCCGCCGGCACTGCCCTGCGCGGAATCGATGAAAGCACCTTTAACCGCGTATTACAGCTCTTCACCGACCCGGGGATCGTCCATACCGCAGACTCCCTTGCGCGTATCCTCGGCAGCAGCAAAACCACTGCCCGCCGCTACCTGGAGCAAGGGGTCAAAAACGATTTTCTTGAGGCCGAAATAAGCTACGGTAAAGTCGGCAGACCGGAGCGGATTTATCACGGCAAAAATAGTGAGCACGTTTAAGGATCGCGGAGATGCTTTGTTTAGCATGCATCTCCTTTTATTCGTTTACGCTATAGCGTAGCTAACAATCATCTGGCCTTTTTTCATCTTCACCTGGGTAATGACGACCTCTCCCAGTTCTGACAGGCTGGCCACGTGCGTGCCGCCGCAGGGATAGCTCGGCATATCGCCGAACCCGACCTTGCGCAGACCTTCGGCAAAAGAGATCCGACGCGGTAAATCCTCCGCCTGCCATCCTTCGATCTGCGCCAGCAGGGCGCTGGCTTCGGGCAGTGACGCGTTCGTCCCGGCGGCAAAGGTGATGCGCCCTTCTCCCGGCCAGTGATGCGCCTTAATCGGCCGCCAGCCAAAGCGCTCTCCGGCCTGGCCAATCAGGTGCCCGGCGGAATGTAGCCGGGCGTGCAGCCGTCTCGCGTCCTCGTCCACCCGGATCGCCACCTCGCCGGACGGTAGCGGCTGCGCAACAATATGCACGATGCTCTCGCCGCGCGCGGCAACGCTCTCGACCGCAAGCTCGCCAATCCAGCCGCGATCCGCCGGCTGTCCCCCGCCCTGCGGATGAAACAGCGTGCGGTCCAGCTCAATGGCATAGCGGCCGTCGGCTTCGCCCAGGCAGTTGACGACTCGCGCAGGGCATTCAGTGGCATCGCTGGTGTAATAAAGTCGTTCAGTCATGGTTGTCCTCCCCTTAGTCAGGACAGTATATTGATATTAACGACAGCGATAATCCCGCCGATCATCAATGCAATTTTGCTCTGGAAGCACAAATGAATCTGAACTTACTGCCCGATCTCGCCCTGTTCGTGCAGATTGTCGATCAGGGCAGCTTTTCCGCCGTCGCGCGCCAGACAGGCGCGACGCCTTCCGCCATTAGCCGCAGCGTCTCGCGGCTGGAGCAGGAAATGGGCTGCAAGCTGCTGCATCGCACCACGCGCAAGCTGCGCCTTAGCGATGCCGGGAAAACGGTGTATGAACATGCGCTGGAGATGCTGGACTCGGCGCGTCTGGCCATGGATTCCGCCGGCAGCGCCCAGGCGGTGCCGCAGGGTAAGCTCACGCTAAGCGTGCCGAAAGCCGTGGGACGGTTTGTCATTCATCCGCTGATGCTGGAGTTTTTTAGCCGCTACCCGAAGATCGACGTCTGTCTGCGCCTTGAGGATCGGGTTCTCGATTTTATCGATGACGGTATCGATCTGGCGCTGCGCATCACCCATACGCCCTCGCCGGGGCTGCACGGTAAGCCTTTGCTGTCCGTCAGCCATATCGTCTGTGCGACGCCCGGCTACCTGGCGCAATATGGCAGACCGCGAACGCCGCAGGATCTGCGCGAACATAGCTGTATCAGCCTTGGGGAAACGCCCGCCGATTCGCGCTGGAAGTTTCGCCGCGACGGCAAAACGGAGACTATCCAGACCCACGGTCGTTACGCGGCAAACCACACCGCCGTACGCCTTGATGCCGTCAAGCAAAATCTGGGTATCGGCAGCCTGCCGTTGTTTACCGCCCGTGAGGCGCTGGCGAACGGCGAGATTGTGCAGGTTTTACCGGAATGGGAGTTTATCAGCCGCTATTCCGGCCAGCTCTGGCTACTGTGGTCGGGCAATAAGCACATGCCCGCCAGAATGCGGGCAATGATTGATTATCTTAGCGAGAAGATGAAGCCGACTGCAGGCAGCACAGCCATAGCGCAACGTTCGAAAATCACGGATAAGCCGCTATGAATAAAAACGGGGATGCTATATCACCCCCGTTTATTACCTTAATGAGGACTATCGTTTACTGATGGTGGGAAGTTAAGCGTGATTTATTATAATTAATCAGGCTTCCTGCCTTAATAATCTCCCGCTCTGATGAGGTCAGGCCCTCCATGTAAAGCGCGATCTCTTTTATGGGGCGCTCGCGGCTAATGACAAACGCGGTAATATGACCCAGCTCGCTGTCTAAGGCGGATTTTATGCCCGGAATAAAGATAAAATCCCCCACTTCAAATTCGGGTAAGGCTTTCATTTGCAGCGGCAGCATTCCCCAGTTAATCACATTCGAACGATAACGTTTCGTGGCGTATTCCTGCGCAATATTTGCCAGCCCCCCCAGCACGCGCTGGCAGCTGGCCGCTTGTTCTCGTGCTGAACCATCGCCCGGTTTTATCGCATAAACCATACTACCTATTTCCGTCTGCTGCAGGGTGACGCTCTCCTGTCCCGGCAGCTGGCGGATTTGGGTAAAGATGTCCTCAAGTTCAGGATGCAGCCTGCAAGGATTGTCCCCCGCGACGCGCAATTGTTCCAGAGCGGCAATCTCCTTACTGCGGCCAACATAGCCCGGATCGCGCCGTGAGAGGGTAAACTCCGCCAGTCCTGAGGGGTTAGAGCGAAATGATGAGGTTTCTCCCGATGGGATAAGCTCGTCAGTAGTCGTCACCGGATCCATGATTTTAGAGGTAACGTTTAAGAGAATATTTTCCGTTAACTCACTCATTTCCGGCCAGTCTTTTATATTGGGTCCATAAATCAGCGATTGCTGGGATGCGCCTTTAATAAAGCCTTGATAGACACGGTTTTTATAGGGTGAAGCGTCAAATTCATATTGCGGTATGTTCTCCCAGCAATCGAGCTCTGACGCCGAGGTCAGAATACCACCGTTGGCAGCCGTCGCCGCAATTGAGCGGGCATCCATCAGCGCGACAGCCGACATTTGCCCATTTCCGGGTTTTGAACCTTCCCGGTTTGGGAAATTGCGCGTTGTATGGCGAATGCTCAATCCATTATGCATAGGCGTGTCGCCTGCGCCAAAGCAGGGCCCACAAAATGCGGTACGCATAATCGCGCCAGCGCTTAATAAATCGGTCGTTATCCCTTTTTTGGTCAGATCCATCAGCACCGGCTGGGATGAGGGATATATCGAGAGAGAGAAAACGTTGTCGCCGCAGGAGTGATGCTTTAAGGCATTTGCCGCTTCAACTACGTTGACGTAATTCCCGCCGGCACAACCGGCAATAATTCCCTGCTGGATCCGGAGCTTACCCTTTTCGACTTTATCCAGCAGGGAGAGTTTTGCGCGCCCAAGCGAAATTTTTTCGGATTCCATTTCGACTTCATGCAAAATATCCGGCAAGTTCTCCTTCAGCGTATCAATTTCATAGACGTTGGCGGGATGAAAAGGTAAGGCGATCATCGGCTTGATAGCGCTTAAATTGACTTCTATACAACCATCGTAATAAGCCATATCGGATGCTGAGAGCGAACAATAGTCTTGCTCCCTGCCATGAACGCGCAAGTAGCTTCGAGTCTCTTCATCGGTTTGCCAGATAGACGATAAGCAGGTGGTCTCCGTCGTCATGACATCAACACTGTTGCGGAAATCGGTAGACATTGTCGCCACCCCCGGTCCCACAAACTCCATTATCTTGTTTTTCACATAACCGCGCCGGAACACTGCGCCAATTATCGCCAGGGCAATATCCTGAGGCCCCACGCCAGGGCTGGGTTTACCTGTCAAATACACCGCAACAACCTCGGGATAATCAATATCCCAGGTCCCTCCCAGCAGTTGCTTAACTAACTCGCCGCCCCCCTCGCCGACGGCCATCGTCCCTAAAGCGCCATAGCGGGTATGGCTGTCCGAGCCCAGCACCATCTTGCCACCGCCGGCCATCATCTCGCGCATATATTGATGAATAACGGAAATATGCGGCGGAACATAAATCCCGCCGTACTTTCTGGCCGAAGATAAACCGAATATATGATCATCACTATTAATGGTACCGCCGACCGCACATAGCGAATTATGACAATTAGTTAATACGTAAGGCAGTGGAAAACGCTGCATTCCAGACGCTTTAGCGGTTTGGATTATCCCCACAAATGTAATATCGTGTGAGGCCATACAATCAAATTTTATTTTTAACTTGCGGTGATCGCCTGAAGTATTATGGGCGGAGAGGATCGACCACGAAATCGTGCCTTTACGCGCCTCCTGCTTGTCCACCGGGAAGGAAGGATGACCAACAGGGATAATACCATGCTGGTGTGATATACATACTCCATGGTCATACAGTTTTATCATGACATATATCCTTATATAAAAAACAAGGTCTGACAGAATAGCAACGTTTTTTAATCACTACCGTTATCGGCTAATAAAATGGAAAAAACACAGGCAATAAAATAAAGCTGACGATTACCGATATAACAATAAGCGGCAATCCGGTTTTAACGTAATCAATAAACTTATAGCCGCCCGCAGAAAAAATCATCATATTGGCGGGCGTACCCACAGGGGTTGCATACGCACACGAGCAGCCAATAACTATAGCCATTAATACCGCCCGGGGATCGGCCCCCATCGAATGCGCAATAGATAGACCAATCGGCATTAATAAAGCGGCGGTTGCCGTATTGGACATGAAGTTTGTTAACACACAGGAGATGAGCAATACCGCGCTTAAAAGTAAGAAGGGGGAAGCGTGATTACCCAGTTGTTCAATCATTGCACGCGCCATGATCGCACCAGCGCCGGTGGTTTCCAGCGCTTTTGCTAGTGCCAGCGTTCCGCCGAACAGGAAAATGGTCTGTGAATCGATGGCCTGGTATGCCTGTTTTTCAGTAATCACCCGGGTGACAATCAGCGTTAAAGCACCAATTGAGCCAACAATAGCAATCGGCAATCCAATCTGTTCTTCGAAAATCATGCCGGATACGGTTACGATTAGTACCGACAGCGCAATCACCTGCTTGTATTTCGGGCACGCTATCTTGCGCATACTTTCAGCGCGTTGCTGGTGTAGCGTACTTTTTTGCGGTAATAGTCGGTAGCCTATCGTGACAAAATAGAGAATACCGCAAGCCAGCATCGGAATACCCAGCTTAGCATATTCAAAAAAACCAAAACGTTGGCCAACCTGCTCCAGCGCCGACTGCGCAATCAGATTTCCTGGGGAACCGATAAGCGACAAATTTCCCCCCAACGCAGAGGCAAAGGCCAGGGGCATAAGCAGACGTGACTGGGCATAACCTGATTTTATCGCTGCGCCGATCACAACAGGTATTAACACTGCAGCCGTCCCGGTATTCGATAAAAATCCAGAAAGGGTCCCACACACTAACATAATAATGACTATCAGCTGTTTTTCTGTACGCGCATAGCGTGTCACGATACCGCCAATTTTATCGGTTACGCCGGTTTCGAATAAAGCCCCGCCTACCACAAACATAGCCACAAATAAAATAACATTCTGATTAATAAAACCTGCAAAAGCAGTTTTGACATCGAAGACCCCGGTGACAACCAGAGTAATACAAACTATCATGGCAGTTACAGCTAATGGTATTTTTTCCCAAACGAACATGACGATCGAAAAAACCAATAGCGACAACGTAATCGTAACTGGAGACATAAATATATTGCACCTCACCTTGTTAAAGGTCATATAATAATATTTGCGATCATGTGAGTTTTTTCATACTTAAATCATTAAACTCCAGGTAAGATAATAACCACATGGCAATGGCATCATCTACAATTGTCCTGGGCATCAACCGATGCCCAGAGATTCACGGCATTCTTTCTCAGTAACGACTTAAATCATCCCGGATGATATGAGTATTTCCCACCACCATACCCCGAGGGTGATGTGCAAGAGGAATGTCAGTACCGCCAGTATTCCACCTATAATCCACCAGGATTTGATATCGTTATAACCCACACCAAAAATAACTGGTCCCGCCGCGCCACCATAGTGAGTGACCATTCCGCCATAAGAATTGCTGAATAATAGCGCGAGTGCGGTGAGGGTTATCGGTGCGCCAGATACATTCGCCAGCATGGCAAAGACCGGAACCATAGCGACGATATAAGCGCTTCCCGAGGCGAAGAAATAACGAACCAGTATGCTCAAGGCGACAATAACAATAAAGGCTATATTACCGTGACCATCAAATTAAATATTATTTTTTAATAAATCAGCCAGCCACACGAAAAAGCCAACTTTTGATAATAACGAGCTTAAGCCAATAATCCCACCGTACCAAATGAGCGTATTCCAGCCGCCTTTATTTTTTATCACATCATCCCAGGTTACGATTTTCAGCACTAACATCAAGGCCATGACGCAGATAGCAACGGTTGACTCATTAACCCCCAGGGCGCTGCTGAACACCCAACCGCCCAGTGCCAGAACAAAGAGGCAAGAGAGCATCTTTTCACGCAGGGTCATGGGTCCCAAAGCTTCGATGCCCGTTTTGGCGATCTTTTTATTATCAACCCGCTTTAATTCCGGCGGATAAAGCTTGTAGGTAATCAGCGGCGTCAGCAGCAGCATAATGATACCAGGTAATCCTGCGGCCAGCGCCCAGCCACCCCAGCTTAATTTGATGTGGCAGATATCTTCAATCATCTTCAGCGCAAGAATATTGCCGGCCATTGCGGTAAAGAACATATAGCTGGTTGTTTTCGTCACCATATAGATGTTCAACATAAGATAGTGACCAACTCGCTTTGCGCTGTGCTCCGGCTCCGAGCCAAGGGCGACTGCGACGCTATTAATGATCGGTAAAACAATCCCCCCAGCACGTGCTGTATTCGATGGCGTTGCGGGGGCCAGGATCAGGTCAAGGAAGGCGGTTACATAGCCAAGGCCCAACGTTGTACTACCAATTTTTCCGATAAGAAAATAAGCAATTCTTTTACCTAGCCCGGTAATAACAAAAGCTGCACTCAGAGTAAATGCGGAGAAAACTAACCAGGTGGTGCCGGATGAATATCCGCTTAATACGCTGGCGGCTTTTACCGAACCATCACCCAGATTGCCGGTGACCACCATTGATGCGGCGACGGCAATCAGCAGTACCACAGGCTCTGAAAAGGGTTTAATGACTAACCCCACAATGGCTGCCAGATAAATGCCTGATAAAACCCAGGCAAGTGTTGATAATCCTTGCGGTGCCGGGAATAAACTCATGAGTAACGGTATTGCTATTATAACCAGCAGCTTCCATAACTTATTCTTTTGCATTTCCATTCCTTAGCTGTACTCAATATTTAAGGATGCTTGTGGAACGCATTCACATAGCTCCCCGCCTCAATCCACGGTAATTTTTCGTTAAGGAGGGGACTCGGTATTTAGTCGGCAATATAAACCGAGCCGGAAAGAATCTTCCGTGCCGTGCGAATAACAGAGGCGCGGATCGCTTCAGGGGCTTCGGTCGTATTACTTAAGTCGACCGCAATACTCCCGCTGGGGTGCTCGATTTTAACGATGCCATCACCAGACAATTTCGTCAGTTCATTAGCAATCGTTCCCGGAATAATACATGCACTCGCCAGGCCGATAGCGCCGGTAATCGCCAACGATTTATGGCAACTGTGGGGCATAAAATATCGAACATTTAAATTTCCGCCGCTAAGCGCAGGAGAAATCAGAACCGGTTTCGGGATAACCATATTTGTCACATCGCCAAACCCCATCGCCTTTCCCGCTTGTCGACGAATAGACTCCAGCGATTCTAAAAGCGCTGTGTCCCGGTCTAATTCGCAGGCAGATTCATAACCGGTTTTTCCCAGGCTCTGAGCTGGAATCACGACCATCGGCATTGCCATGTCAATACAGGTGACTTGCGCATTATCAAATACGTCCAGCCGATTCCCGGTAGGGAAAAGCTGGCCGGATTTTGCACCCGCAGAATTCAAAAAGGTTAATGCAACCGGTGCGGCACGGCCGGGAACGCCGTCTATCTGCGTATCGCCGTCGTAGATAACCTTTACCTCAGGCGTTTGAATGTCAGCCTCAATAAAAGTATTGGTGTTCACATTCCTTATGCGCACTCTCGTGACCGGAGAATCCGCTTTAATTAACCCCTGTTCTATTGCGAATCCCCCTACAGCACACAGCATATTACCGCAGTTCGGCGTGGTATCGACCCGCCGTTCGTTGACGATAACCTGAACAAACAGATAATCAATGTCCGCTTTTTCACTAACAGATCGACTAATAATGGCCACTTTGCTGGTTTGTGGGCTTCCACCGCCAATTCCGTCAATTTCCAGCTCATGGCCCGATCCCATGATGGATAACAGGAAGTCATTACGTTGGTTAATATCCCTAGGTAAATCATCCGCTAATAAAAAGGCGCCTTTGGATGTTCCACCACGCATTAATACACAGGGAATGCTCTTCATAGCAAGTTCCTCACCCGATAAAACATAGAAGAATTAAACGAAATGCCTTGTGAATTTAATTTGCTTTATGCTGTTTAAGTTTTTTATTTACTTAATTCACCTGCTACATCATTCACGCCAGGCATTTTACAAATTCATTCTACTTGCAAGATTTTTACCGGTTGATAAAATTTCGCCATAAGAGTTATTCCTGCCAGGAATTAATAAAAGTGCCATTGCCGATTAATAATCACTTGTCATCTACTTAGAGAAACACTTATTAGGCCCTACGGAGCAATAATGAAAAATGAACTATCCGGGATGAAAGCCTTTGTCACCGTTGCAGAGCTAGGCTCTTTTAGTAAAGCCGCCGAACAATTAAATCTTACGCAACCGGCATTAACTAAGAAGATAAAAAAAATAGAGAGTAATCTGGATATTGCGCTGTTCGAACGAACGACGCGAAAGATTGCGCTGACGCAAGCCGGGAAAATGCTTCTCCCAAGAGCTAAATCTTTGATCTCCGGCCTTGATGCGGCAATATTTGACCTCAACGATTTAACGTCTCAATTGCATGATACGGTTACGCTATCCTGCATTCCTACTGCCGTATTTTATTTTTTACCGCGCGCTATCGTGCAATTTAATCAAAGCTACCCCAACATTAAAGTACGAATTTATGAACAAGGTATTGAAACCTGTATGGACTCGGTACGAAAAGGCGATGTTGATTTTGGTATAAACATGAACTTCATCACACATCCGGATATCGATTTCATTCCCCTGGTGAACGAGCCTTTTGTTCTGGCCTGCCGGCAAGATCATCCTCTGGCAACCAGGAAACTGGTCGAATGGCGGGAGCTTGTTAGCCAGACGTTAATCGGCGTCAGGAAATCAAGCGGCAATAGACAGTTGATCGAGAAATGCCTGGCGGATCAACCCTGGCAGCTGAGCTGGTTTTATGAAGTCAGACATTTGTCGACCTCGCTCGGCCTTGTCGAAGCAGGCCTCGGAGTCTCGGCACTCCCCTGTCTGGCAATGCCCCAAAGCGGAGGGAGCGCCGTGGTGAGCGTCCCGCTTGTGGAGCCGGTCATCAGACGCACGCTGGGTATGATTCGCGTTAAAAACAGGCCTCTTTCCGCAGCGGCAGAGCGCTTAGCTTCCCTGCTACTGATGATGTGGACGGATGAAGCGGGCACGCTCTGGCGCAACGTCGTGGATTCAACGCAGAAAACCTGAAAGCCATACCGGCCGCTTCATCGCCAGATTAGGGCGCTAAAGCAATCACCTCCGCTGCCCAGCGCTGAAAACCTTCTACATCCAGAGCCAGCGCCACCTGCACGTTTGCCGGTTGGCCCAGTTTGCCTTCGATATCGACCACCGTCGTTCCCGAAGTCCAGGTTCCCTGGGTTTCTACCGTCACAAAACAGGGCTTGAGGGTGAAGAGCTGCGGACGAACCAGCCAGGCAATCGCGCACAGGTCATGCATACGCAGGCCGCTGCTCATGCTCCCGCTCCGGTAGTGGCTAAATAGCGCATGCAGCATCTTCCCGGTCTGATTCAGCGTCGGTAGCGTAGCAAGGTAGTCCGGAGCCAGCATCGCCTCGTTGGTGACATCCAGCCCGCACATCACAATCTCCAGCCCGCTATGGAAAACTTTCGCCGCCGCTTCCGGGTCGATAGCGATATTGAACTCCGCATTCGGCGTAAAGTTACCGCGCCCGGCGGAACCGCCCATGATAAACAGCCGACGGATATTAAAGCGGCATTCGGGATACTGGGTCAGCAGAAGCGCGATATTGGTTAGCGGGCCAATCGCCACCAGGGTCATCGGCTCCGGAGCGTGCATCAGCGCATCGCGGATCGCCTGAAATGCCGGTTTTGCCAGCGGCTGACGGTTATGTTCCACGAAATCGTAGCCTTCCATCCCGGACTCGCCGTGTACGGAGGCGGCGTCGCGCAGCGGGCGGACCAGCGGCATAGAGGCGCCTTGAGCCAACGGAACATCGGCGTTCCAGAAATGCAGGAGCTGCAGGGCGTTGCGGGTGGTTTTCTCCACGGATACGTTCCCCGCTACCGTGGTCATCAGCTGTAGGTCCAGCTCGGGAGCGAACAGCGCCGCGGCAATCGCTGCGGCGTCATCAATGCCGGGATCGGTATCCAGAATGATAGGTAAGCGCATAGTTTCTCCATAAAAAATGCCAGACGTTAAGCCTGGCATCTTCCCATACTGCGGGGAAAAAGAACTTACTCTACTTCACGGACGTCTACGCGCAGCTCTTTCGGCACTTCGAAAACAATGTTCTCTTCACGGCCTTCCAGCGGCACAGCTTCGCCGCCGCCCAGCTCCTGCAAACGCGAAATCACGTTCTGTACCAGAATATCCGGCGCCGATGCGCCTGCGGTTACGCCGACGCAGGTTGCGTCTTTCACCCAGGCTTCCTGGATATCGGTCGCATCATCGATCAGATAGGCAGCTTTCCCCATCCGCTGGGCCAGTTCGGCCAGACGGTTAGAGTTCGAGGAGTTCTTCGACCCCACCACCAGCACTACGTCAGCCTGCCCGGCCAGCGCGCGGACGGCCTCTTGCCGGTTTGTCGTCGCATAGCAGATATCATCTTTGCGCGGCCCGACGATTTTCGGGAACCGTTCGCGCAGGGCGTCAATCACGTCGGAGGTATCATCAACGGAGAGCGTCGTCTGAGTCATAAACGACAGCTTAGCGTCGTTTTTCACATCCAGCTTCCAGACGTCATTCGGCGATTCCACCAGGTACATCCCCCCCTGCGGGTTACTGTACTGGCCCATGGTGCCTTCAACTTCCGGGTGACCGGCGTGACCAATCAGGATCGACTCTTCCCCCCGACGGCTGGCGCGAGCAACTTCCATATGGACTTTGGTCACCAGCGGGCAGGTAGCGTCAAAAACCGTCAGATCGCGGCTTTTCGCCTCGTTGCGTACGGCCTGAGAGACGCCGTGGGCGGAGAAAATCAGGATCGCGCCGTCCGGCACTTCGCTAATCTGCTCGATAAAAATAGCGCCGCGTTGACGCAGGCTGTCGACAACATAGCGGTTGTGCACGACTTCATGACGCACGTAGATCGGCGCGCCATATAGCGTCAGCGCGTTTTCAACAATGCTGATAGCGCGGTCAACGCCTGCGCAGAAGCCGCGCGGGTTAGCCAACAGAATCTGCATGTTACCCCTCCAGCGCCGGATCGATCTCCAGCACTTCAACATCAAAATGAACGGTACGCCCGGCCAGCGGATGGTTGAAATCAACGGTAATCGAATCGCCGTTTACTTCACGGATCACGCCGGGCATTTCGCTGCCATCCATTGCGGTAAAGAGCATAATCGCGCCGACTTCCGGCTCGCCCGCATCGATAAATTCCCGACGCGAGAAATATTGGATCAGGTCCGGGCTCGGTACGCCAAACGCGGCGTCCGGTTCCAGCGAAAAGGTGGTTTTATCCCCCTCTTTTAGCCCCAGCAGATGCTGTTCCAGACCTTCAGACAGGGAAGTATCGCCCAGACGAAAGAGCGCCGGTTTACCGTTGTTGCGGGTTGACTCTGCGGTGGAGCCATCGTCGAGCTTTAAGGTGAAGTGCACCAGCACCGCACTGTTGCTCTGTACTGATTTAGACATGCAGGTTGCTCACTAGTTTTGTCCGGTGACGCTGGCGCTGAACGGGCCTACGGAGAACGTAGACCCGTGCAAGCGTCGCGCCGCCCGGCGGGTATTGTTACGCCTGTTTCTTCGCAGCCGCGTTCGGCAAGAAGCCTTCCAGCACAATCAGCGCCGCGCCGATACAAATAGCGGTATCGGCAAGGTTGAAGGTGGCGAAATGCCAGTCCCCGACGTAGAAATCGATCATATCGACGACAAAACCATGCCAAAGCCTGTCGAATAAATTGCCCAACGCGCCGCCAATAATCAGCGCATAGGCAATGTTATTCAGCTTTTGCGTCGCCTTAGAGCGATACATCAGCACCGCAAGGATCACGCAGATACCGATAGCGATACCGGCGAAGAACCAGCGCTGCCAGCCGCCACTGTCGGCGAGGAAGCTAAAGGCCGCGCCATAGTTACGCGCATAATGCAGATTAAGCGATGGGAACAGCGATACCGTATCCCCCAGAGCGAAGTTCTGGAGGATCAGGAATTTGCTGCCTAAATCGATAATCAGCACGGCTACGACGACCCAGAGCCAGCGTAGCCCCGTTGAACTAATCGGTTTACTCATCAGGCAAATTTACGTTTTTCGCCGTCACCGGCGATGTTGCTGACACAGCGTCCGCAGATATCCGCGTGTTCCGCCACCTTGCCGATGTCCGTCGTGTAATGCCAGCAGCGCGGGCACTTATCACCTTCGGCTTTGCTCAGCACGACTTTCAGGCCTTTCAGCAGCTCACTCTGCCATGCGTCGGCCGGAGCCTGCGCATAATCGGCAACTTTCGCTCCTGAGGTCAACAGGACAAATCGCAATTCGTCGCCCAGCGCGTTGAGCTTCGCCGCGAGATCGGCGTCGGCATACAGCGTTACCGCCGCTTCCAGAGAGCCCCCCACCTGCTTGTCAGCACGCGCCTGTTCGATAACCTTGTTGACTTCGCCGCGCACTTTCAGCAACTCGTCCCAGAAACCATCGTTCATCGCTTCGTCGTCGGCCAGGCCAAACAGACCGGTGTACCATTCGCCGGTAAAGACGTATTTCTCGCGGTCGCCCGGCAGGTAACCCCAGATTTCGTCAGCGGTAAAGGACATGATCGGCGCCATCCAGCGTACCAGCGCTTCGGCAATGTGATACAGCGCGGTCTGGCAGCTACGGCGCGCGACGCTGTCCGCCTTGGTGGTGTACTGACGGTCTTTAATGATATCAAGCCAGAACGAACCCATTTCGATGGAGCAGAAGCGCATCAGACGCTGCACGACTTCGTGGAAATCGTAAGATTCATAGGCTTTGACGATATCGTCCTGCGCCGCTTGCGCGCAGCCTACTGCCCAGCGGTCCAGCACGACCATCTCTTCCGGTTTCACCATATCTTTAGCTGGATCGAAACCATTGAGGTTCGCCAGCAGGAAGCGCGCGGTGTTACGGATACGACGATAGCTGTCGGCGGCGCGTTTAAGGATCTCGTCGGAGACCGCCATTTCGCCAGTGTAGTCGGTGGAAGCCACCCACAGACGCAGAATATCCGCGCCCAGTTTGTTCATCACGTCCTGCGGAGAGACGGTGTTGCCGATAGACTTGGACATCTTGCGGCCCTGGCCATCAACGGTAAAGCCGTGGGTCAGTACCTGGCGGTAAGGCGCTTTGCCCTTCATCGCGGTAGAGATCATCAGGGATGACATGAACCAGCCGCGGTGCTGGTCAGAACCTTCGAGATACATATCGGCGGCGTGACCGGCAAATTCCGGACGCACGTCAACAACGGAGGAGTGGGTCGATCCGGAGTCAAACCACACGTCCAGCGTATCCGGCACCTTCTCATAGCTATCGGCATCGGCGCCGAGGATGTCGCGGGAATCGAGATCCCACCACGCCTGAATGCCGTCGATCTCAACGCGTTTCGCCACTTCTTCCATCAGTTCGAGAGTACGCGGATGCAGCTCCTGCGTCTCTTTATGCACGAACAGCGACATCGGTACGCCCCAGGTACGCTGACGGGAAATACACCAGTCAGGACGGTTGGCGACCATCGATTCAATACGCGCCTGGCCCCAGTCAGGGATCCACTGCACGCCTTTGATTTCGGCAAGCGACTGCGCGCGCAGGCCTTTCTGATCCATGCTCACGAACCACTGCGGCGTGGCGCGGAAGATGATCGGCGTTTTGTGACGCCAGCAGCACGGGTAGCTGTGCTGCATTTTCTCTACGTGCAGCAGCGCGCCTTTTTCAGACAGCAGCGCAACGACAATATCGTTGGCTTTAAACACGTTTACGCCATCCAGCGTCGGGTAAGTTCCCGGCAGATAGGCGCCGTCCGGACCCACCGGGTTAGCGACTTCCAGGCCATATTTTTGACCGATGACATAGTCATCCGGGCCGTGGCCTGGCGCGGTATGTACCGCACCGGTACCCGCGTCCAGAGTGACGTGATCGCCCAGGATCGCCGGGACGTCGAAATCGAGGAACGGATGCTTAAAGCGCATCAGCTCCAGCTCGGCGCCGTTTACCACCGCAAGGATGGTGTAATCAGCAATGCCGGCGCGTTTCATGACGCTGTCGACCAGATCTTTCGCCAGGATCAGCGCCTGGCCGTCAACCTGCACCAGCGCATAGTCAAACTCCGGGGACAGGGAGATGGCGCGGTTCGCTGGCAGGGTCCACGGGGTGGTGGTCCAGATAACCAGAGAAACCGGACCGTTAACGTCGGCCACGCCGAATTTCGCCAGCACCGCCGCTTTATCGGTCGCGTGGAACGCCACGTCGATGGACGGAGAAGTTTTGTCGTAATACTCAACTTCCGCTTCCGCCAGCGCGGAACGGCAGTCTACGCACCAGTGCACCGGCTTAGCGCCTTTGTGCAGGTGGCCGTTGCCGATGATTTTACCCAGCGCGCGGATGATGTTGGCTTCCGTTTTGAAGTCCATGGTCAGGTACGGGTGCGACCAGTCGCCGAGCACGCCCAGACGGATAAAGTCTTTGCGCTGCCCGTCAACCTGGGTGGCGGCATATTCGCGGCACTTGGCGCGGAACTCGGCGGCGGTGAATTTCTCGCCCGGCTTGCCGTATTCCTGCTCTACCTTCAGCTCGATTGGCAGACCGTGACAGTCCCAGCCCGGTACGTACGGAGAGTCATAGCCCGCCAGCCCTTTGGACTTAACGATAATGTCTTTCAGAATCTTGTTAACCGAGTGACCAATATGAATGCTGCCATTCGCATAAGGAGGGCCATCATGCAGAATGAAGGTTTTTTTGCCTTTTTTGGCTGCACGAATGATGCCGTACAGGTCATCATCGGTCCAACGCGCCAGCATTCCCGGTTCACGCTTGGCGAGGTCGCCGCGCATCGGGAACCCTGTTTCCGGCAAATTCAGGGTCGATTTATAGTCACTCATCAGATTCTCGGTTCCGTATTTCGGTTTGATAAACACCGTCAGGGTTATGCCTGCCCGGTTAGCCCAAAGAAGTCGCGGGCCGTTAACTCATCACGTGCGATTTGCGCTTTTAGCTCATCAAGCGACGCAAATCGCTGCTCGTTACGTATTTTTTTACGCAGTATTACATCTATATGGCGACCGTAGAGGTCCATTACAACATCCAGGAGATGGACTTCCAGCTGCTGACGCACGCCGGACACCGTTGGACGAGTACCAATGTTGGCGACGCCCATAAAAGGTTTGTCGCCAAGCCCTGTCACTTCTACCGCATAGACCCCTTTAACCGGGGAAACCTGACGACGCAGCGGTAAATTCGCCGTCGGGAAACCTATTGTGCGCCCGAGTTCATCACCGTGCACAACGCGGCCGGAGATGGTAAACGGATGCCCCAGCAGCGTCTCCGCCAGGGGCAGATCGTCGTCTGCCAGCGCCTGGCGCACCGCGGTGCTGCTGATGCGCACGCCGCCTTCACAGAAGGTTTGGGTGCTGGTGACGTCAAAGCCGTACTCCACGCCGGCTTTTTGTAATAACAAGAAATCCCCCTGGCGACCTGCGCCAAAGCGGAAATCATCGCCAACGGCGAGGAACTGAACGCCCAGCTGGCGGACCAGCAGTTCGCTGATAAAGTCCTGGGCGGTCAATGCCGCGAAGCGCCGATCGAAACGCACGCACAGGACGTAATCGACGCCGCTTTCAGCCAGATAGTTCAGCTTCTCACGCAGGCGCGTTAAACGTGCCGGCGCTTTATCGGCGGCAAAAAGCTCAAGCGGCTGCGGCTCAAAAATCATCACCACCACCGGTAAGCCACGCTGGCGACCTTCTGCGCGCAAACGCTGCAATAATGCCTGGTGCCCGCGATGCACGCCGTCAAAATTTCCAATGGTCAGCACGCACCCGTGCGGGGCCTGACTGAGATTATGTATGCCGCGTATCAGCTTCATGTCTGGCTCAAAACAGTGAAAATCGTCCGAGTATACCTTGTACAACTGGCGACGTTAACCAGCGATTGCACCTCTTCACCGAAAGATCCCGGGAATTCATTCACTCAGCGCGAGATTGCGGGAAAATCTCTCCGGCGTCGTCGATTTTTATGGTTGAAAGGCTGTATTCGCCTGCAACAAGCTGGTAGAATCTTGCGCCATCACTACGTAATGAAGCGTTGTTCGTTTAAACGACGCTTATTTGCACAAATCCATTGACAAAAGAAGGCTAAACGGGCATTCTCCTCGGCCTTTGAATTGTCCATATAGAACACATTTGGGAGTTGGACCTTGGCTAATATCAAATCAGCTAAGAAGCGCGCCGTTCAGTCTGAAAAGGCCCGCAAGCACAACGCTAGCCGTCGCTCTATGATGCGTACTTTCATCAAGAAAGTATACGCAGCTATCGAAGCTGGCGACAAAGCTACTGCACTGAAAGCATTTAACGAAATGCAACCAATCGTGGACCGTCAGGCTGCTAAAGGTCTGATCCACAAAAACAAAGCTGCGCGTCATAAAGCAAACCTGACCGCTCAGATCAACAAACTGGCTTAATCGTCTGCTTGTTGTCGCTTTGTAAAAAAACCCGCGAAAGCGGGTTTTTTTATGTCTGTCGTCTATCGCTCAAAGCGGCAACCATCGCGCTTCTGGCAACTATTGCTTTGCCGAACCGCCAGAAACAGCGCTGTCCTGGGCCTGCGGCGGCGTAAAGAGCGCCGAATAGTCGCGATGACAAATACGCTGCACCGCCGGATGCTGGATCATTCGTTCAGCGAAGATCGCGTGATACTCTTCCATGACGTTGTCCATCCGTCCGATCTCAACTATCGACTCATCGCTATAGAAATCATGCGCATACAGCGTCGGGGCAACGAATATCGCATTATGCGCCGCGCCGAAGGCTTTCATCAACGCCGCATCGTCAAACTCGCCGAGGATTTCCACCTGCAATCCCTGCGAGTTAAACCAGTTGAGCAGCTTGCGCCCTAACATCGAACGACGGCCAGGGATCAGTAAGCGACGCTCTTCCAGACAGGCCGGGAACGGCTTTTTCGGCGGCGGATTCATGCACCAGAAGCTGACGCTGCATTCGCCAATTTTCACTGAAAACAGCCCTTCCTGCTGGGTTGAATCAATAGGGCAGTCGGAAATAATCATATCGAGCTTATGCTGGCTAAGCTGCTCCAGCAGCATTTCGTGGGTCGATTCGAAACAGCGTAAATGGATCTGTTCGTTATCGACAACGGCAGCATCCAGTACCCCGCTCACCAACCTTTTCGACAGCGCGTCCGCGACGCCGACGTCAAACAGCAGATTCGACTCTTTACGATAGTTAACGATATCGAGCATTTCCTGGCTCAGCGTAAACATGCGATCCGCATAGCGGAAAACCAACTCGCCTAATTCGCTGGGCTCCAGCCCTCTTCCTTTTCGCTTGAACAACTTCCCCTGCAGGCGCTCTTCCAGCGCCTTAATTTGCCCGGTAATGGTCTGCGGCGTCAGGAACAGCGCTTCCGCCGCGCCAACAACGGAGCCTTCTTTATAGACATGCCAGAAGTAGTACAGATGGTTGTAGTTGATATGCGACATGCTTCTCTCCCTGATAATGTCCAGGAGAGCCGTAGCGGCTCTCCGTGAGATGTTAAGCCGCGTAGCCCGAATCCGTTACGCGCTTACGCAGTATGATGTATCCCGTGACTGCCGATAATATCGATCCAATCAGGATGCCAAGCTTGGCCCAGTTGATCAATCCGGGGTCGACGCTGCCGAAGGCCAGGGTGGCAATAAAAATCGACATTGTGAAGCCAATCCCACATAGAATGCCGACCGCCATAATTTGCTTGCAGGTTGTCCCTTCCGGCAACGAGGCCCATTTCAGCTTCAGCGCCAGCCAGCAGAATACGCTAATTCCCAATGGCTTACCGATAAACAGCCCGGCAATAATACCTAACGGCAGCAGCGAGGTCAGCCCTTCTACCGTGACGCCCTGCAAAGAAACGCCCGCGTTAGCGAAGGCGAACAGCGGCAGGATCAGGAAGGCCACCCACGGATGCAGCACGTGCTCAAGCTGCTTCGCCGGCGATTTACCGTTCTGCTCTTTTAGCGGGATCATAAAGCCGACAATGACGCCAGCCAGCGTTGCGTGAACCCCCGACTTCAGCACCGCAGTCCAGAGTATGGCGCCGACCAGAATATAGATCCCGGTACGCCGTACGCCGCTCAGATTCAGCGCCGCCAGCACCATAATGGCGCCGGCAGCGACAACCAACGACACCACGGAAAGATCGTGCGTGTAGAACAGCGCAATAATAATAATGGCGCCCAGATCGTCGATAATGGCCAGCGCCATCAGAAAGATCTTCAGCGCAGCGGGAACCCGATTGCCCAGCAGGGCCAGTACGCCCAGCGCGAAGGCAATATCGGTCGCAGCCGGAATCGCCCACCCTTCTCTGGCAATCGCATCCTGGCCGTTAAAGGCCAGATAGACTAACGCCGGAACCACCATGCCGCCCAACGCCGCGACGACCGGGAATACGGCCTGGCGACGGCTGGCCAACGCGCCCTGTTTCATCTCGCGCTTTACTTCCAGACCTATAAGCAGGAAAAATACCGCCATCAGCGCGTCGTTTATCCACAACAGCATGTTTTTGTTGATCTCTAACGCGCCTACGCGCAGCTGAACGGGCGTCTCCAGAAAAGAGCGATACAGGCTGCTGGTCAGGCCCGTATTGGCTAATAGCATCGCCATAGCGGCGGCGAAGATGAGGATTATCCCCCCGGATGCCTCGCTATGAAAAAAACGCTGTAGATGTTTCACTTTTACCTCACCTTATCGGCAAACAACTCGATAAAAGTATAATACAGACGCAAATACATCGAAAAAAGTAGGTTTAAATTGCCGTTAAGATCGTTTTTTACGAATGCACGCCCGTCAAATGCTGACCGGGTTAACCTGGAAGCGAAGTTTAAAAAGGCAGGCAGGAAAGACGGTTGTTATATTCATATTTCAAATGATTTAGCGCAGACGTCACGTTGGCAGGCGACATCCTGGTGAGCCAGGGAAGGAAAGGATGGCGATAAATATAGTCTATAAATTCGCTGGCGCTTCGTAGGGTCGCATGCCGTAACAGGCCGGTTTTCTTACTTCCGGTCAGGTTACAAACGGCCATGGCGTAGTCCCGCGTGGAGAATGTTCGCCAGACATTGTTGCGGATCCCGCCGCTGTAGAACAGTCGCGGTGGCATTTCGCCCTGCGGGGGGTTAACACCGCGTTCTCTGACGAATGAAATATGGCAGCGCCCCTGCCGGACCTGCGCCAGGTTTGCCATCATACATCCGCCAAGGATGAAACACTCATGATCGAGATAATGCTGCACATTCAGCGAACGCTCATCGGTTAACATTCGCACCAGTTCAAAATGTCGATAGGCCGGCAATACGGGTTTAACCAGCATACCTCGCACATGCCGGTGCAACGTTCCCGGCCCGTAATCAATATCAAACAGCGCGCCACGACGCCGCATAGTCAGCATTTCTTTGCGTTGCACGAGATACGCCAGCGTGCCTGGGGGCAGTCGTTCTTCATATTGCGATTGATACTGATACGCCGGCTCAACCGGGCGTGGAGTATAGTTCGTCGAGATAGCCACCACTTTACCGCTTTTTTCCTCAGCGGTGACCAGCACATACAGCCGATTCTCTCCACCGTTAAAACCAAGGCTAAACGCCCGGGTGGTGAGAACAATATCAAACGCCGGAAAGTCAAAAGCGCGCTCCGCCAGGTCCGCGCGATAAGAGAGGTTAGCTAATTCGCGGCCTAATGTAGTGTTATCGATAGCCAGTAGAGTGCGAATATCGTTAAGCGAGCTGCCTTGCTGGATGAGAGCGGCAAGCTCCTGCTGGCGAGGCGTGAGAGTCAGACTGTCCGGTATCACGAAGGTCTTGCTGCAGTCGCGACATGCCATACGCCGCTCGCCCTGCGCCGAGTAGCCGTAGCGTTTTAGAGAAACGCTGCCGCATCCCGGACACTGCCTAACCAGCCCCTTCCATCCCTGGTTTACCGTGCGGCGAAAAGCGTTAAGGGAAATCGCCGAAATGGGCGGAAAGAGAAAGCCGCATTCCCGGCACAGGATATTTTCTCCCTGACGAAGGTAATCAGGGCTATTAAGCACGCCAAGATTTTTACAACCGGGCGTTTTGCAACTATTAACATTAACGTCGTTAAACATATTCACTCACTGCGAATATTTCCCTCGGGCCTCGCTGATTTTATCACTATTATTTCTCCAGGGTAAAAGCGCGTTATCACCCTTTTTTTGATTATGAGTAACGGTTCAGGTTATTGCAGCCTCTGTCTATCCGCCGATGCGGGCCAATAAAAATACCTGATTCAACGTCAGAACGCTGAATCAGGCAGGTATGGCGCCTGGTAGCATACGATTATGATATGCTAATATTTCATCAGCCCCACGTCACCGGCGTCGGTTTATCGCCGCGGGCTTTCATCAGTGAATCATTATCGATGTCATTTTTATATTTCAGAAACTCAGCGAACATCCGCTGCTCAATTTCGGGCTGCTTACCGATTTGATTTAGCGTTTCTGCGCGATCCTGCTTCAGATTATAGAGGTATTTAGCCTTACCTTGGCGGTCAATAATCATTTTCCAGTCGCCGTCGCGAATCGCCCATTCATCGGTCGGATCGTCCTGGAACGGCATATCGATACCGAAAATCAGCGGTTTTTCCCGCTTGAACGCTTGCTTCTCCAGTACCGGTACGATTGACTGGCCGTCATAGGTACGGTCCTTCGGCAGAGGGAAGTTCATCATCTGCGCCAGCGTCGGCATCCAGTCCAGACCCGACATCGGCGTTTCTGAGACCATCCCCTGCGGAATATGGTGACCATATTTGATAATCGCCGGGACGCGAATTCCGCCTTCCCACAGGTTATCTTTACGACCCCGCAGCCCATCCGTTTCACCAGCAAGGTTCAGCTCATAAACTTTTCGCGCTTCGCGGGTAACCGGGCCGTTATCGCTGGTAAAAATTACGATCGTGTTATCTTCTTCACCCATTGCTTTAATCTTGTCGAGAACTTTCCCTACCTGAGCATCCATATAGCTGATGTTGGCATAGTACTCACCGGCGCCGCGCCAGGGCTTATCCGCCCAATCACCGTAGAACAGATCCGGGTGCTGCTTCGCATAAGCGCTGATATAAGGCGCGTACATATCGAGATATTTCTTCGGCGAGGCCAGCGGGCTATGCACTTCGGTAAAGGCGACGTAGAGGAAGAAGGGGTTGTTATCTTTCTTCTTATCCAGCCAGTTGACGACTTCCGAACTCACCAGCTCGCCGCTGAACGTCTTCGCGCGACCGATAGGTTTCTCGTTGCGGGTAAAACCGGTGGGATAGACCATGCCCTAGCGAGGACGCTCTTTGGCGTTATCCAGCGTTGAGTCGCTCACGAACCCGGCGGTATTGACCAGCCTGTAGTCAAAGCCCATGTCCTTCGCCTGCGGCTGGTCGGTACGATCGCCGCCGGCGTTGAGATGGAGTTTGCCCATAATCGCCGTATCGTAACCCTGCTGCTTCAGCAGATTCGCAATCGTCAGCTCGTTACGGCCTAAGGCAACATTTTTCCCCTCCGGGATCCACGATCTAATGCCCGTACGAAACGGCATGCGGCCGGTCAACAGGCCCGCCCGCGAAGGTGAGCAGAGCGGCGCCGGAGCATAATAATCGGTGAACTTCACCCCTTCCTGAGCCAGCTTATCAATATTGGGCGTTTTGACGATTTGATGCCCATAGGCGCCCAGGTCACCATAGCCTAAATCATCTGCCAGAATGATGACCAGATTGGGATGTTTAGCATCAGCGGCATAAACAGAATGCATGGCGCTACCTGCGCATAATGCCAGGCCAATCAGGCCGGCAACACATGTTTTTGTCATGTTAATCCCTCAGAAAAAAATTTAAAAATTGATAACGCAACATATAACGCATTTAATCCCATAAGCCCTCTGGCCAGATGTATTATTGCTCTCTCACCAGCCTATAATTGCAGATATTCATGGGAGTAAAATTGATGTATCCATAGCCAAACCGGCCAATCGGGAAAGAAGTATCAATCGAAAAGAAAATGATATTAGTGATTGAAATCTCACATAGCAACGGCATAAAAACTCATGCCAAAAGGGTGTCAATGAATGTTGTTAATAACCACATAAATGAATGTTTCTGTTGCAGAGAATATTCTCTTAACAATAATGAAAACGGCACTGACTCATTAAACAGATGCGCAAGAAATACCCTCTTCTCCGCTCCCTCTCTTGCCTGAGGGACCGGGGCGATCGGGTTATTGGCAATGACAGACGGGCGTGAGGATCAGTCATAGACCACGCGTAGCAGCGTTAGCTGTTTGTCCTCATCCAGGTAGGACTTTTCAATCGTGGCATAGGGGGAGGATATGGGCACAATGAGGTTTTCCACGGTGATATGACGCTCAAGACGATCCTGACGCTGGCATAAAATATCGGAGGTTCCCGTTTCGTTCCAGCAGGCGGCGGTTATCACGCTACCGGAAAACTGAAGCTGACCGCCGGAGGCGAGGCACGCGCAGCCGATAAACCATAGCGGCAAGACCAGCGCGGGCATCACACTATGTATGAGGGGCATTTTTTCCATGTTTCGACACTCCTGTGTTTGATTTCACCGGGGCGTGACCACCCCGGTGGAGAACGCCGTCCCTAGCCTTTCGCTTTCTGAATCGCCGTCTGCAGAGCGTCCTGCGAGGAGCTGCCGGGCATCACCGAGACGCGGTTAGCCTCCGGCGTTTTCGCCTGTGGCATCACGACAAACGCGGGGGTACCGGAAAAGTTCATATGCTGGGCCAGCGCCTGATTTGCCAGCAGAGCGTCATGAACCGCCCCGCTATCCTGCGCCTGCTTGACCTCCGCGATCTTCTCTTTCGACAGATAATGCTGCGCCAGGCCATAGACATCCTGTTCCGTGAGCGCGCCTTCCACTTTACCGGTGGCATAGAGCGCGTTATGCCAGTCAAGATATTTGGCGCCGCCGTCGCTTAACCACACCTGTTCGCCGATCCTTGCTGCCAGCCCCGATACCGGCCAGCGCGAAGAAAAAATAGGGAACTCTTTGAAAACAAAGCGCGTATCCGGGTTGGCTTTGATCAGCGCCTCGATAACCGGCGCCATTTTGCTGCACCATGAACACTGATAATCAAAGAACATGACCACTGCAGCTTTCGCATCTGCCGGGCCAACGGATGGGCTGGCGCTGCTCAACAGCCCGGCCTGATACTGCAGGGCCAACTGTACGTAAGCCTGCTGTTGGGCGATCTGCTGCCGCTGATGTAGCGTTTCGCTGGCGGCGATGAGAAATTCCGGGTGATTCGCCAGATACGTGGCTACGGCTTCGCCGACTTTATCCGGATGGCTGGCGATATAGGCCTCCGCCGCCGGACCAATCTGCGACGCCGGCTCGCCGTTCTCCGCCTGCGCCGGTAAAGAAATCGCGCCGCTAACCAGCGCCAGCGCCGCCAGGCAGCTCAGCTTTAAAGATGAATCGTGCATAAAACAAACTCTCATTCCAGGGATAAAAATCAGCGCGCCAGCAGTACGTTCGCCGCTATCGGCGGCAGCACGCGGCCATAATCATTAATGCTTTGCCAGCGCACCTCGCAGCGGGTCGCCCGCTGGCACCAGTCGGTTTTGCGCGTCGAAAAAGGGGCGACGACGCCTGCGGTATCGATGGGCCGGCCGTTGGCCTTGAGCGAGAAGAGCGTGACGTAATAAGGGCCCGGGTTCTGTACCGACAGCCCCTCCGGGGTCAACGTCCAGCGCAGCCCCCGGTACGCCTGCTGGGGATTGCCTGCCAGGCCAGCAGGACGATAGATAAGTTTCAGCGCGGAACGAAAGGCCATCTGAACATGATGGTCGCCAGGCTTACCGGAGGGTATGGCGGCAATACTCAATGTGAACAGGCTTTCCCGGTCGGGGGGGAGCGCGTCGCCGGTCCAGGTCACGCGCAGCGTATTCTCCTGCTCTGCCGCAAGACGGAACAACGGCGGCGTAATGATAAAGGGGGGTCTGTTCCCTGCGGCAATAGCCGCGCCGGTCCATCGTCGCGCCGACTGAATGTGGCTATCAATAAGCCAGCTCTCAGAAGAGGTGTTGCTCACCGGCACGCTTAGGGTCGGCATCTGCGCATGATAGATAAACCGCGTCCCGCCGATCACCACGCCCGCCTGAGCCACAGGGATCGGCAGCAGCCAGATCATCACGATATAAAAAAGAAGTTTATTCATAGGCGAGGATAAACGTGGCTGAAGCATTCGCCTTTCCGGCCGTAACCGCGCTGCCGTCCGCGACATAACGAGCATAGAACTGCAGATGCGCGGAAGTCTGCCCCGGAGAAAGCGCGATGACTTCGCTCGTCTGCCCTGGCGGAATAAGATGTTTATCCTGGTCATAGAGGCCAATGCCAATCCCTGTGGCATCGTCCGCCGCGTCGATAAGCGCCAGGAGATCCGTATTTCGCTGATTTGCCGTCCCGCTGAAGCTCACCGTAACGCCACTGACGGTGCTGCCGCAGTTTTGCAAATCAATGGCGAAAGGCTGCCAGGCGGAACCATCGCCAGCATGGTAAAACTGACGGTTCGATACGCTGCCCATCTCCACGTTAATGTTTTCTGAATCCGGCGACAGCGTGCAGGTATTGTCGGTAATCGTGCCGGTGACATAGACACGCCCGTCATGCGCGTCTGCTGTTGCTGTCGTCAGAAGGCAGCAAGCCATGCAGGCATAATAAGCATATTTATTCATCGCCGCGCCTATTCGTATTGCAGGTCGAAATACATCACCGCCGTCGCATTGCCGGAGGTGACCACTGGCCGTGTCGATTTGTAGCGAATGTAGAAGGAGAGCGTATTGCGCCCGGCCTTGAGGGGATAAATTACTGATTCGCTATTATTCATACTGACATCATCTTGATCTTCATCAAGCAGCTCCACGCCGATGCCGCTGGCCAGCATATTTTCGTTACCCATGCCGGTATCGGTCAGCGCCAGCAGCGATGGATCATCACTGTCTGCCGTGCCGGTAAACCAGATTTTGGTTCCGGTAATTCCCCGGGAGCAGTTTTTCAGATTAATGTTAAACGGCTTAAATTTTGTCGTCGTTCCGGTTGCGGGAAAATCCTCAACCGAAAACTGCCCCAAATCGATACTCTGGCTGACGCTGGAAATCTCCACATCGCAGGTTTGCGCAACGATCGTGCCGGTAAATTCCAGGTTATTGCCGGTATCACTGGCCTGGCAAAATGGGCTCCCGCAGAGGAGCGCTAAAAAGAGACCGCGTTTTAAGCTCATTTAGTCGAAGTCCACCCGCAGGTTAGCCAGCGCGGTAAATACGCCCTCTGCGGGGATTTCACCGGTCGTGCTAACCGGATAAGCCTGCAGCGCGATGTTGGCTTTGCCCGCATCGTCAGTGACGAAAGGCACCACGCTGCTGGCATCGTTTGGCGTCAATACCGCGCCATCGTTGGTCTCAACCACCACGCCGACGTCCGGATTATCCGAGGCGATAGCCTGGTTAAGGTGAGTATCCGCTGTCGCAATCAGCCGCAGGCTTAAATTAACCTGCGAATTCACGCCGCTGCATTTCACCGGCACCCTGAATTTTTTATTTCTGACGCTCACCGGCTTTGCCCCGGCGCGGTTGAAGCCACCGCTATAAAGCGAGCCGAAATCCACAAGAATGGTCTGCCCTGCGTTGATTTCGCAGCTTTGTGGCACGGTTACCGTTCCGCTGTAAGCAATGTTGTAAACCACGTTGCTCAGGGGATCGCTCGCCCCTGTCGTCACGTAGACGTTAAACATGGTCTTCGGAGTGATAGTGACGGTCCCCACGAAAGGCCTGGCAATCTTGAGCTGAAACACCAGGTTAGAGTCGCGGATGTAGAACGGTTTGCCGGCGTTTACGCTGTCATCGGTGCCCATATAGGCGTAGTTGGTAGGGAGATAAAGGGTTCCTGCCGCGGAGTCGTCAATTCTCATCGCCCCCTCCAGATAGTCAGGGTCGAGCTTTAAATACTTCCAGGGGCCGCTGGTTTCAACCACGGCGTAGGGTGAAACATAGGAACGATACGTCCGGTTCGAGAATGCCGATCCAGCGGGACACACGGCCTGAACGTTCACTTCCTGGTTTTTGGTCAACTGAACCGTATTCCCCGCCGCGTTTTGGGCCGCCGTGAGGGTGGTACTCAGATCGTAATCGACCGTAGTAGGCGCGCCGTTGACGTTTTGACAGACGGCAGCCTGAGCCGCATTGGCTAACAGCAGACCCACCAGCGGAATAAAAAATAAACCTGTCTTCATTTAGCGGCATTCCACGCGTTGTCGCACCAGGGCCTGCCGGGTTGCGGGAAGTTGATAATGCACCAGACACTGGCGGGAAGCTCCCCGGCCCCACTGCACCTTAAGCGTCCCCTGAGGGCTCAGACCGGCCAGGTAAACTTCGCCGCCATCGCCGACGATCGCCTCCTCCGCTGACGCATCGGTCGAGGCGGTCGCGCCGAACGGTACCGGCTGCCCGTCATGCAGCAGCGTCAGGAGCGCACGTTCGCCGACGCGCGCTTTAAAGCTGGCCAGTACCAGCGCGCCCTGCGTAGGCACGACGTTCACGACGGCATCGTCGATATCCACGTCATCCGCCATCGAGTTCACATCCAGCGCCATGCGATTTTGGCGATAGGTGGTGGCGTAAGGCACCACCGCATAGCCCCGGCGATCGGTATGAATGCCCGGCTCGTCATCAATATTGACATTGCCTGCTCCCGGAGCGGCGATCAGCACGTTGGTCTCGCCCAGCGGCTGGCTCAGCGTTAAGCCGTGCGCATGCGCCACTATGCCGCCGCTCAGACCGTAATTTATCTGCTGATAATCGCCGTTATTGCTGGTGTTATAGCCCACGTTGACATTGCCTTCGGCGCCATCATATTCGAGGCTGGCGGCGCCGCTTTTGCCAACACCATGATTTTGATAACCCTGCTGTACGCTATAGCTGAGATTGTTTTGCGCCAGCGCGGTACCGCTTATTCCGGCATTTTGGCTGACGCCGCCGTGCCGATCGGTACTGGTGCTGAACGTGGCGTAGATATTGTGATGCTTGTGGGTGATATCATCGCTGTGATGTAGCCACTGGCTGAGCGGCAGCGAGAGATTCAGGGCAATAAGCTGGTCGCTCTTGTCCTCTCCCGGGGCACGGCTTTGGTTATAAGACAGGCTCCATGACACGCCCGCCAGGGTATCGCTATAGCCCACTTGCAGCAGCGTGTTCTTCTCATCGGTATGCCAGTAGCTCTGCTGACTACCGGTTACATAAAGCGAACCAAAACGCCCAAGCTGCTGCGAGATATTCAGCTGAATCTTGCCGCGTTTGGTGTAATAGAGGTTGTAGTAATCGCTCCAGCTACGCTGGTCTTCGTTTTCGTCGGTTGGACCGCTATAGCCAGACATGCGCTTCCACGCCGTCTCGTCGAGGGTATAAAAACCCGATGTTGAGTAGCGATAGCCGAGCAGCTGAAAGTTAGTTCCCAGACTATTCAGCGATTTAGCGTAAAGAAAACGCGTGGATTGCCCCTGATGCTCGCTATCATCAGCCAGGGTGCTGCGCGCCTGGGTCAGGTCGACGGAAATCGCCCCCCAGTCGCCCAGATTGGCTCCCGTACCTAACGCCAGCGCGCGATAATGATCGGCAAACTGCGTCCCGCCGTAAACGGTAAAGCCGTGCGGCAGGCCCCATATCAGCGTCGCCTGGCCAAACTTAACGTCCTCTTTCTGGCTGCTGTCGCCGCGATAGCTCGCCGCCGTGGCCGCGTATTTCAACCGCCCTTCACGTTGCAGAATTGGGACAGCGGAATACGGCACGCTATAGCGAGTGATGCTGCCATCGGACTCTTTTATCTCAACGCTCAAATCACCGCTGCTGGCCGTGGAGTAAAGGTCGTCAATGGTAAATGCGCCGGGAGAGACGTAGCGCTGGTCGATGGTGTAGCCATTCTGCCGAATGGTCACCTGGGCATTGCTTTTAGCGATACCGTGGATGGTCGGTGCGAAGCCTTTCATACTGTCAGGCAGCATGTTGTCATCGGAAGCCAGCTGAATGCCGCGAAAGGGCAAACTGTCGAAGATCGCGGAAGGCGTATAGCTATCTCCTGCGGTCAGTTCGCTTTTCAGAGCGCGCAGATCGCGCTCTACATACGTGCTGATATGCTGCCAGTCGCTTTTATTACTCTCGCCGCCGCTGTTATCGTTCCAGGTGGAATAATTACGCAAGCGCCAGGCGCCGAGGTTCAGGCCGCTGTTGAGGCCGAGAAACAGGGTATGGGCATCAACACCGCCCTCGCTGCGATCGCGGCTATTCGCACCGGTAAACGTGTAATTAAGCAATAGCGCGTTGATCCCTTCATCCCAGTATTCAGGTGCAATATAGCCCCTGGCGCTGTTCTTCATCGCCGCCTGGGGAATACTGATATTCAGGCGCTGCTGGGTGAAATCAAAGCGCGCGAAGGCCGCAGGAATGGCGGCGGCAATATCCACGCACCCTTGAGAAGAGGGCTTTAACAACCCCGGAAAGGCCTCAACGTTCACCTTCATCTCTTTGAGCATATCAGGCGTCAGACAAGCGCTTAGCCCGGAGTCATCTGCGGCTGGCGTCCTGGCGGAGGGTTTCGCTTCGTAGAAGGTCATATCGCGGGTGGCAAGAAAGGCGCCATTCAGATAGACGTCGACCCGATAGACGCCAGGCGCCTGGCCATTGCCTTCAAAACGTGAAAGATCGGCGATCTTTGACGGATCGTCCGATAAAAACGCGGGATTAAAATAGTTATCCGCCCAACTCTTCGGCAGCGTTAACACGCTGACTAAAGTCAGGGTCATCAGCACCGGTTTACTGACAGACGGCGATTGACGCTTTATAGCAGCCATTTTCTGCACGCTAAGATTGGCTCTGGCAGGTTTGTACAGGCGTGGTCGCACCAAAATCATTGACGGTCTGGAAGGTTACCCGGCTTTCACTGCTCTGCAACGTCAGTTCGCTTTTCGGCGCGACCATGGCATTCGGCAGTTTTCGGCTTCCAGCATGTATTTCAACCAGAGAGACATAGTAGGGCGACGGATTGGTAACGATTAATCGACCGTTTTGGCTATGGCAGCGCAGCATCGCGGGCGCATTTGCGGAAGGAACGGGCAAATCCGCAGGACGAATAAAAAGTTTAATGACGCTTTGGGTCGCAATTTGCAATGAATTATTCGCCAGCCTGGTTTTATCGACCGAGGGGATCGCTTTGCTATTGAGATAGAACACGCTTTCCCGGTCGGTGGGCAAAGACGGACCGATGTACATAATTCGCAGGGTGTTCTCTTTTTTCGGCTGAATCACGAACAGCGGCGGGGTAATAATAAAATCAGCGCTCCGGCTACCATCAGCATTGGCAACCCAGGACTGAATCAGGAAAACGTTGTTCTCCGAGGAGTTAATAACCGGCAGAGAGACCTGCTTGCTTCCCTGCGGATAGATAACGCGGGTTGATCCCAGAGCGATACCGCCCGCGTGCGCCTGGTTTATTATTCCAGCGATAGCCAGCAGCAGCGATAAAAATTGAATTGTTCTTTTAAGCATTTTCTAAGTAAATAAACGATTTTGGGCGCAACACAAATAGCGTTTCCTCCGCGCAAGATGCGCGGAGGAATACCTGAAAAGAAATCAGGAGTACACCATACTAAAGGTGGCGGTGGCAGAGACGTTACCGGCAACTACAGCGCCGGTGGCGATATAATCGACGCTCAGCGGAACCACGTTTTCACCATCAATTAACGTTACGGTGCCAGAAGTATCGCCAATATTGAGCGGCTGGCCGTCCGGACCATACAGCTGCAGAGCGACGTTGGTAGCCGCACCAGCACCTGCGGTGTTGGCAAGGGAGCCGGCCAGCGTACCGTCCTGCTGACCGTTAAAAATAACTGCGGCTTCCTGGCTTACCGTGGTATCGCAATCTTCCAGTTTGATCGAGAAATCTTCTTTTTGATTCGCAACCATGCCGGCGGCCGTTAATTTGCTGGCACGAACCTGGCTTGAGGTGACCGTTTGATCAACGGAGTCAGCAGAAACAGAACAGGCGGCATTAACAACCTGGCCAACAAAATTAACAGTGCCACCAGAAACGGTCGCCGTATCCGCAAAAGCGGAAGTCATCATGCCGCCTGCAGAAATAGCAGTCACCATCATGGCTAATAGATGCTTTTTCATATAATCCCTTTTAAATTTAATAAAAACCCAGTGTTATAGTTTGATAAATATCAGACATTGGTGGACAAGGGCTTTCGCTCAGGCCAGCCTGACGACTTCTGGTTTTATATGCTACAGGAAGACACTCACGTCATTAATATGAGATAACTTACTGACCAGTAATCGCCTCACTCAAATAAACACTCTGACATTAGTTAATTATTATAAAAGGTATAAACAGTTGCAATCATCACCTGCTGTTTTTATAGGACTACAGATAACCTCATGTTTTAAAAGAGCTATAGTCATGAGGCACACCCTATGCCATCAGGACTATTGACTTTTTAATTAATACATGAATGCACGAAAGGCAACCGTTCGTAATATTTTTTAAAAGGTGTTTAATTGATGTAAAAAAACACCTTTTATGCAACATTGTTAATAGGCTGTCGGTAATTTCTTCATGTCTAATAAACGACCGCCATCGATACTAATGTAACCCCCTTTCTTAAGTTCAGAGAGGAGTTTCATCGTACGGCTACGGGATATGCCCGTTCGTCTTTGAATAAAGTTAAGGACGTTAATGCTTTGTCGATATTCGCTGGCATAAGCCCAAAGCTCGATTAATAATGCGCGCACCTTCAGATAAGAATCCACGCCAACCAGCTCCCGATCCCGTACGCTCATCACCATCAGACGATAGGCAAGTATTCGTGCGACATCGTGCCACAGATCGCACTCATCGACGGTCTTAATAAAGTCGGGCAAAGAAACCGCACGTCCACTGCACTCGGTTTCGGCCACCAGAAAGTGCTCCGGTCGGGTCGGAACATCGTAGGTCACCCCGTAGCTGTCAACTAATCCGACAATAGAGGGCGCAAAAGCGGAACATACATGAAGTCCGCTGCCGCAGCGGCAAAATGAAAAAATTCCGGACTGCAGAAGAACTATTTTACTTTCTCCGGAAGAATTCAGTAAAAACTCATCGCCAGGATTTAAATTAAAAGGCTTACCAAAAGACCATAATGCGGAGAAGAGCGCATCAAGCGCTGCATAAGGTTTAGCCTGCTGGGAAAATAAATATGAGTGTAAGGTATTCTCATTATCGTTTTCAGCAATGTCAACTTTCATTTTTTCATTAAAAACCATAATCATAGGTCAACCCAACATATACTTAATGAAAGGTGTCTTCAATTAATTATAAATAAAACCACCTGGTAGTATATCTGTACCAACCCCGCACAAATACGCAATACTTAGCACGATGAGTAAATTCTTAATAAGAATATCAACAAGCTCAATTAATTCTCAAAACATAATATTAACAGGAAAATAAAATTACAAATGAAACTATTTTTCGAAAAATAAAAAAACCTCATAAAAAATAGTGATTCAGAATATTAAACACTCTGAATCACTATGAGCAAGACGATGTTCTTTCACTACATAACAAAGGAAGAAAAGAGATTAGCTAAAATATTTTGGCGCTGAGTAATATTCCACCATTTTTTCTGCCAGCCAACCGCCATCTTCACCGTTAGAGTGAATCGTCGTAATACTTACCGTTGAGCCTCCGCCCCAAAGTACCGAGAAAACGTTATAGTCAGGGAGATTTAATGCCTGCATCTGCCCCCAGTCGTAGCCATTATCCTGGCGTAAAAAGTCACCGACTGTCGCTACGCCATAAGTCGCGCTATTCACCGTCGTATTTAACAGATCCGAAGCGATGGTATTAAGATCGCTGCCAATACGCGCATCGCCCATAAAGAAGCTTCCGCCCGACGCGTAGTGCGCGGCGGCAATTTTACTGTTGCCTTCGTCTACGGTTGGCATATGGCCCCCCGGGATTTGCCATAGCATAGCCGGTTTATGCAGGTCTTTAGCCGCTTGTTTTACCATCCCTAAATAATTAAACCAGCAGGTCGCGTTCCAGCCATAGTGCGCTAATGCATCCGGGCTAAAGCAATCGCGTTCAAATTTATCAAAGGCGATAAAATCTGGCGCATACTCACCGCTATACACTCCCAGCTCATTGATAAAGCTGGCTATCGCTGTCCCCTGGGCCACAGGATCGGCATTTGCTCTGAGTACCCAGTCTGCCGTTCCCGTCGCCCAGACGTTGGTCTGCCAGCCGAAGGCCACGTCCGGCGCAAACTGGCGCACAATATAGTTAATCGCCTGGACATAACCATAAAGATCGTTAGAAAACGTCGGCAACAGCGGCGCGCTGAATCCCGGAAGAGCAGGCAAAGCGTTAATCGCCGCCGCCAGCTGGACATTAACCTGTACGCTATTCGCTTTACGTACTGCGGTATAGCCGTACGGCTCCTGCTGTATCGCGCCAAGGAAATCCGGATTCAGCACAAAGGTGGCGGGTACGGCGTGCTGGTCGTCCTTCCAGGACTGCGCCGCAAGACACTGGGTGATGAAGTTACCAAAGTGGTTACGTAACCGCTGTCCGTCCTGAAGATCCGAGAGCGCGCTGCCGCCGCTGGCGTTAGCGGTATAAACTACCATGACCGGCATCACGGAGCGTCCCGCCTCTTTTTCAATCTCACGCACCAACGGAACGGTTTTGTGAATCGGCAGCGAGTCATAATCAAGGAAGCCGTCACCGTTTTTATCCACTTCCGCCGCCGGTATCGGGTCGCCGCCGCCGTCAAAACCATCATATTTAAACAGGGCGCTAAAAGGGACGTCGCGATATAGCGATACGGTATCCGCGGCATTCACCGTCACCCCGCCGTGGGCAAGATAGTCCGGCCAGCCTTTAACCTGCAGTGGAACGCCCTGCACAAACTCGAGCGTAATGTGGTTGACGCTTTTCAGCAGCCGCAGCGGCGCATCCTTTTCACAGCGCCACGGTGTACCGGCGACGTAAACATCGGGAGTCTCAACGCTATACTGGCCGGGAGCCAGATGCATCGCCAGTGTTTGCAGACGGGCATCGCTCTCCAGCATCACGGTATATTGATATTGCCCGCAGCAGAACCGATAGCGCTGAGGCGATACGCCCTCAGGTAAACCTAGTATCGTCACCTGAACTTCGACAAAATCATGACTATCAACCCCGGTCTGCTGGAAGCCGATGCTCACCTCTTTCACCTGGTCCTGCTCAGGGGTAAAAATCGTCGGTCGGGCGGGATGGCTAATCATCTGGTTATTGATTACCGTCGACTGTAAGCCAATCTCGTAGCAGTGACCGGCGATAAGCCGATCCACCAGCTGTATTTGGTTGACGGGCATCGTCAGGGTTCTTTCGCATACCCCAGACTCCGACCACAGCTCAACCACCATTTCCGCGCCAGCAAACTCAGGGGCATCGACGATAAGGCGTACTGAAGCAAACTGTACCGGCGCCTGATACGCGACCTGACAGGTCTGGCAGTCAGATCCGCCAGCCAGCTTCAGCCTGAACGTCGATTCAACGGGTACGATCTGCATATCATCATTACTCAGCTCCAGCACAGCGATCGTGTACTCACCCGCGCTAAGATCGCTGATGGTCAGCGTCTCTCCCCACTCGCCTGCAAAGCGTCGTGAAGTCGCATCCGGATAGAACAGGTCGATCGTCGGCTTCAGGGTGGTGTTTTGTTTTAACGAAGGGAACTGAATATTGATCTTGCCCTGACGGCCTGGGTCGTGCGCGAGGATTGCCGTTAAGCCGCTCATAGTGACCGGAGTTTGGGTAGCGGAAAGATAGAACTGCAGCTCAGCGCTTGCGCCGCCCTTTAGCCAGAATTGCCCATCATTATTTATCGTAATCGTGTTCTTTTCGATTGGCCAACCGCCGTCGCTGCCCAACGTTACGGGCTTGTTGCCGAGCAAAGATCCGCTGAACGCGCTGTAAGGATCGGGATGCGCGCTGGCGGTAAACTGCAGCTTAAGTTGGTTAAGGTCGATAGCCTGGGCATAGAGGTTGGTCAGCGTCAGAGTCACCCGTTGATACCAGCTGGTCGTGCTCAGCGGGCTTGCGACAACAGTCATTCCCTCTCCTTCCACAACCGCATCATCGCCCTGCTCTTCAGGCTCAGGAGCCATCTCATCCGTACCCTCATCGTCAGGGATAATCTCTTCCGGTTCAGGCGCGACATCATCAGTTTGATCATCGACGGGGGCTTCAGGTTCCGGCTGCCCCTCTTCCGCAGATTCATCAGCGCTATCATCTTGCGCAGATGAGGCCAGGGTTAAGCTAAAAGTTGAGATTTTGACCGGCACCTGAGTGGCGGCAAAGCTGAAGAATAACGTGCCGCTTTCACCGGGCTGCTGTAGCAGCGGTTGGCTGTTATTAATAATGATTTCATTGACATCGAGGGTTCCCTGCGCTTTACCGCTTAAGGTGAGGGGCATATCCCCTTTAAGCGTACCGCCAAAATTGCCCCACGGATCCTGATGTCCGGACCCGGTAAAACCAATGGCCGCATGATTGATATCCACGGCGCTGTTATTTTCATTGGTGATGGTTAAGGTGATTTTTTGATACCAGCTGTTCACATCGATCTGGCTGTTTTTAATCGAGACCGTCATTGACAAAATTCCTCATTCCCTGGTGGAAAAAAGCCCCGGTAAACCGGGGCTTGCATTTTTTAGCCCACTATTTTTCGCTTAACGAAAAGGATCAGTAAGCACCAAGGTCTGTCCATGCCTGGCCCGCAGCGCAGTTCAGATCCGGCTGGTCGCCCTGAGACCACCATTTCACCTGGTAGTTATGGCCTTTCCAGCTGACGGTTTCAAAGGTACCCCAGTTGCCGCCATAAACGGTGCTGGCATCCCAAAGCGGGTAAGGCGTCGTCGCGTCATCCGTGGAAGTGTCATCTTCCGCAGGCGTGGTGTCTTCTTCCGGTTCGACAGGCTCTACCGGAACTACGGTATCGTCCTCTTCAGGCTCAGGCTGCACCTGAGACGCCGACGGAACGACAACCAGCACATAACGCTGCTGGGAAGAAGGCTCGCCCCAGGCATCACGAACGAACAGGGTGAACTGGAAGTTGGTGTTAACGGTCACTTCCGGAACGACGAACTCGATGACGGCACTGGTCTTGTCTGCCACGCTGATTTCAGAAGGAACGCCCCAGCTCCAGGTAATCTCGTCTTTATCTTCATCAGAAGAACCTTCACCAGAGAGCTGTACGGTAGAACCGCCCACAACGCGCAGTTCAATGGCAGCCTTCGGCGCGTGGTTGATCGCCGGTTCAGGCTGAACGCTATCGTCATCCTGTTCATCCGCCGGATCGACGTTGATGCCTTCGAAATAGAACGGCTCCATATCGATAACTTCAGAGGCCATTTCATAGCCCAGACCTTCACGCGCGGCGTTCACCAGCACGCCGTTGTCCTGGTCGATAGTCCAGGTGAACATTCCCCCGAGCCCCAGCTTCGCGGCGTACTCGCCCTTAGCTTTAACAGAACGCGGCGTGTCCAGAGACATGAACAGTTTGCTTTCCGGGTTGTAGAGGTAATCCGCATTGGCCACCTGGTCGGTATAGACGTTGAAACCGTTGCGGCCTTTCTGGTTTTCCAGGTCCAGGTAGTTATAAATAACGTCATACCATTCGGTGGTACCGGATTCGAAGGTACCGGTGGTGGTACCGGTACCCGGGTTATAGGAGCCTTTCAGCGGAGACAGAGATTCCAGCTCAACGCTGCGGCCATTGCGGGTATAACCGGCATAGCCAATGTTAATGCGGTCTGCCGGGAAACCTTCGGCCAGCAGATGGTCGACGATGGTATTGACCGCCCAGCCGCCTTCTTCCAGCGCGTTCAGGTTGGTGTGATGGGTCAGGGTTTCCGCCCACGGCGTACCGAAGAAGTCATAGGTCATCACGTTGATGCCGTACAGACCGGCCTGCAGCAGCGCTTTCACGTTGGAGTAATCGAAGGTCTTCACTACCGCGGAGCTGGCAATGGAGATTTTGACGTTGCTCAGACCGGCGGAATCCAGCTGCTTACGCAGCTCGCCGATCAGCAGCGCATAGTTTTCGCCGTCTTCCGGGCCGTAAGGGTTGCCCGCGCCTTCCGCGTTCGGGTATTCCCAGTCGATATCCACTTCGCTGAACATCGGGAACTGTTTGAACAGTTTTACCACGCCTTTTGCGAAGGTTTTACGGGCGGAATCAGAAGCTGCGGTTTCGTGGAAGCTGTTACTCATGGTCCAGCCGCCGATGCTCATGGACAGCACCAGATCGTGACCCTGCTGCTTCGCTTTGGCCTGCAGATCGCGCAGGCCGCCGAGCAGACCTTTGGTATTCGCCTGAGTGACGGTTTTCGGATCGACGTCCCAGCCGCTGACGGAGTGGCCAACGTTAACGTAGGACTGGAAATCGCCCCACGGGTCGAGGAAGGTCGGCTCATATTTGACTTTTCCGCACTGCTCAGCGCCTTCGGCAACCACATCCCGATACTGACCATCAATTTTATGGAAACCAGTCACCCCGACGAAGCCGACGATGATTTTGTCATAAGCGGTAGGCGCGACGTTGGTCAGATCGTAACCGCGACCGCGGTTATCTTTCGAATCGTCTCCCTGCAGGCGACCATCATACTGGGACCAGTCGGTGTAGTAGCCGAATACTTTGGGCTTAGCCGTGGAAGACTTGTACTGGTTATATACAGGCTTCGCGACGCGAGCAGAAGTATAGCTGTATGCGCTGACTTCTTTCGCTGGGTTAAAGCCGTCTGCGGCGTTGCTGGTTTCGGTCAGCGTATCGCCCTGAATCAGTTTGCTAGTAGCCATTATTAATTTCCTTTTAAGTTTGAAAAATTGTCGCAGTTCGTTCTGCCGGACCAATAATTCAATGCTTACGAGACAATGGCTAATCACATAACATCATGTTTTCAACATCTCATTCACCCTATTTTTATGCGAGAAAAATGATGACGGTAATTCTTAAATCATCAGCGGATATACGTATCTCAGCAAAATCACGGCGAAAACATCAGCAGCACATTAAATCTCATTTATCAGCGGGTTAAATATCATTTACTTTACATGAGATTATGTGATTAAGCTCTCATCATCAAATGACATTAGAATAATACGAATGACAAGTAATAGATTAAGCCAATTCTCGTACAATATATTGAACCCACGCAATCAGGATCTCTATATCTAAAGGACGACAACATGAAAACTTATCTCATCAATGATAATTGCGTTTACAACGAAGGAAAGTATGAGCTGAGAACCACCTCAAACTCACAGGTCATTAAAATGACGGCAATGAGGGCGAAGTGCCTGAGCTTCATCATCGAAAATGCAAATATGGATATTATTGAACGGCAAAAAATAACTTCAGAATTATGGGGAAGCCGTAGTCACTTTGTGAATGACGCAAATTTAACGCAAATACTCTACTTAATCAGAAGAGATCTGAAGTCCCTTGGGATAAATGACCTGTTTATCACCATCCCAAGACAGGGCATTCAGGTTAATAAAGAGATTCCTATTAAAGCCATGGAGAGCGAAAAGAAAGGAACAAAACGACAGGTGTTCAGAAAGACGCTGGCAGCATTAACCACCGTGTTTTCTGTCACCCTCGGCACGGTGATGTACCTGCACATTCATTAATTCAAGGAAATGAAAAATGAACCCAATTATTGATGGTATTTTAGTAATGGAAGGCGGCTATACCAACAATCCTAAAGATAAAGGTGGAGCCACCAACTGGGGGATCACTGAGGCAACGGCCCGAGCTCATGGTTATACAGGAGAGATGATCAACCTGACGCGAGCTGAAGCATTTTCTATCCTCGAAGAGGATTACTGGATCAAACCCGGATTTGAGCAGATCTCAACTATATCCTGGCCCATTTCTTTCGAACTCTGCGATGCCGCAGTCAATATTGGCCCCCACTATCCTTGCGTCTGGCTACAGCGCTGGCTCAACGCGCTAAACCGGGAAGAAAAAAGTTACCAGGATATCAAAACCGATGGCAAAATTGGCCCTCGGACCCTCTCCGCTCTCAATCACTTTCTGGCCTTAAGGGGCAAACAGGGTGAAGAAGTGCTGATAAAAGCGCTCAACTGCAGCCAGGGAGCCTACTATCTGGATATCACAGAAAAAAACAAAGGTAATGAAGAGTTTATTTATGGCTGGATGAAGGCCAGAATCACCTAAGATCATCGTGGCAATACAGCTAATAAAAGACTCAGGGACGAGACTTTTATTAGCATAAATATAGACTGGACATCACTTAATGAATTTTTGCATTTTCCAGAGCCTTTTTAATCTTCTCGCCAAGAATTTTCAAAATCGGCCCTGCAAATACCCCGCCAAGCCCCGCGGCGAGCAACACCATATTAAAACTAAGCTCTTTTTCAATCGCCACGGCGCTGAGCAAAAAACTAGTAAAACAGGAAACCACAACCTGGGTTAAACAGTGCATGATGCCCTTATGGGAATGATCATCACCTTCTTGCTTATCACGCCGGATAAGGTAGCTAACAAACCCGCCCCAGGCTCCGATAGCAATAATGGTGATAAAAATTTCGACTTCCAGCAAAACGACTTCCGTTGTCGCCAAATGATTTGGAATAGACATAGAACACTCCTTGATGAAGGCGTACAAAATGGTACCCAATAAGTGTAAAGAGGTTAGCTATTTACCAGTAATCAAAGAGCATCAAACCAAACCATATTAACTATATCGTTTGAAGTGATACTCCTCAGCGACGAAATGATGACAGAGTGTGTAACATGGAAACAATTTCATTTATCACTGATATATTTTCACTGTTTCTGTTCCATGATGCATAAATCTGTATAGATTTAAAAGTAAGTTCCGGTGGCGGTTGCACAAACTTAATATCATATTTACGCTGATTTTTATAGAATAGCGCCAACTTCAACGGCATTAAGGCTATTAATGAAGTACGTTCAATCATACTCATCAGGCCATTGAGGGAGTCGCTACGATAGCCAATAATACGTGAGCCTTTATAATAAAGAACATCTTTAAAAAGACCCTTATCATTAATAATCATCGGGGAGTGCATGCCCGGCTGATACATCGCGTGACGGGAGGAATAGAAATGATGTAACGAAAGATGAGGTAAGGTGCTTAAGATATGATTACTGGCAAAAATGCAGACAAAGCTTTTGAAGCTATCGATCAGTTGATTATCAATCCCGGGGACGTTCAACGGCTCGGTACCAATCAGAACATCACATTCTGCTGTAAGCAGTAGCTCCGTCATCATCTCACGAGAGAGATTTCTTGATGAATAATGGTTGAGTAATACCCGTTCAAAGATATCTCCGGCATAAAGCTGTGAGAGATAGTAAGCCTCAACGATATCACCGCCTAAAATAGTCAGCCGGGCATCACGACTCCCTTTATGCTCGGGAATAAAGGTACTATTTATCAGTTCCATAACCTGACGGAAATTTTGATGGATCTCGATCGCTTTAGCGGTGGGTAACAGGCCATCTTTACCACGGATAAACAACTCTTCCTGATAATAGCTCTGTAAACGGCGAAGCGCCAACGAGACCGCCGCCGGAGTGATACCAAGTTTTTTTGCTGCTTTGGCAGCATTTCCAGCTGAAATAACAGCGTCAAGGGTCTTGATTAAATTGTAATCAAAATCCTTGTTGGCACCTTTCGATCCCATCCGCTGTCAGCCTCTAAAAACGAAAAAAGCAATATAGATAATACTCAAAATAAATCAATTCTTAGCCCTTATAAATAATAGGTTAATTAAAAAGATAGGGCTGCGGATAGAAAAAAGCCTGAACGCAAAGGCCCAGGCTTAGTGGAAGACTGAAAATGAAATGCAATTAGCGGGTCAAATCATCGAAAAATTTCTTCACGCCATCGAAGAAACTTTTGGAGCGCGGGCTATTCTTTTCACCCGTTGGGCCACCAAAGCTTTCCTGCAGATCTTTCAGCAGCTGCTTTTGTTTATCATTCAGGCCAACCGGCGTTTCGACGACCACGCGGCACAGCAGATCGCCCTGCGCGCCGCCGCGAACGGACTTCACGCCTTTACCGCGCATCCGGAACAGCTTACCTGTCTGCGTCTCGCCCGGTATTTTAAGATTTACACGACCGTCCAGCGTCGGGACTTCGATTTCACCGCCGAGAGCAGCCATAGTGAAGTTAATCGGTACTTCACAGTACAGATTATTTCCTTCACGCTCGAAAATGGCGTGCTGCTTAACCTGAACCTGAACATACAGATCGCCTGCCGGTGCGCCATGCTCGCCGGCTTCACCTTCACCTGCCAGACGAATACGGTCGCCGGTATCAACGCCCGCCGGGATTTTAACCGACAGCGTTTTCGTTTTCTCGACGCGGCCATGACCGTGACATTTATTGCACGGATCTTTGATCAGCGTACCGCGTCCCTGACAGTGCGGACAGGTCTGCTGAACGGCGAAGAAGCCCTGGCGCATCTGAACCTGGCCTGCCCCGTGGCAGGTCGGACAGGTCTGCGGCTGGCTGCCCGCTTTGGCGCCGCTGCCGTGACAAACGTCGCACTCTTCCAGAGTCGGGATACGGATCTCTTTCGTTACGCCGCGAACGGCTTCTTCGAGCGTAAGATCCATGTTATAGCGCAGGTCTGAACCGCGCGATGCGCGCTGACGACCACGTCCGCCGCCGAAAATATCGCCGAAAACATCGCCAAAGATATCGCTGAAATCCGCGCCGCCGCCAAAACCGCCGCCGCCCCCCATACCGCCCTGCTCAAACGCAGCATGGCCGTACTGATCGTAAGCTGCACGCTTCTGGGCATCAGTCAGGATTTCATACGCTTCTTTGATTTCTTTGAACTTTGATTCTGCCTCTTTATCGCCCTGGTTGCGGTCCGGGTGATACTTCATGGCCAGGCGCTTGTACGCCTTTTTGATTTCACGCTCTTCCGCTGTTTTGGAAACGCCTAAAATCTCGTAATAGTCTTGCTTTGCCATTGGTGTTTTTCAGCCCCTTAACATGCGTGCACGGGCGGAGAGGAAACCTCTTCGCCCGTGCCAGTGTTTTACCCGTTCAAAGGGCGATTATTTTTTGTCTTTCACTTCTTCGAACTCAGCGTCAACAACATCGTCGTCCTTCGCGTTGCTCTCGGAAGCGTCAGCGCCGCCAGCCTGCTGCTGGGCGTGCTGCTGCTGAGCGATTTCCATCAGCTTCTGGGAAGCCTGGGCCAGCGCCTGCATTTTCGCTTCAATATCGGCTTTATCTTCACCTTTCAGGGAAGTTTCCAGCGCGGTCAATGCAGACTCGATAGCGGTTTTATCGTCAGCCGGCAGTTTATCGCCCGCTTCTTCAACCTGCTTACGGGTGCTGTGCAGCAGATGGTCACCCTGGTTACGGGTCTGAACCAGTTCTTCAAACTTACGGTCAGATTCCGCGTTAGCTTCTGCTTCACGAACCATTTTCTGGATCTCTTCTTCGTTCAGGCCAGAAGAGGCTTTGATGGTGATCTTCTGCTCTTTACCGCTGTTTTTGTCTTTCGCGGAAACGTGCAGGATACCGTCGGCGTCAATATCGAAGGTGACTTCGATCTGCGGCATGCCGCGCGGCGCCGGGTTAATCCCATCCAGGTTGAACTGACCCAGAGATTTGTTATCAGATGCGCGTTTACGCTCACCCTGCAGCACATGGATGGTTACCGCAGACTGGTTGTCTTCCGCAGTAGAGAACACCTGGCTGTGCTTAGTCGGGATAGTGGTGTTCTTGTTGATCAGCGCAGTCATCACGCCGCCCATGGTTTCGATACCCAGAGAAAGCGGGGTAACATCCAGCAGCAGTACGTCTTTTACTTCACCGGTCAGAACACCGCCCTGGACAGCTGCGCCAATGGCCACGGCTTCGTCCGGGTTAACGTCTTTACGCGGCTCTTTACCAAAGAACTCAGCAACTTTCTTCTGCACCATTGGCATACGAGTCTGGCCGCCAACGAGAATAACGTCGTTGATGTCAGACACGGACAGGCCAGCATCCTGCAGAGCAACTTTCAGCGGCTCGATGGAACGGTTAACCAGATCTTCTACCAGGCTTTCCAGTTTCGCACGGGTCACTTTAATGTTCATGTGTTTCGGACCGGTGGCATCTGCGGTGATGTACGGCAGATTCACGTCGGTCTGCTGAGCAGAAGAGAGTTCAATCTTCGCTTTCTCAGCGGCTTCTTTCAGGCGCTGCATCGCCAGCGGGTCGTTACGCAGGTCGATGCCCTGATCTTTCTTAAACTCGTCAACGAGGTAGTTGATCAGACGGGTGTCGAAGTCTTCGCCGCCCAGGTGGGTGTCACCGTTGGTCGCCAGAACTTCGAAGGTTTTTTCACCGTCAACTTCGTCGATTTCGATAATGGAGATATCGAAAGTACCACCACCAAGGTCGTATACCGCAATAGTACGGTTGCCGACTTCTTTATCCAGACCGTAAGCCAGCGCAGCGGCTGTCGGTTCGTTGATGATACGTTTGACTTCCAGACCTGCGATACGGCCGGCGTCTTTGGTTGCCTGACGCTGAGCATCGTTGAAGTAAGCTGGTACGGTGATTACCGCTTCAGTTACCGGTTCGCCCAGGTAATCTTCAGCCGTTTTCTTCATTTTCTTCAGCACTTCAGCAGAGATCTGCGGCGGTGCGGTTTTGGTGCCTTTCACATCAAGCCATGCGTCGCCGTTATCTGCGGCCACGATTTTGTACGGCATGATAGAAACGTCACGCTGGACTTCTTCGTCCTGGAAGCGGCGGCCAATCAGGCGTTTAATCGCAAACAGGGTGTTTTGCGGGTTTGTCACTGCCTGACGTTTAGCCGGCTGACCAACCAGAGTTTCACCATCCTGGGTATAGGCAATGATAGAAGGCGTGGTGCGATCGCCTTCGGCGTTCTCCAGCACGCGTGCAGTAGTGCCATCCATAATCGCTACACAAGAGTTGGTAGTACCCAGGTCGATACCAATAATTTTACCCATCTAAACGTCTCCACTAAAAATTCAGTCAACATGTGGTTGTGAACCTGTAATAAGGGCGAAACGTGCGGTTTCAACTACCCAGACATCATTTTTTTTCAGGTTCATTCACTGCGGTTGACTACAAGATGGGGTCACCCGCGACTTCATCAAGGGGGGGGATACAAAAAATTTTTACTCTGACCGCGCCGCCGGGTACGTCCCGGCAGCCGAAAACGCGCGAAATGCCGCGCTAAAAACGCCCATTACATAATTTAAAATTATAATTAAACCTAAATACATTCACACCGTAATTGACATAATCCGCAATCATTACGTGCTAAATACAATAAAGTTCCAGTGATAAAATGCGTCGTCCTAATAACCCATCTAATAATCAGGAAATCCTCATGAAATCACTGATTCATATATCAGCAGGATTATTTTTGAGCGCAACGTTAGTCGCGTCGGCGTCCGCTAACGATCATAAAATTTTAGGGGTTGTCGCCATGCCGCGAAATGAGACTAACGATCTCACCCTGAAGCTACCGATATGCAGGGTAATTAAGCGTATCCAGCTGACTGCCGATCGCGGCGATGTCCAGCTGTCCGGCGTAACGGTGTACTTCAAAGTCAGCAACAGCACCAGCCAAAGCCTCAGCGTCCCGTCAACTATAAAAGAAGGGGAAACGACCGGCTGGATTAATATTAATAGCGACAACGACAACAAACGCTGCGTTAAAAAAATCGCTTTTTCTGGTCACACCATTAACTCTTCCGATATGGCCTCGCTAAAAATTATCGGCGACGATTAATATTCCGGTTCACATTATCAAAACGCTTATGAAGATTAATTATCTGGATGATGAAGACCTCTCTTTTCTGCATCGCTGCAGCGAAGAGCATCTGGAAACATTCACTCGAATTCTGACTCACAATGAGAATGGAAAACCCCGGCTTTCAAGTACGCTATTGCGTAATGAAACCTTTCAGGCGATGGAAGGACACCCTGAGCGCTATCGCCGCAACTGGCAGCTCATTGCCGGGGAACTCCAGCACTTTGGCGGTGATAGCATCGCCAACACGCTGCGTCGTCATGGCAAGTTCTATCGCGAAATTTTGCTGGACGTCTGCAAGAGACTAAAAATCAAAACCGATAAACAAGCCTCTACCCCGGAAATAGAACAACATCTCCTGGAACACTTTCTGGAGCATAGCTGGAAAAAGATGGATGAGCGGCAAAAAGCCGACTTCTTTAGTGCCGTTGAGTGTCGTGTCAAAGAGCAGAAAGAACTGCTTCCCCATCTGCTTCAGACAAATAAGTTAGCGCAGGGAGTCTCGCATCTTCTTGAAACCCGACTGACGAAGATCCTCCGCACCCACGCCGCGGTGAGCGTCATCGGCCACGGGCTGGTACGCGGAGCAGGGCTTGGCGGACCGCTCGGCGCCGCGTTTAATGGGGTAAAAGCCGTGAGCGGCAGCGCATATCGGGTGACCATTCCAGCCGTGTTGCATATTGCCTGTTTAAGGCAAATGACCAGACTTCATCAGGGAAAAAATGAAATTGGCGAAAAATACCCCGCCAGATCATAGACAGTATCGTAACGCCTAATTATTATGCCGCGCCCCGACGCAGAGACGGCGGGGAATGCTTCCCTTTCTAATCATTATTTTGAGGAATTATGGGCAACACTAAGTTGGCTAATCCGGCACCGCTGGGCCTTATGGGCTTCGGCATGACCACTATTCTGCTTAACCTGGCAAATAGCGGCCTGTTCGCGTTTGATGTAGCTATCCTGGCGATGGGCATTTTTTATGGCGGCATTGCGCAGATTTTTGCCGGCCTGTTGGAATTTAAAAAAGGCAACACTTTTGGCTTAACCGCATTTACGTCTTACGGCGCTTTTTGGCTGACGCTGGTTGCCATTCTTCTGATGCCGAAAATGGGCCTTGCTGAAGCGCCTGATGCACACTTCCTCGGTATGTACCTTGGATTGTGGGGCGTTTTCACCCTGTTCATGTTCTTTGGCACTCTGAAAGCCGCACGTATGCTGCAGTTTGTTTTCCTCAGCCTGACCGTGTTGTTCGCTCTGCTGGCGATTGGCCACCTGGCTGATAACGAAGGCATTGTGAAGATTGCTGGCTGGGTGGGTCTGGTCTGCGGCGGCAGCGCCATCTATCTGGCGATGGGTGAAGTGCTGAACGAACAGTTTGGCCGCACCGTTCTGCCAATCGGCGAAAAGCATTAATTCATTGTCGCCGCTCGTTCGCGAGCGGCGACATGGGTCACCTTGATTTAAGGCAGACGCTGCAGTTCAGCTTTCGGCGCTGCAACCTGCTGATCCAGTCCCTGACGCAGCCAGATCCCCAACCCCAATCCCATAAACGACAGTGCCAGCACGTACCACGCGGGCGCCATCGGCGAAACGCCCATCAGCATGGTCACCGCAATCGGCGTCAGGCCGCCAAAGATGGCGTAAGAGACGTTATAAGAGAACGAAATACCGGTAAATCGGACCTCCGCCGGGAACGCGCGCACCATCACATACGGAACCGCCCCGACCACGCCAACGCATAACCCCACCGTACCGTAGAGCAGGAACAGGCGCTGCGGGCTATCACCGGAAAGATGATAGAAAGCCCAGCTTGCCGCAGCGAGGAATAAGCTGCCGACAATAAACGTGCGGCTGGCGCCAAAACGATCGGCGGCCAGGCCTGCCAGCAGGCAGCCGATACAGAGCATGATGGTAGCGATGCTGTTCGCCTGCAGGGTGATGGCGGGAGCAAAGCCGTAGTGTTTTTGTAGCCAGACCGGAGACATGAGGATCACCACCACCACGCCTGCGGATAACAGCCAGGTCAGCAGCATTGAGACCACAACCGCCTTCTGATGCTTCAGCGCGACGGCTTTAACCGGCAGCTCCTGCGCTAATGCCTTACGCTGCTGCATTTCGAGGAAAATCGGCGTCTCCTGAAGCCAACGGCGCAGATACATGGCGACGAGGCCAAATGCGCCGCCTAACAGGAACGGGATACGCCAGCCGCCATCGTGGATACCCTGAGGGGTGAGGTGCGTATTAATCAGCGTCGCGACGACCGAACCGAGTAAAATACCCACCGTCAGACCGGCAGTCAGCGTACCGCAGGCGATACCTATTCTTTTTTCCGGTACATGCTCGGCAACGAAGACCCAGGCGCCGGGAACTTCGCCGCCAATTGCTGCGCCCTGAAGAATGCGCATTAGCAACAGCAAAATCGGCGCCACGATGCCCATCGACGCGTAGGTAGGCAGCAGACCAATCGCCAGCGTAGGCAGCGCCATCAGTAAAATGCTCAAAGTAAACATTTTCTTACGACCAACCAGATCGCCAAAGTGGGCCATAATGATGCCGCCAAGAGGACGCGCTAAATAGCCTGCCGCAAAAATGCCGAAAGTTTGTGCCTGTCGCAGCCACTCAGGAATATCCGCCGGGAAAAACAGCTCGCCGACAACGGCGGCAAAGAAAACAAAGATGATGAAATCATAAAACTCCAGCGCGCCGCCAAGCGCGGCAAGCGTCAGGGTTTTATAATCCTGTCGGTTCAGGGGTCGGGTATAGTGTGACATAACGAGCAATCATCCAGAGGTGTGAAGAGATTCTACGCAGTGTGTAAAGTAAAAAACACTATATCGTAAATAAAACAACACACCACTGATGTTGTAGGTTATTTCAGGAATGCATTAAATTCAGGATAATGTTTCACGTCTCGCGCTTTTAGGGCGAAAAGCTGCTACAACATTGCCGTTTGTTTCGACATATGGCCCCTCAAGCAACTGTACACAATACGGTACACTTGCAAAAACTCCGTGCACCAGCACGTTACCCTCAGCATCTTTTACGCCTTCCAGGGTTTCTTCAATCGCTTTCGGCTGCCCGGGCAGGTTAAGGATCAGCGCCTGCTTGCGAATAACGCCAACCTGGCGAGAAAGAATGGCCGTCGGCACAAAATGCAGGCTCACCTGGCGCATTTGCTCGCCAAAGCCTGGCATCACCCGATCGGCAATCGCCAGCGTCGCATCCGGGGTCACGTCACGGCGAGCCGGGCCCGTGCCACCGGTAGTCAGGACCAGATGACAGCCCATTTCATCAACCAGTTCGCACAGCGTTTGCTCGATAATAACCTGTTCATCCGGGATCAAGCGGGTTTGCAATTCGAAAGGCGTGGATAGCGCACGGGCCAGCCACTCTTCGAGCGCCGGGATGCCTTTATCCTGATAGACGCCGCTGGAGGCGCGATCGGAGATGGAAACTAAGCCGATTCGTAAGGTGTTCATGATTATTCCGTTCAAACAGTATTAATAGCCAGAATAATACACCGAGGGGAGCAAGGCAGACAGTTTAATGTGGCCGACGGGCGTCGGCCACATGGGAGATTACAGCAGATCGCCGATCATTTTTTCCAGTTTTTCCTGGTCGATCGCAAACTTACGGATACCTTCCGCCAGTTTGTCTACCGCCATCGGATCCTGATTGTGCTGCCACAGGAATTCGGATTCGGTGATGCGAGCCGGACGGGCTTTCACTTCGCCGCTGAAAGACAGTTTACGCTCAACCGCGCCTTCGCTTTCAGCCAGCTCTTTCAGCAGGGCCGGAGCGATGGTCAGGCGATCGCAGCCGGCCAGTTCCAGGATCTCGCCGAGGTTACGGAAGCTTGCGCCCATAACCACAGTTTCGTAGCCGTGCTGTTTGTAGTATTCGTAGATTTCGCTCACGGACACTACGCCCGGATCTTCTGCCGGCGCGTATTCTTTCTTATCGGTGTTCGCTTTGTACCAGTCGAGGATACGGCCCACAAACGGAGAAATCAGGAATACGCCCGCTTCCGCGCAAGCACGCGCCTGAGCGAAGGAGAACAGCAGAGTCAGGTTACAGTTGATGCCTTCTTTTTCCAGCTGCTCAGCGGCGCGAATGCCCTGCCAGGTAGAAGCCAGTTTGATCAGAATGCGATCGTTACTGATGCCGGCATCGTTATACAGCTTGATAAGGCGCTTAGCTTTGGCGATAGATGCATCGGTGTCATAGGACAGACGAGCATCGACTTCGGTGGAAATACGGCCAGGGATCAGCTTAAGGATTTCGAGACCAATGTTCACCGCCAGCTTATCGGAAGCATCGATAATCTGCTGCGCGCGATCGCTACTCTGGCCGCGAGCCCAGGCAACAGCGTCATCAATCAGCTTACGGTACTCAGGGATCTGAGCCGCGCCGAGAATCAAAGAAGGGTTAGTCGTGGCGTCCTGAGGCTGATACAGCTTCATTGCCGCGATATCTCCGGTATCAGCTACGACAGTGGTGTACTGACGCAGAGAAGTCAATTTATCCGTCATGATAGTGTTTCTCTTAAACAGCAGTTAAGGGGATGTAACCGGTCTGCCAAGATGATAACACGCTGCCGGGGCAGCGCAACCGCCTACAATGCATGAGCGCAGAGTGTGATAAACTGGGCCAATTAATTACCTGAACACTAAAGGATTGTCACTGGATTGGTAGCGCTTACACTCGCGCGCCGATATGGGCAAGAGGATGCTTGATGCCTGATTTTCTGTCGTTTATCAATGAAATACTTTGGGGCTCGGTAATGATCTACCTGTTACTGGGCGCTGGCGTCTGGTTTACCTGGCGAACAAAATATATTCAGTTCCGTTATATCCGCCAGTTCAGCAAAAGTCTGAAAAAAAGCCTTCAGCCGCAGCCCGGCGGCTTAACGTCTTTTCAGGCGCTGTGCATGAGCCTGGCGGCGCGCGTGGGCAGCGGCAATATGGCTGGGGTTGCGCTGGCCATTGCCGCTGGCGGCCCGGGCGCCGTTTTTTGGATGTGGATCTCGGCGCTGCTCGGCATGGCCAGCAGCTTCGCCGAATGCTCTCTGGCGCAGCTTTATAAAGAGCGCGACTCTCGCGGCCACTTTCGCGGCGGTCCGGCCTGGTATATGGCCCGGGGGCTCGGCATGCGCTGGATGGGCGTGCTGTTCTCTATTCTTCTCCTGCTGGCCTACGGTGTTATTTTTAACACCGTCCAGGCCAACTCCGTTGCCCATGCCATGGAGTATGCGTTTCGTTTACCTGATGTCATCACTGGCGGCGTGCTTGCGGCCCTGACCCTACTGGTCATCATTCGCGGTATTCGCGGCGTAGCGCGGTTGATGCAGTGGCTCGTGCCGGCTATGGCTTTGCTGTGGGTGATGGCCAGCCTGGTCATTGGCTTGTGGCATATCAGCGCCCTGCCGACGATTTTTGAAATTATTTTCCGCTGCGCTTTCGGTTGGCAGGAGGCCGCTGCAGGCGCGGTGGGCTATACCATCAGCCAGGCGCTCACCAGCGGCTTTCAGCGCGGGATGTTCTCCAATGAAGCGGGTATGGGTTCGACGCCAAATTCTGCCGCCGCCGCTGCCTCCTGGCCACCTCATCCCGCAGCGCAGGGGATCGTACAAATGATCGGCGTCTTTATTGATACCATCGTCATCTGTACCGCCAGCGCCGTGATCATTATGCTGGCGCCAAGAGACGGCAATGAAGGGGTGGCAAACGGTATTCAGGCTATCCAGCACTCGATGAACAATCTTGTCGGCGACTGGGGTGCCAGCTTTGTCGCTTGTATCGTGCTGCTGTTCGCCTTCAGTTCGATCGTCGCAAACTATATCTATGCCGAAAATAACCTCATCTTTCTGCGCATGGATAGCCTCCGCAACATCTGGCTGCTGCGTCTGCTGACGCTGTGCATGGTCATCACCGGAGCGGTAGTCAGCCTGCCGGTAGTCTGGCAGATGGCGGATATTATCATGGCGCTGATGGCGATAACTAACCTGACGGCTATCCTGCTGCTGTCGCCGACGGTGCGCATCATTGCCAGCGATTACCTGCGGCAGCGCAAGCTGGGCCAGCGGCCGGAATTTGACGTCACCCGCTACCCTGAAATCCATCAACAGCTGGTACCGGGAACCTGGGATAACCTGCCGCGCGAATAGCGCGGCAATCGCAGCTATCGATCCTCTCTTGAGGTTTTTTTGCTAAAGTCGTCAAAAATTTCCCGTAAGGACTGGATATGCTCATTCTGATTTCACCTGCCAAAACGCTTGATTATCAAAGTCCGCTGGCAACGACGCGTTATACTCAGCCAGAGCTGCTGGAACACTCTCAGGAGCTTATCGGCATTGCCCGCCAGCTGTCGGCACCACAGATTGCTAAACTGATGGGCATCAGCGACAAGCTGGCCGATCTGAACGCGACCCGCTTCCACGACTGGCAGCCAGACTTCACCCCGGACAATGCCCGTCAGGCGATCCTGGCGTTTAAGGGCGATGTCTATACCGGCCTGCAGGCAGAGACCTTTAGCGAAGCTGATTTCGATTTTGCCCAGCAGCATCTGCGGATGCTGTCCGGCCTGTATGGCGTTCTGCGCCCGCTGGATCTGATGCAGCCGTATCGCCTGGAAATGGGTATTAAGCTTGAGAATGCGAGGGGTAAAGACCTGTATCACTATTGGGGAGACGTCATCACCGATAAGCTGAATCAGGCACTGAAAGCCCAGGGCGACGATATCGTGGTCAACCTTGCCTCTGATGAATACTTCAGGTCGGTGAAAGCCAAACGGCTTGAGGGCCAGCTGATTAAGCCGGTATTCCTTGATGAGAAAAACGGCAAGTTTAAAGTGATCAGCTTCTACGCTAAAAAAGCGCGCGGCTTGATGAGTCGTTATATCATTGAGAATCGCTTAACGAAGCCTGAGCAGTTGACCCACTTTGATAGTGAAGGCTATTTCTTTGACGCCGAGGCTTCGGATAACGGAGAACTGGTCTTTAAACGCCACGAGCAGTAAAAACACGCTCCCCTGCTGCGGATAATGCAGGAGGGGAGCGCTGAATCAGGCTTAACCCATCATCAGCTTACGCAGCGCGGCAAAATCAGCCGGCAGATCATGCGACAGCAGCGGCAAATCGGCACGATCGGCCAGCTCTTTCGGCAGCGGCAGCGTCTCCTGCAGAATCTCTTCCACGCTCTCTTTAAATTTCGCCGGATGCGCCGTGCCGAGGAACAGGCCATATTCGCCAGGCTGCAGCTGGTCGCGTAGCGCGCGATAGGCAATCGCCGCATGCGGTTCAGAGGTATAGCCGATGGCTTTCAGCTCACGCATGGTCTTCTTGGTGGTTTCATCATCCACCGCCGCGTAGCCCAGCTCGTTCAGACGCCAGATTTTACGGCGGAACAGCTCTTCCACACGCGGCCAGTTGTTCGGCTGGCTGACGTCCATCGCGTTAGACAGCGTGGCCTGAGTCGCTTTTGGCGACCAGTTACCGTCCTGCAGGAAGCGCGGCACGGTATCATTGGCGTTAGTCGCCGCGATAAAACGCTTGATCGGCAGCCCCAGAGATTTAGCCAGCAGACCGGCGGTCAGATCGCCAAAGTTACCGCTGGGTACCGAGATAACCAGCTGATTACGGGCTTCCTGAGGCAGCTGAGCAACGGCTTCAAAGTAGTAGCAAATCTGCGCCAGCAGGCGGCTGATATTGATTGAGTTAGCCGAGTTAAGACCCAGCGCAGCTTTCAGCTCTTCATCATCAAATGCCTGCTTAACCAGCGCCTGGCAGGCATCAAAGTCACCGTCGATTGCTACGGTTTCAATGTTGCCGCCCAGGGTGCAGAACAGCTTTTCCTGCAGCGGGCTGATTTTGCCGCGCGGATAGAGAATGACGACTTTGACGTTAGGCAGACCATAGAACGCATGCGCAACCGCCGCGCCGGTATCGCCCGAGGTGGCCGTCAGAATAGTGACCGGTTTGTCGCCTGCGATATGGGTCAGCATTTGCGCCATAAAGCGGCCGCCGAAGTCTTTAAACGCCAGAGTCGGACCGTGAAACAGTTCGAGGCAGCCGACGTCGTCCTGCACTTTACTTACCGGTGCCGGGAAGGTAAAGGCGGCGCCGATACGTTCTTGCAGAACCTCCTGCGGGATCTCGTCGCCGATAAATGCCGACAAAATTTTTGCGCTACGCGACACGAAGTCCTGCTGCAGCATTTCGTCGATTTCAGTCAGGCTGAATTCCGGCAGATCGTGCGGGAAGAACAGCCCCTGATGCTTGCCAAGCCCCTGCGTAACGGCCTGCGCAAAGCTGACCTGTTCGTTATGATCTTTTAAGTTATAGAGTTTCATTGGTTATCCCACTACTCGAGCGCCCGCCGTGTCCAGCCGGCAAATATGAACGAAGCCTTCCTTATTTTGCAGATAGTGCGTAGCCAGCCAGTCGGCGACGCGCTGCGCGGTTTCCGGTTTATCGCATAATGCAAACAACGTTGGACCGGAACCGGAAATGCCGCACGCCTGCGCGCCAATTTCCATTGCTGCCTGACGCGCTTCGCTGAAGCCCGGCAGTAGTTTGGTACGATACGGTTCGGCAATGACATCTTTCATCAACTTCGCCGCCAGCTGAGGCTGACGGCTATAGCAGGCGTGAATAAAGCCCGCCAGATGGCGACCGTGGGCAATACAGTCCTGACGGCGATACTGCGCCGGGAGAATGGCCCGCGCTTCCGCAGTTGAGACTTTAATCCCCGGATAGGCCAGCACCCACAGCCATTCATCAAATGCCGGTATCTGCTGGCTGATGATGCCGTTTTCCTCAAGCATCAGCTGAATCCCGCCCAGATAGCAAGGGGCGACGTTATCATAGTGAATGCTGCCGGAAATCCGCCCTTCCATCTCGCCCATCAGCGCCAGCATTCGGCTCTCATTGAGCGGCTTACCGCAGAATTCATTCATCGCCACCAGCGCGGCAACCACGGAACAGGCGCTGGAGCCCAGGCCGGAACCAATCGGCATGTTTTTTTCCAGCGTCATCGCCACCGGTACCTGTTTGCCAATCTCCTGGCAAAAACGCTCCCAGCATTGATAGACGATATTCTCCTGCGCAGCCGTCGGCAGTTTACTGGCGAAGCGACCCACGTTTTGCAGGCTAAAGCTCGCCGCCGCTTCAACCGAGACGTTGTCCCCCAGCAGCGTGCCGTCGACCGGCGTTACCGCCGCGCCCAGCACGTCAAACCCGACGCTCATGTTGGCACTGGAAGCCGGGGCATATACTTTGACCATCTTAAACTCCTAACTTCCATGACAGGGTACGCAGCAGATCGGCAAAAACGCCAGCCGCGGTGACATCATTCCCCGCGCCATAACCGCGCAGCACCAGCGGCAGTGGCTGATAATAGTGGCTGTAAAACGCCAGCGCATTCTCGCCGTTTTTCACTTTAAACAGCGGATCGTTGCCGTCTACCGCGGCAATTTTCACGCGGCAGGTGCCATCCTCTTCGATATTGCCAACATAACGCAAGACTTTACCTTCATCGCGCGCTTTAGCGACCCGTGACGCAAACTCATCATCCAGTGACGGCAGACGCGCCATAAAGCTGTCAACATCACCGCTGGCATCAAAATCCGCCGGCAGCGCCGGCTCTACGATAATGTCAGACAGCTCCAGCTCTCGCCCGGTTTCACGAGCCAGAATCAGCAGCTTACGCGCGACATCAACGCCAGAAAGATCGTCGCGCGGATCCGGTTCGGTATAGCCCATCTCACGCGCCAGCTTCGTCGCGGCAGAGAAGCTTACGCCCTCATCCAGCTTGCCGAAGATAAATGACAGCGAGCCGGACAGAATACCGGAGAAGTGCAGCAGTTCATCACCGGCATTCAGCAAATTTTGCAGGTTCTCGATTACCGGCAGCCCCGCGCCGACGTTGGTGTCGTAGAGAAACTTGCGTCGTGAGCTGCTCGCGGCATGACGCAGCTGATGATAGTAATCCAGCGATGAGGTATTGGCCTTTTTGTTCGGCGTCACCACGTGGAAGCCTTCGCGCAGGAAATCGGCATACTGATCGGCCACCGCCTGGCTGGAGGTACAGTCGACAATCACCGGATTCAGCAGATGGTACTCTTTCACCAGACGAATGAGTCGTCCCAGGTTGAACGCCTCTTTGGCTTCCGCCAGCTCATCGCGCCAGTGTTCCAGGTTCAGACCGTGTACGTTGGTCAGTAAAGCGCGAGAGTTGGCTACCCCGCAAACGCGCAGGTCAATATGTTTACTCTTCAACCAGCCCTGCTGGCGCTTAATCTGTTCGATCAACGCGCCGCCGACGCCGCCGATGCCAATCACAAACACTTCAATCACCTGATCGGTATTGAACAGCATCTGGTGAGTCACGCGAACGCCTGTGGTCGCATCATCGTTGCTGACGACAACGGAGATGGAGCGCTCGGAAGAGCCCTGTGCAATCGCCACAATGTTGATATTGGCGCGCGCCAGCGCAGCGAAGAATTTGGCGGAAATCCCGCGTAGCGTCCGCATGCCATCGCCGACAACCGAAATAATTGCCAGGCGTTCCATGATCGACAGCGGCTCAAGCAGCCCCTCTTTCAGCTCCAGATAGAATTCATCTTCCATTACCCGCTTCGCCCGAGCGCAGTCGCTCTGCGGCACGCAGAAGCTGATGCTGTATTCGGAAGAGGATTGGGTGATAAGTACGACGGAGATTCCCGCACGGGACATAGTGGCGAACACGCGCGCCGCCATGCCAACCATCCCCTTCATCCCCGGACCGGAGACGTTGAACATCGCCATGTTGTTGAGATTAGAGATACCTTTCACCGGCAGATCGTCTTCATCGCTGCTGCCGCCGATAAGCGTACCCGGCGCCTGCGGATTACCGGTATTTTTGATTAAACAGGGGATCTGGAACTGGGCGATGGGGGCGATAGTACGCGGGTGCAAAACTTTAGCGCCGAAGTAGGAAAGCTCCATCGCTTCCTGATAGGACATCGACTTCAACAGACGCGCATCCGGGACCTGACGCGGGTCGCAGGTATAAACGCCGTCAACGTCGGTCCAGATTTCACAGCAGTCGGCGCGCAGGCAGGCTGCCAGTACCGCTGCGGAGTAGTCAGAGCCGTTACGCCCCAGCACCACCAGCTCACCCTTTTCGTTACCCGCGGTAAAGCCCGCCATCAGCACCATATGGTCAGCCGGGATCTGGCTGGCGGCAATGCGACGAGTCGACTCTGCGATATCTACGGTGGATTCGAGGTAATGGCCAACGGCAAGCAGTTTTTCAACCGGGTTAATCACCGTGACGTTATGACCGCGCGCTTCCAGCAAGCCGGCCATAATGGCGATTGAGAGCTTTTCACCCCGGCAAATAAGGGACGCGTTAACGCTATCCGGACACTGCCCAAGCAGGCTAATACCGTGCAGAACGTGTTTGATTTGCGCAAATTCCTGCTCGACAAAAACCTTCAGCTGAGCGTGTGGAAAGCCCGGCTGAGCATCGGCGAGCCCTTGCAGAAGTTCGGCGAAAATGCGTTCGGCATCAGCGATATTGGTCAACGCATCCTGCCCGCCGATCGTTTTTTCGATCATCGCAACAAGGTGGTTAGTGATCTTCGCCGGGGCAGACAGTACGGTCGCTACCTGCCCCTGCCTGGCATTACTTTCCAGAATATCGGCAACACGCAGAAAACGTTCTGCATTTGCCACTGATGTACCGCCGAACTTCAACACACGCATGGTTATGACCCCTTGATTTTTTATCGAAAAAAAAGCCCGCACTGTTCAGGTGCGGGCTTTTTTCTGTGTTTCCTGTACGCGTCAGCCCGCACCGTTACCTGTGGTAATAGTGGTGGTGATAATCGTGGTGATCATGCCGATGCGATTCATGGATGTTGTGTACTCTGTAATTTTTATCTGTCTGTGTCCTGTGCCTATATTGGTTAAAGTATCTGCCGACTTAAGTCAATGAATTTCTACTTTTAGCCGGTTTTTATGCACCTGGCCAATACGCCACAACAACCTGATACTTCATCCGTATTTACGCATCTCTTCGTTGTTTTTTAGCACATAAAACTATGTTGAAACAACATGGCAGAGCTTTACTCTGGAAGGTTTTTTTCAATATCATGCAGTAAACGATGCAGCATGGCGGTGTCTCGCTGCTGCAGCAGACCTATTCGCTGCTGAAGCCAGTCGGTCAATTTTATATCGTCGCCTACGCCGAGGCGATTGAGCAGATCGAGCGTGCGCAGACGTAACGCCTGCAGCTGATTGTCATCGACGCCTGGGGCTACGGTCGTGGTTTTTTGCAGCAAAGAGGTCAGCTGATAGCAATATACCATCACCGACTGCCCCAGATTCAGCGAAGGATAGTCTGCCGCCATCGGCACGCCGGTCAGCACATCGGCAAGCGCCAGCTCTTCATTGGTCAGACCGGAATCTTCACGGCCAAATACCAGCGCGGCATGATGCATCCACTGCGCTTTCTCTTCCAGTAGCGGTAAAAGCTGCTGCGGCGTCGCGTAGTAGTGAAAACGAGCCCGACTGCGGGCCGTCGTGGCGACGGTAAAATCGACATCGTGTAGCGCCTGCTCCAGAGTGGCATAAGTCTGAATATTATCGAGAATATCGCCGGAGCCGTGCGCGACCCAGCGCGCGGCAGGCTGCAAATGAGCCTCGCTATCGACGATCCTCATATCGCTAAACCCCATAGTTTTCATTGCCCTGGCTGCCGCACCCACGTTTTCTGCCCGCGCCGGGGACACTAATACTATTGATAAACGCATTCGTTCTCTCTTTTGCTTTTCCAGGCGTGGAAATGACAATTCATCCCTTCATTTTACGCGCCGTAAATTTACAAATTTGCAACAAAAATCACTAAATTTGAGCTTTATCACCCATAAAAAAAACTAAACTATTCCCAAGGCACCATGACACAGAGTATGTTAACAGAACAGCTTTATCCGTATGTTTGGCAATGAGATTTATGCCCGAATACGTTTTGAAGCTTTGGATTCACCACGTTTATTATTTTCTCATTGCAACTAGTTGAGCAGGGTATGAATTGTGAGTATGAATCCGGTTTAGATGCAATGATTTCACATGACTGTTAACGTGCTACAATTGAACTTGATATATGTCAACGAAGCGTAGTTTTATTGGGTGTCATGCCTCACTTAGCCTGTTATGTTGCTGTTAAAATGGTTAGGATGACAGCCGTTTTTGACACCGTCGGGTCCAGAGGGAAAGTACCCACGACCAAGCTAATGATGTTGTTGACGTTGATGGAAAGTGCATCAAGAACGCAATTACGTACTTTAGTCATGTTACGCCGGGCATGTTAATTTGCGACATGCACCAGGCAGGTCAGGGACTTTGGTACTTCCTGTTTCGATTTAGTTGGCAATTTAGGTAGCAAACATGCAGACCCCGCACATTCTTATCGTTGAAGACGAGTTGGTAACACGCAACACGTTAAAAAGTATTTTCGAAGCAGAAGGTTATGATGTATTCGAAGCGACCGATGGCGCGGAAATGCATCAGATCCTGTCTGAAAATGATATCAACCTGGTGATCATGGATATCAACCTGCCAGGCAAAAATGGTCTCCTGTTAGCACGCGAGCTGCGTGAGCAGGCGGACGTCGCGCTGATGTTCCTCACCGGTCGCGATAACGAAGTGGATAAAATCCTTGGCCTCGAAATCGGCGCCGATGACTATATCACTAAACCGTTCAACCCGCGTGAACTGACGATCCGCGCTCGCAACCTCCTCTCCCGTACCATGAACCTGGGTACCGTGAGCGAAGAACGCCGCAGCGTAGAAAGCTATAAGTTCAACGGCTGGGAGCTGGATATCAATAGCCGTTCGCTGGTAAGCCCAAATGGTGAGCAGTATAAGCTGCCGCGCAGTGAATTCCGCGCCATGCTGCACTTCTGCGAAAATCCGGGCAAAATCCAGTCGCGTGCAGAACTGCTGAAGAAAATGACCGGCCGTGAGCTGAAGCCGCACGACCGTACCGTGGACGTGACCATCCGTCGCATTCGTAAGCATTTTGAGTCCACTCCGGACACCCCGGAAATTATCGCCACCATTCATGGCGAGGGGTACCGCTTCTGTGGCGACCTGCAGGAATAACTCCGTTTTTCTTGCTGTCATAACGTAAAAACGGCGCTATTCGCGCCGTTTTTTTATTTCCAGATCCTGAGCTTATCGTCATCATCGCCAACACATGGCTGATTATCTTTGGCTTTCGGTAGAGATAACGCGTACCAGTCAACATGGCGAGTCAGGAACATAAGCGCACTTAACGCCAGCAGCAGCACACCGGTACCCAGCAATAATGCGCTATCTTCCGAACGCAGCAGCAGCCACATAATGCCATCCAGCAGCAGTAGCGCACAGACGAACAGGAAGCTATTCCGCCACCCTTTCAGCACCGCCTGAAGATACACGCCATTGATGAGCGCGCCGATCAAACTGGCGGCAATCCATGATGACGTAAAGCCGATATGTTCGGACAGCGCCAGCAGCACCAGATAGAACATAACCAGCGACAGCCCCACCAGCATATACTGCATGGGGTGCATACGATAAAGGGTTAAACTTTCAAACACAAAGAACGCCATAAATGTCAGTGCTATCAATAGAATGGCATATTTTGTCGCCCTGTCGGTCAGCTGATATTGATCGGCAGGCGTGGTGACATTCACGTTGAATGCAGGTAGCTGACGCCACTCAATTTCCCGGTCATCGACAAAAAACCTGGCCATATTGTTGGCAAACCAGGTGCTTTGCCACTGTGCGCTATAGCCTGTTGGGCTAACCTCACGCTTGCCGGGTAAAAAATCGCCAAGGAATCCCGGATGCGGCCAGTTGCTGGTTAGCTGTAGCGTGCTGTTGCGCCCAAGCGGTACCACCGAGAAGCTGCCGCTACCATTCAGATTAAGTGTGAATTCAATATCCAGCGCTTTTTGTTCAGGTAACAACAGCGGCATTGGCATATGAATGCCCTCTCCGCTCTCGCCAGTGCCGGGCCCTGGCTCAACGGACAGCGTCTCGCCGTTGACCTCAGGAGCCTTAATCTCGCCAATCCCGCGCGCATCGCTAACGCTAACGACCAGAAATGGCCTCCCCAGCGTAATCGTACTTTTCCTGAGCGCCGTGATTCATGCCGGGTCAAAATGCGCCTTGATGCTGAGATTATTGTGCCAGATTTGCCCTTCATAGATACCGACCCGCCGGGATTCAACGTCCTGATTACCGTTAATCGCCAGCGTCTCCGGCAGCCAGTAATGCACCCATTGGTTCTGATATTCGACCGTTTTTTTGCCCTCAACCCGAGTCAACGTCTCGGTTACGGGAATGGCGATGAACGGCCCGGCCAGCTTCTGCGCCCCGCTGGTGCTGCTTTCCAGAGCCTCAATGACGTCGCTACGATAATCCGCGCGTTCGTCGATCAGCTGTCTGACAATCATCAGCGGGATCGACAACAGTAAAATACATCCCAGCAGGGTGCTCATTTTCCAGAATAGTGGTGATTTCAACATAGCCCTCTCCTTAGTGATGCGCTCACCTTAAAGAGGCTATGTGGGGAGAGTTTGAAGCTATGTGAAGTGAGCGTGAAGTCTCAGCAAAGCGCACACCCCGCCTTCAGGGCGATTAATCAGCTGAATATCCCCCTGATGCAGGCGCGCAACCTCACGCACAAATGCCAGCCCCAGGCCGCTGCTTTTATGTCCATCGTCGCTCGGCAGTGAGTAGAAACGCTCAAAAATACGCCCCAGCGCATAATCTGGAATACCGCTTCCCGTATCGCTTACGGTCAAGAGTACGCCGCCATCGTTTTCTTCCGCGCCAAGCAGGATCTCTCCTTCCACAGGAGTGAAATCAATAGCGTTATCAAGGAGATTGCCCAACGCCTGCGCCAAAAGCTCGCGATCGCCCTCAACCGTCAGGGTTGTCTCCTGCCAGCGTAGCCTGAGTTTTTTCGCCGCCAGCGCGATCTCTCGCTCCTCGGCAAGGCGGCGAAAAAGCGCCGCTACAGAGACGGGACGCCTGGCGATCTCCAGCCGATTCTCCAGTCGGGCCTGCTGGAGTAAATTTTCTACTAGCGACTGCATACGCGCATTCTGCGCCAGGATATTACGGGTAAAACGCGCGGCGATCTCAGGCGGAGGCGCTTCCTGGAGAATTTCTGCCGCGCCGCGAATCGCCGCCAGCGGGCTCTTCAGCTCATGGGTCAAGGCATACACGTAGTTTTCAATGGCGTTTTTTCCTTCCAGCTTAAGGCGCATACTCTCCAGCGCCTGCGCCAGCCTACGCAGTTCGCTGCCGCCGACATCCGGCAACGGAACCGGGCGGTCGGCGGTCACGGAGTCCGCGTAACGAACCAGCTTGCCGATGGAGAAATTAATCCACCACACCATCCCGGCGCCGATCAGTAGCGCGATACCCAGCAGCGCGCCTCCGGCCCACAGAATACGGCGCTCGCTGCGTTTGATTACCGGGGCCATGGCCAGATTGGGTTTCCCAACGCTCAGCACGCCAATGATCCGGCCATTGTCGCTCACCGGCGCGGCAATATACATCACCGAGCTGTTGTCGTCGTTCGGGTCGCTGCGGGTACTGCGCGCCCCATATTGACCGCGTAAAGTGAGCCAGACATCGTTCCAGCGCGAATAGTCCTGTCCCAGCGCTTTGCCCGCCGAATCAAATACCACTTTGCCCTGCGCGTCGGTCAGATAGATATGATATTCGTTACGCACTTTATTAATGCCGGCGATATTGGCGTTAATCGGTTGTCGATGAAGCGACTGGAAAGCCTGGGCCAGCCGCCCATGCTGGGGATCGGCGGAGAGTAAATCCTCGCGGGCCAACTCGGCAAGCAAGGTGGCCGTATCAATCAGCGTACCTTCCGTTGCCCGCCGCACCCCGGGCTTAATCTCCTGGACAAAGATGGAAAGCACAAACCAGGCCGCGATAGCGACAATCAAAAAATAGCCCAGCAGCAGCCGCATTCCGATGCGCATCACTAACCTTCAAGGCTGTATCCCATGCCGCGATGCGTACTAATAGGGGAGATATTGGGGTTAACTTCTCGCAGCTTCGCGCGCAGCGTTTTGATATGGGTATCCACGGTGCGATCGAAGCTCTCGTTCGCGTCGCCCCAAACTTGCTCCATCAGCAGCTGGCGAGAAAAAATGCGGCCGGGAGAGTGAAGCAGCGTTTTTAATAATAAAAACTCATAGCGGGTCAGATTCAGGGGCTGTCCGCACCACGTAACCTGAGCCGCAGCGTCATGCAGAGTAAATTCCCCTACCCGTAGCAGCGGCGAAGGCGCGGCAAATTTTTGCAGCCGCCGCAGGACGGTGCGCACCCTGGCGCACACTTCACGAGGGGAAAAGGGCTTGGCGATATAATCATCGGCGCCGATTTCCAGGCCAAGCAGCTTATCCACCTCTTCGCTGCGGGCCGTCAGAAACAGCACCGGCAACGCCGGATAGCGGGCCAGCAGACGACGGCATAGCTCAAAACCGCTGATATCCGGCAGCCCGACGTCGAGGATCGCCAGGTCAGGTATTTGATGATGGGCGGCATCCAGAGCGGGTAGCCCGCGCTCAAACGCCGTAACGATAAATCCTTCCTGTTGCAGCATGTAGACAAGCGTATCGGCAATGCTGAGCTCATCTTCCACCAACCAGATCCGCGGTTGTTGCATCGGCGTTCCCTGTTATTTATTCCATGGCATAATCGGCACGGCGCTAAGCGCATTCTTCGGCGAGCCATCAACGATTTTATCTGAATAGGTCAGATAGACCAGCGCATTGCGTTTCGCATCATAAAAACGCACGACCTGCAGCTTTTTAAAAACCAGCGAGGTGCGTTTCTGGAATACCACATCCCCCTGCTTTTTCCCGTTTTTAATTTTATCCGTCAGCTCAATGGGCCCCACCTGCTGACAGGAAATTGCGGCATCAGAGGTATCTTCCGCCAGGCCTAACCCGCCTTTAATTCCGCCGGTTTTCGCGCGACTGATGTAGCACGTCACGTTCTGGACATCCGGATCGTCAAAGGCCTCCACGACGATTTTATGATCCGGACCAAGAAACTTAAATACCGTATCCACGGAGCCGATTTGCTCCGCCTGGGCCACCTGACAGCCGGCCAGTAAAAACATTCCTGCAACTAACTTCTTGTATTTCATATTGTTACCATTCTTAAAAATTTAGCTGAGTGATTATCACTCATTATGAAGAAAAGTTTTATAGATCACAGCTTTACAAAATTACCACCGATACTTGTGGAATAATCGCATTTAAAAGCAAAAAAAACACTGAATGCTAAAACATCAAAAAATGCTATTATCCGCTACCTTTAGTATCAGGCACCTGAGTTTAAGGATGGGGATATTTTATGGATCAAGCAGGGATTATTCGCGATCTCCTTAGCTGGCTGGAAGGTCACCTGGATCAGCCACTCTCACTGGACAATGTGGCAGCGAAGGCAGGTTATTCCAAGTGGCATCTGCAAAGAATGTTCAAGGACGTCACCGGCCACGCCATCGGTGCCTATATTCGCGCCCGTCGCTTATCTAAGTCAGCGGTTGCCCTGCGCCTGACCGCACGTCCGATTCTCGATATCGCGCTGCAGTATCGTTTTGATTCGCAGCAGACGTTTACGCGTGCTTTCAAAAAGCAGTTTTCGCTGACGCCAGCCCTCTATCGACGCTCTCCAGACTGGAGTTCTTACGGTATGCGCCCTCCGCTGCGTCTGGGCGAGTTCACCATGCCGCAGTATGAATTCGTCACGCTGAACACCACTCAGCTGGTTGGCGTCACTCAGAGCTATACCTGTAAGCTGGAAGAGATCTCCGATTTCCGTAATCAGATGCGCGTTCAGTTCTGGCGTGAATTCCTCGCCAATACGCCGTCAATTCCCCCGACGCTGTACGGCCTGCACGAACCGCGCCCCAGCATGGATAAAGACGATGAGCAGGAGGTGTTCTACACCACCGCGCTGACGCCGGAGCTGGCTAACGGTCACCTGCACAACGCCCATCCGGTGACGCTGGAAGGCGGCGAGTACGTGATGTTTACCTACGAAGGACTGGGTACCGGGTTACAGGAATTTATTCTGACGGTTTACGGCACCTGCATGCCGATGCTCAACCTCACCCGCCGTAAAGGTCTGGATATCGAACGTTTCTTTCCGGAAGATGAAAGCCGGAATCAGGAACCGCCCATTCAGCTACGCTGCGAATACCTGATCCCGATTCGTCGTTAACGCTGTAGTTCATCCATCGCGGGGGCATCAAGATGCGAAACATCCCCCGCGGTTTCCACTACCCATCCTGACGCCAGCCAGGGGCTCTGCTGATAGTCAACGCGGGAAATGGAGCAGTTGCGCAGACGCAGACGTCGCTCCGCGTATGCCGGCAAACCAAGAATCGTACTCACCAGACATCCCAGCGCCATGCCGTGGCTCACCAACAGCGGCCGGCTGCCTGCGGGCAGTTCCAGGCAAGATGCCAGCGCCGCATGCATACGCTCGCTCAGCTCCTGCATCGATTCCCCCTGCGGGATACGCCCATCGGGCGTGCCGTTGACCAACTGGCGACGCCAGCCCTCTTCTTCTTCGCTTAGCGAGTCAATATGGCGCTTTTCCAGCACGCCCATATCCAGCTCACGCAAGCGTGAATCGGTTATGACGCTGCATCCGCAGGCTTCAGCGATGATTTCTGCGGTACGCCGCGTCCGACCTAAGTCGCTGGCAATTATATGCGTAATCCCCAGCGTTCTGGCGCGCTCGCCTACCTGCCAGGCCTGACGCTCACCGTGGGCGGTAAGCGGACTGTCGGACTGGCCCTGAATACGTCGCTCGGCGTTCCACTGCGTTTCACCGTGGCGAACAAGGTATACCTGTAACATGCTTTATTATCCGTTATGAGCTCTTAACCCTCTCGCTTCAAGCATAGCCGCCTGCAACAAGAAGGGTTTGGAGTATACTGCGATGATGTTAAGTCATTCTGAGTTATTTTGATTATGCACCATGTTGTCTCAGCTACCACTAATCCCGCCAAAATTCAGGCAATTCTGCAGGCTTTCAACGAGATCTTCGGCGAAGGATCCTGCCACATTGAGTCCGTCTCCGTCGAGAGCGGCGTGCCGGAACAGCCTTTTGGCAGCGACGAAACGCGCGCTGGCGCACGAAATCGCGTGGCTAACGCGCGTCTTGCGCAGCCAAATGCGGACTTCTGGGTCGCCATTGAAGCCGGAATCGACGAGGGCAGCACTTTTAGCTGGGTGATCATCGATAACGGTAGCCTGCGCGGCGAAGCGCGCTCGGCAACCCTACCGCTGCCGCAGGTCATTCTTGAAAAAGTTCAGGCAGGGGAAGCGCTGGGTCCAGTGATGTCTCAGCATACCGGCATCGATGAAATTGGCCGTAAAGAGGGCGCAATCGGCGTATTTACGGCCGGAAAACTGACCCGCAGCAGCGTTTATCATCAGGCCGTCGTGCTGGCGCTAAGTCCGTTTCATAACGCTATTTATCGCCAGCGTTAAACAACGACTGCTCCAGCCATAAACGCAGCTCCGGCGGCGCTGACTTGAGGCTGTTCGAACCGCGGGTGATAGTCGCGATGCCGGCGCCGAGTTCATTTTTTAGCTCGCGCTGGCTCATCTCACCGCGCAGCAGCTCTTCAATAATACGTACCCGCGTACCCAGCGCCTCGCGCTCGTCGGGGGTCAGCATAAGCTGTAAAAGCGGCAGATGAAGATCGTCGGCGTACGCCTGCTGTAAGAGCGCGACAAAACGCAGCCACTCCTGATGACGCTGTTCGGCTACCGCTGCTGAATAGGGGGATTGTTGGGTCATGTTACGCCACCTGTCGGATGTACTCACTAACGAGTACAAAGCATAACATACTTCTGTCCGGACTCTACGGATTTCGGGCAACATCGCCTTTTGCTATGTTGCCCGAAAACGACAGCGCTAGTAGCGCAGCTTCCACTCCGCATCGCTCAGCAGAGCATCTTTCTGGCCCATAAAATAGCGATAGTAGGCATCATAGGACAAAACGTTTTTGACGTAGCCGCGCGTTTCAGAGAACGGAATGCTCTCGACGAACGCCACCGCGTCAATACGGCCGCCGCTGTTGCCCCGCCACGTGCGCACCCGCCCTGGCCCGGCGTTATAGGCCGCTGAGGCGAAGATACGGTTATTGCCAAACTGCTGATAAACATACTGCAGATAGCTGGTACCAATGTTGATGTTCATTTCCGGATCCAGCAGCTGCGATGGACCGCTATAGCCAGGGATACTGAACATGCTCACCGTATGCGTCGCCGTACCCGGCATAATCTGCATCAGACCGCGGGCACCTACCGGTGAACCGGCTTTCGGGTTCCAGGCGCTCTCCTGACGCGCAATGGCCATCGCGTAGCTTTGCGGAATATCTTTCCCGCTGATGTAGCGTTTGAAAAGATCGTTATAGGCCAGCGGGAAACGCTCTTCCAGCTGATCCCACAGTTTCCCGGCGATCGTGGCCTGAACGCTGAGATCCCACCAGTTCTGATTAAACGCGTAACGCGCCAGCTGTGCCTGCTGATCTTTGGTCTTGCTGGTGACCAGATTGGCCCACTCGCTGCGGGCGGTATTGTCCATATTCCAGTACATGAGCTCGCGGACTCGAGCCATTTCCGGCCCGGAGGTCAGCGCCGGATCGAGATTAGCGGGAGCTTTATCAATACGGAAAGTGTACTCCTCGCCCAGGCGCTGGGCTGCGACCATCGGGTAGAAACCGCGCTGCTGCATCAGCGAGCGCAGAATATCTTTCGCTTCATCATCGCGCCCGCGCTCCAGCAGCAGATCGGCCTGCCAGTAGCGCCATTCATCCTTCTCTTTCGCTTCCATCGGCAAACGCGCCAGCCAGGTATTCAGGCCGCGACGATCGCCAAGACCAAGCGCCATACGTACCCGGCGCTCCACCAACGAAGTGGATTGGGAGCGCATGATAGCGTCGTCGCGCCAGATGGCCTGCTCTTCGGTCACGTCACTGCCCATCAGTCGCCAGGCGACGATGTCACGCAGCTCCTGGATTTGATCTTCATTAAGCTGCTGCGCCTGCGCTAATGAAGGGATCATCAGGCGCGCATTTTCCACGTCCTGCCGCGCAACGCTGGCAAAGGCGACCGCCGCCATCTGGCGGGTAAAATCCGTCGCGCCGGTTGTACGGGCAAAGGTCATAACGCTATTCGGATCGTTAGCCAGCGCGATAACCGCCGTCGCAATCGTTTGATAATCGGACGGCATCTGCTGGGCCAGAACCCTTACCAGGCTGGTATTTCCCGCCTTCATCGCCAGACGGATCCGTTCAAGATAGGCCAACGGATCCTGCTGACCTGAGGCCCGCCAGGCGCCAAATAGCCGATCGCAGGCGTTTGGCTGGCTTTTGCCGCTCAGCCACAGCGCTTTCGCCCCATCCCAGGCTTCCTGAGTCTGGCCGACGTTCCATTTCGCATAGTAGTAATTACACTGCGCTTCGGTACCGGTCGGTTTCTCCGGGCTAAACGCCAGCAGGCCTCGCCAGTCGTCGCGACGCGCCAGTTCGTTAACAAAGCGGGATTTCAGCGATCGTGCGGGAGGCAGCGTAGGGTTAGCGGCGATAAAATTGGTGACCACCAGCGCCGGTTGGTTCATCAGATCGTCGGTTATCTGACGATACTGGAGATAAGGATAAAGCGGATAGGTCGTCAGGGTGGGCATCAGCTGATTGACGACATCCATCTGTCGGTTGTCCCATGCCTGTTTAGTTTGAGCATAGCGGCTGCGCTGTTCATCCAGTGAATCCGCATGCGCCAGTTGGCTTAACGTCAGCAGACTTACGCCGGCGGCCAGAAGACGCCACGTCACAGTTTTGGCTTTTTCCACAAGCTCTTCCTCTATTCAGGTACATCACAGCAGCATCATGCCGCGGGCAAAAATTTCAGGTATTACGTAGATATGCTAATCAGACAACGCGAATCGCGCCACGTCCCGGACATTTTTTTACTCTTTTGTGAAACCCATCGCCTCGCTGGGATTAAAGCGCGAAAAAGGCTACACTTCGCCTTTGAAAACTATCTATCATTATAAATGAGAGGCGAAGTCCAACGTGGCTCAATTCGTTTATACCATGCATCGTGTCGGCAAAGTGGTTCCGCCGAAACGTCATATTCTGAAAAATATCTCCCTGAGCTTCTTCCCTGGCGCAAAAATCGGTGTTCTCGGTCTGAACGGCGCCGGTAAGTCTACCCTGCTACGCATCATGGCCGGCATTGATACCGATATCGAAGGCGAAGCTCGTCCGCAGCCGGGCCTGAAAATCGGCTATCTGCCGCAGGAGCCGCAGCTCAACCCAGAGCAGACCGTACGTGAGTCGGTTGAAGAGGCGGTGGCCGAAGTGGTCAATGCGCTGAAAGGTCTGGACGAGGTGTACGCGAAGTACGCTGAGCCGGATGCCGACTTCGACAAGCTCGCCGCTCAGCAGGGCAAGTTTGAAGAGATTATCCAGGCCCACGACGGCCATAACCTGAACGTGCAGCTGGAGCGCGCCGCAGATGCCCTGCGTCTGCCGGACTGGGACGCGAAAATCGCCAATCTCTCCGGGGGTGAACGCCGCCGCGTCGCGCTGTGCCGTCTGCTGCTTGAAAAGCCAGACATGCTGCTGCTCGACGAACCCACTAACCACCTGGATGCGGAATCCGTAGCGTGGCTGGAACGTTTCCTTCACGACTTCGAAGGTACCGTGGTGGCGATTACCCACGATCGTTACTTCCTCGACAACGTGGCCGGCTGGATCCTTGAGCTTGACCGCGGCGAAGGTATTCCGTGGGAAGGTAACTACTCCTCCTGGCTGGAGCAGAAAGACCAGCGTCTGGCGCAGGAAGCTTCTCAGGAAGCGGCGCGTCGTAAGTCAATCGAGAAAGAGCTGGAGTGGGTCCGTCAGGGCGCGAAGGGCCGTCAGTCTAAGGGTAAGGCCCGTCTGGCGCGCTTTGAAGAGCTTAACAACGTCGAGTATCAGAAACGTAACGAAACCAACGAACTGTTTATTCCGCCAGGCCCGCGTCTGGGGGATAAAGTCGTGGAAGTCAGCAATCTGCGTAAGTCCTACGGCGACCGCGTGCTGATTGACGATCTGAGCTTCTCAGTACCGAAGGGCGCTATCGTCGGCATCATCGGTCCTAACGGCGCGGGTAAATCGACCCTGTTCCGCATGATGTCCGGTCAGGAACAGCCTGACGCCGGTTCTATCACCCTGGGTGAAACCGTCAAGCTGGCCTCCGTCGATCAGTTCCGCGACGCTATGGACAACAGCAAAACCGTGTGGGAAGAAGTTTCCGGCGGCCTGGATATCATGAAGATCGGCAACACCGAGATGCCGAGCCGCGCCTACGTGGGCCGCTTTAACTTCAAAGGCGTTGACCAGGGCAAGCGCGTTGGCGAACTGTCCGGCGGTGAGCGCGGTCGTCTGCACCTGGCGAAGCTACTGCAGGTTGGCGGTAACGTCCTGCTGCTCGATGAACCGACCAACGACCTGGATATCGAAACCCTGCGCGCGCTGGAAAACGCCCTGCTGGAGTTCCCGGGCTGCGCGATGGTTATCTCGCACGACCGCTGGTTCCTCGACCGCATCGCGACCCACATTCTGGACTACCAGGATGAAGGTAAGGTGGAGTTCTTCGAAGGTAACTTTACCGAATACGAAGAGTATAAGAAACGCACCCTCGGCGCCGATGCGCTGGAGCCGAAGCGTATCAAGTACAAACGTATTGCGAAATAAGAGCATAAGGGCAACGCAGGTTGCCCTTTTTAGTATTTGTCTCTCTCCCGCCGGGAGAGTGTTGTAGCCCGGCTCAGGCATTCATGCCGCCAGCCGGGAAACCAACCGCAATACCGCTTCAGCCATTTCCCCGGCTCACGCTGCGCTTAGCCGGGCCAGGGATTCATGCGGCATCAGGCCGCAGAAGGCCTATCCCTGCTCGCCCATCATCTCTTTCACCAGCTCAACGCAGCGCAGGAAGCGGGCGTCGTAATCAGCCTCTTTCACATGCACAAAATCTATCTCGTTCTCCCTGAGCAGCGACACCAGCAGCGACTGGAACTCTTTGCGGTCTACGGAGCTGCCAAGGCTTCGCAAGCCATCGGCTACCCACGGCGTGTTGTTTTCCAGCAGAATGACCAGGTCGAAGCGATACTCATCGATCAGCGCCTGAACAAAGGGATGTTCCCGCCCTTCATACTTCAAACAAAACGCCTGAGTACTGACAAAGTCAGTATCGATAAATGCCACTTTGTTGGCATATTTTACTGCAAAATCAATATACTGCGCATGACCGAGAGCGATTTTGTCATAGTCGGAATATTGCAGCGCCATCTCATCCCCACCGAGGTGCGAAAAGACGTAGTCGCGGCCATACTCCCAGGCGCTGGTGGTATTAAAGATATTGGAAAGCTTATTCACCAGCGTCGACTTCCCGCTCGACTCACCGCCGAGGATCGCCACCGTGCGTACGAAAAAGGGCTTCACTTCGGTAGGAATATATTCCCAATAGCGGAACGGATTCTCACGAATCTGCCCGCCGCTGATGTTCATAAAGGTGCGTTTAGGATCGATAAGAACGGTTTCAATCCCCAGATGATCCAGATACTGCGGCGCGTCGCCCTCTTCCGAGGTGTAGATCCAGTTAGGCTCAATGCCCTTCTCGCTCATAAAGGCGCGGATCCCGCGGCTCCAGACGTCCCAGCCGTGCGGATAAGGCTCCATTCCCTCTTCATTGAAGGCGTGGATGCGGATATTTTTTTGATATTTGAACGTTTGCAGCAGCCAGCGCAGGCGGTCAGGCACGGTCGGCTGCTGCGACATCGCGCTCTTTTCAAACAGCTCGCGATCGCGGGGATCGTCGTAGCCCATAATGATATGCAGCTCATCGACCTGGCTACAGGCGCGCTGAATCAAGTAGATGTGCCCGGTGTGCAGCGGGTAAAACTTACCAAATACCACGCCAACGCTTTTTTGCCGACGCGGAAACTCAAGCCCGAGAAACCGGTGCAGCGCTTCCAGCTTTTGCGCGCTGGGGCTTTTAATTTTGGCGTTCAGCAGCTGGCTCAGGTAGCCTTTTGTCATTCCGCTGGCGTCCGCCACCTGCTGTAGCGTACAGCCCTTCTGCTTTATGGCGCTTTTTAAATAGTCAAATGACGACATGGCGAGTCTCCTTTTAACTTATTATAAGTCGTCAAAGACGCTTAGCGCGTCCGCAAGCTTTTTCACGCCAAAGATTTGCATCCCTTCCGGCACTTTTTTCGGCACATTCGCGGCCGGCACAATCGCCCGACGAAAACCATGCTTAGCCGCTTCGGAAATACGCTCCTGGCCGCTCGGCACCGGGCGAATTTCGCCCGCCAGACCCACTTCGCCGAAAACCACCAGGTCCTGCGGCAGAGGACGGTCGCGCAGGCTGGAAACCATCGCCAGCAGCAGCGCCAGGTCGGCGCTGGTTTCGGTGACCTTCACACCGCCAACAACGTTGACGAACACGTCCTGGTCAGCCATCTGCAGACCACCGTGACGATGCAGTACCGCCAGCAGGATCGCCAGACGGTTCTGCTCCAGCCCCACCGCCACGCGGCGCGGGTTGGACATCATTGAGTGATCGACCAGCGCCTGGATCTCCACCAGCAGCGGTCGGGTACCTTCCCAGACCACCATTACCGAACTGCCCGAAGTCACTTCGTCACCGCGGCTCAGGAAGATAGCCGAGGGGTTGCTCACTTCACGTAGCCCCTGCTCGGTCATAGCGAATACGCCCAGCTCGTTGACTGCGCCGAAGCGGTTTTTATGGCTGCGCAAGGTGCGAAAACGAGAATCGGCGTCGCCGTCGAGCAGCACGGAGCAGTCAATACAGTGCTCCAGCACTTTCGGCCCGGCCAGCGAGCCGTCTTTGGTCACGTGGCCGACCATGACGATCGCCACGCCGCGCGTCTTGGCAAAGCGCGTTAAATAGGCCGCCGTTTCGCGCACCTGAGCCACGCTGCCCGGCGATGACTGCACGTCGGCCATATGCATCACCTGGATGGAGTCGATAACCATCAGCTGCGGCTTTTCTTCGTCGGCAATCTGACAAATCTGCTCAATGCTGGTTTCTGACAGCATATTCAGGTTGGCGGTGGGCAGACCTAAGCGGTGAGCGCGCATCGCCACCTGCTGAAGCGACTCTTCCCCGGTGACGTAGAGCGTTTTCATGCCTTCGGAGAGCTTACACAGGGTTTGCAGCAGCAGCGTCGACTTGCCCGCGCCGGGGTTACCGCCGATCAGAATCGCGCTTCCCGGCACCACGCCGCCGCCGAGCACGCGGTCAAATTCTTTAAATCCGGTCGAAAAGCGCGGCAGCGCTTCGAGGCTGATATCAGAGAGCTTTTGCACCTTCGATACGCCGGCATTACCGGCGTAACCTGACAGGCGTTCGTTTCTTGCCACCTGCGGCGAAGCGGCAATGCGCATCTCGGTTATGGTATTCCAGGCATGACAGGCGCTGCACTGCCCCTGCCAGCGCGGATAATCCGCACCGCATTCATTACAGACAAATGCGCGTTTTGGAGCTTTCGCCACGTTAACCTCTTACTTTTGATTCATGCTGCCGGAGAGAATACAGAATACCCCCATCAGGTCAGCGTGGCGGATTGTCACTTCCGCCAGTTCATTCACTTTGGGCTTAGCATGATAGGCGATGCCGAGTCCTGCCGCTTTAATCATCGGCAGATCGTTTGCGCCATCGCCAATAGCGACGGTTTGCGCCGGCGGGATTTCATACTTTTCCGCCAGTTTACGCAGCGTACTGGCTTTATATTTCGCATCGACGATATCGCCGATGACGTTGCCGGTCAGCTTACCGTCCATGATCTCCAGTTCGTTGGCGAACACCGCGTCGAGATGCAGCTTGTCGCGCAAATACTCGGCAAAGAAGGTGAAGCCGCCGGAGGCGATCGCCACCTTCCAGCCGAGCGTTTCCAGCTTCAGCACCAGCTGGGTCAGCCCCGGCATCAGCGGCAGCGTTTCACGCACCTGCAGAAGAATGTTGGCATCGGCATCTTTCAGCGTCGCTACCCGCTGACGCAGGCTGGCGGTGAAATCAAGTTCGCCGCGCATCGCGCGCTCGGTCACTTCAGAGACCAGCTCGCCGGTACCGGCCAGTTTGGCGATTTCATCAATGCACTCGATCTGAATCGCCGTCGAGTCCATATCCATAACCAGCAGGCCCGGCGTGCGTAAATGCGGGATTTTCCCCAGCGGCGCGACGTCAAACCCGGCCTCATGGGCCAGACGGGTCGCTCGTAGCGTTAAAGAACCAGCCAGACGAATCACCTGATAGTCGTCAACCGCCCAGGAGGCAACAATCACCAGGGCCGCCCCCAGCTCCCGCTGCCACTCGGTCAGACGACGCTTGTTGAGACCGCGACCATACAGCAGCCAGCCGCTACGTCCGGCATGATAATCCAACGGCATAACCTCATCACCGCTCAGGGAAAGCGGCAATCCAGGCCACTGGGAAACATCTTCAGGCAGGTCGCACCAGGTCAAACTGTTTGGCATCACGGCTCCACATAACTTCATTCAGGCGAGGAAAATAACGCATGAGGCTACCTTGTAACCAGCGCTTCTGGCAACATTAAGCTGCAAATTTTCAAAGGTGGAATATGGTACGCGCAAAACTTAAATTCCGGCTGCATCGCGCGGTGATAGTTCTGATCTGTCTCGCACTCCTCGTCGCCCTTATGCAGGGCGCTTCGTGGTTTAGCCAGAACAGTCAGAAGCAGCGCAATCCGCAGCTGGAAGAACTGGCCCGCACGCTCGCCCAGCAGGTCACGCTGAACCTGGCGCCGCTGATGCACAGCGAAACTCCCGACGAAAAGCGAATTAGCCAGCTGCTGGACCAGCTTACCCATAAAAGCCGGATCCTCGACGCCGGCGTGTATGACGAACAGGGTGACCTGGTGGCGCGTTCCGGCGAAAGCGTCGAGGTACGCGATCGGCTGGCGCTGGACGGGAAAAAAGCGGGCGGCTACTTCAACCAGCAAATCGTTGAGCCTGTTCAGGGTAAAAACGGGCCGCTCGGCTACCTGCGCCTGACGCTGGATACCCACACGTTAGCCACCGAAGCGCAGCAGGTCGATAATACCACCAATATCCTGCGTCTGATGCTGCTGCTATCTCTGGCTATCGGCGTCGTCCTGACGCGCACCCTGCTGCAGGGAAAACGTACCCGCTGGCAGCAATCGCCTTTCCTGCTTACCGCCAATAAGCCGGTGCAGGATGAAGATAAAGATGAATCAGAATAAGGAAATCGCTATGCCCACGCTGCGCCTGCTGCTCTCTGACTCTTACGACCCCTGGTTCAATCTGGCGGTTGAGGAGTCCATTTTTCGCCAGATGCCCGCAACTCAACGGGTGCTGTTTCTGTGGCGCAACGCCGATACGGTGGTCATTGGCCGCGCACAAAACCCGTGGAAAGAGTGCAACACCCGACGTATGGAAGAAGACAACGTGCGCCTGGCGCGTCGCAGCAGCGGCGGCGGCGCGGTATTCCACGATCTGGGCAATACCTGCTTTACCTTTATGGCCGGAAAGCCAGAGTACGATAAAACCGTTTCCACGAATATCGTCCTGACGGCGCTGAATTCGCTGGGCGTCACGGCGGAAGCCTCAGGCCGTAACGATCTGGTCGTAAAAACCGCTGAAGGCGACCGAAAAGTCTCCGGCTCCGCCTATCGCGAAACGATGGATCGCGGCTTTCACCACGGAACGCTGCTGCTGAACGCCGATTTAAGCCGTCTGGCCAACTACCTCAACCCCGATAAGAAAAAGCTGCAGGCTAAAGGCATTACCTCCGTACGCGGGCGCGTAGCCAATCTGGTCGAGCTGCTGCCGGGCATTACCCATCAGCAGGTCTGCGAGGCGATCCAGGAGGCGTTTTTCGCCCATTACGGTGAACGCGTCACTGCAGAAGTGATCTCTCCGGAGAAAATGCCGAACCTGCCGAATTTTGCCGCGACCTTTGCTCGCCAGAGCAGTTGGGAGTGGAACTTTGGCCAGGCACCTGCTTTCAGCCATCTGCTGGACGAACGTTTTACCTGGGGCGGCGTAGAGCTCCATTTCGACGTCGAAAAAGGCCATATCACGCGCACTCAGGTCTTTACCGACAGCCTTAACCCGGCACCGCTGGAAGCGCTTGCCGCCCGACTGCAGGGCTGCCTGTACCGCGCGGATATGCTGCAGCAGGAGTGCGAGGCTTTATTCGTTGATTTCCCGGAGCAGGAGAAAGAGCTGCGTGAGCTGTCAGCGTGGATTGCCGGCGCGGTACGCTAACGTGCGGTCAGATCACGTCGCCCCTCTCCCATAGGGAGAGGGAGGAAGAGATGATTACTCTTTATCGCCCAGCAGAACGGATTCCAGCGCGATTTTGATCATATCGTTGAAGGTCGTCTGGCGTTCAGCAGCCGTGGTCTGCTCGTGGGTACGGATGTGGTCAGATACGGTGCAGATGGTCAGCGCTTTCGCACCGAATTCCGCCGCGACGCCGTAGATCCCGGCCGCTTCCATTTCCACGCCCAGAATGCCGTATTTTTCCATTACGTCGAACATCTCACCGCCGTCCGGCGCATAAAACAGATCAGCAGAGAAGATGTTGCCCACGCGAGCGTCAACGCCCAGCGCTTTTGCCGCGTCAACCGCGTTACGCACCATGCCAAAGTCGGCAATCGCCGCAAAGTCGTGGTCTTTGAAACGCATACGGTTAACTTTAGAGTCGGTGCAGGCGCCCATGCCGATAACCACGTCGCGCAGCTTAACGTCCATACGCACCGCGCCGCAGGAGCCTACGCGAATGATTTTTTTGACGCCGAAGTCGGTGATCAGCTCTTTTGCATAAATGGAGCAGGAGGGGATACCCATACCGTGACCCATAACGGAGATTTTGCGGCCTTTATAGGTACCGGTGAAGCCCAGCATACCGCGGACGTTGTTTACTTCACGGATATCTTCAAGGAAAGTTTCGGCAATGTGCTTCGCGCGCAGCGGGTCGCCAGGCATCAGCACAACGTCAGCGAAATCGCCCATTTCTGCGTTAATGTGTGGAGTAGCCATCGTTAAATCCTTCTGAATGTTATACCTGATGGCGGCTACGCCTAATCAGGCTGACAAAAAAGGCCCGGTGAGCGTGACTCACCGGGCAAAAAATCACAGCATGTTTTTGCCGTATTCCATCGGAGACGTACCGAAGTACGTTGCCAGAGTCTGGCCGATATCGGCGAAGGTTTCGCGGTGACCCAGCGAACCCGGCTTCACTTTCGGGCCATAAATCAGTACCGGAATATGTTCGCGGGTATGGTCAGTACCGGTCCAGGTCGGGTCGCAGCCGTGGTCAGCGGTCAGGATCAGAATGTCATCTTCCCCTACCAGTTCCATCAGCTCCGGCAGACGGCGATCGAACAGCTCCAGGCCCGCAGCATAGCCAGCAACATCGCGGCGATGGCCCCAGGAAGAGTCGAAGTCCACGAAGTTGGTGAAGACGATGGTTTCGTCCCCCGCTTCTTTCATCTCTTTAATGGTGGCGTCAAACAGCGCATCCAGGCCGGTCGCCTTCACTTTTTTGGTAATGCCGCAGTTGGCATAGATGTCGGCGATTTTACCGACCGAAACCACCTGCCCCTTTTTCTCGTCAACCAGCTTCTGTAGCACCGTCGGTGCCGGCGGCTCAACGGCCAGATCGTGGCGGTTACCGGTGCGCTGGAAGTGACCGGCTTTGTCGCCGATAAACGGACGCGCAATAACGCGGCCGATGTTGTAGCCGCCTTCGGTCAGCTCTTCACGCGCGATTTCGCACAGTTCGTACAGCTTATCGAGACCAAAGGTCTCTTCATGGCAGGCAATCTGGAACACCGAGTCAGCAGAGGTATAGAAAATCGGCTTGCCGGTTTTCATATGCTCTTCGCCCAGTTGATCGAGGATAACGGTACCGGAAGAGTGGCAGTTGCCGAGGTAGCCCGGCAGATTTGCGCGCTTAACCAGTTTATCAAGCAGCTCCTGCGGGAAGCTGTTTTCATGCTCAGGAAAGTAGCCCCAGTCAAACAGAACCGGCACGCCGGCGATTTCCCAGTGGCCTGACGGGGTGTCTTTGCCGGAAGAGAGCTCATGCGCCCATGCGTAAGCGCCGATAACTTCCGCGTTGCCGTCCATACCGGCTGCAACTTTACCGGTAGAACCTTCATGGGCCTTAACCAGCCCCAGGCGGGTCAGATTAGGCAAATTGAGCGGACCTTTACGGCCGTTGTCAGCCTCGCCTTTGGCACAAGCTTCTGCAATATGGCCCATGGTGTCTGAACCGACGTCGCCAAAGCGTTCAGCGTCTTCAGTCGCACCGATGCCGAATGAGTCCAGCACCATAATAAATGCACGTTTCATATTATTCTCCGTACCTTTTGCGCTGCAAAAAAGCGATCAGATCAGTATATAACTATTCGGTGATACGACGATAGACTGTCGGCGTAATTTCAGGCGCTTTATCGTCAAGTTTTATGGCCGCTTTCACTGCTTTGGCCGCTTCCTGCCAGCTGTTCTCATCTTTCGCATGGATAACCGCCAGCGGCTGCTGCGTATCAATGCGCGCGCCGAGGGGAACCATGTCGGTGAAGCCGACGCTGTAATCAATTAGATCTGCAGCCTGACGGCGACCGCCGCCCATAGAGACCACCGCCATGCCCAGCGCGCGAGTGTCCATTTCGGCAACAAATCCTTCGCCTTCGGCGTAGACCGCTTTGCTTAGCATCGCGCCCGGCAGGTATTTATCGTAGTTTTCCACGAAATCGCCAGGGCCTTTTTGCGCCGCCACCATCCGGCCAAAGACTTCTGCGGCTTTACCGTTATCCAGCACCGCCTGAAGCTTAGCCCGCGCATCGGCATCGTTCTCCGCCAGCTTGCCGGAAATCAGCATCTCAACGCAGAGCGCCATCGTCACCTCAAGCAGCCGCGGATTGCGGTACTCGCCGGTGAGGAACTGCACGGCTTCCCGCACTTCCACCGCATTACCGGCGCTGGAAGCCAGCACCTGGTTCATATCGGTCAACAGGGCTGTCGTCCGCACGCCGGCGCCGTTAGCAACGCCGACGATCGCTTCGGCCAGCGCGGCGGAAAGCTCATAAGTAGGCATAAAGGCGCCGCTGCCGACTTTGACATCCATCACCAGCGCGTCCAGCCCTTCCGCCAGCTTCTTGGCGAGAATCGAGGCGGTGATCAGCGGGATAGAGTCCACCGTCGCGGTGATATCACGCGTGGCGTAAAAACGTTTGTCCGCCGGTGCCAGAGAGCTGGTCTGCCCGATAATCGCGACGCCGACATCTTTAATGATTTCACGGAAGCGGCTATCGTCCGGGAAGATATCGAAACCGGGGATCGCTTCCAGCTTGTCCAGCGTACCGCCGGTATGACCGAGTCCGCGCCCGGAGATCATCGGTACATAGCCGCCGCAGGCAGCGACCATCGGCCCCAGCATCAGGGAAGTCACATCGCCTACGCCGCCGGTAGAGTGTTTATCGACAATCGGGCCGTTAAGATTAAGGCTCTTCCAGTCGAGGACGGTTCCTGAATCCCGCATCGCCATGGTCAGCGAAACGCGTTCCGGCATAGACATATCGTGGAAAAAAATGGTCATCGCCAGCGCGGCGATCTGCCCTTCAGAGATGGTGTTATCGCGGATACCGTTAATGAAAAAACGAATTTCTTCATCGCTCAGCGCATGACCATCACGTTTTTTACGAATAATTTCTTGTGCGAGAAACAAGATTACCTCCCGAGGAAAGAGTCAAAGACCAACCTCAGGCCGGACGACATCCGGCCTTAAGGTCAGACAAATTACGTTTTAGTAGCTGCTGGCGCTCTTACCATCGCCGTGACCTAAAGCTTTCAGCAGGCTTGCCAGCAGGCTGGAAGCGCCGAAGCGATAGTGGCGAGAATCGGCCCAGTCGGCCCCGAACAGCTCATCAGCAATGGCGAGGAACTTTTGCGCGTCTTCCGCGCTGCGCACGCCGCCTGCCGGTTTGAAGCCAACGCTCTGCTGAACACCCATATCGCGGATGACTTCCAGCATAATGCGCGCGCTTTCCGGGGTCGCATTCACCGGAACTTTACCGGTCGACGTTTTGATAAAATCAGCGCCGGCTTTGATGGAAATTTCAGACGCTTTACGAATCAGCGCTTCTTCTTTCAGCTCGCCGGTTTCGATAATGACTTTCAGCAGCACGTTTGCTGCCGCGCAGGCTTCTTTACAGGCTTTGACCAGGTCAAAACCCACCTGTTCGTTGCCCGCAATCAGCGCGCGATAAGGGAACACGACGTCGACTTCATCCGCGCCGTAGGCAATCGCCGCGCGGGTTTCCGCCAGCGCAATATCGATATCATCGTTACCGTGCGGGAAGTTGGTCACCGTCGCAATGCGGATATCCGGGGTTCCCTGTTCGTTCAGCGTTTTGCGCGCGATCGGGATAAAGCGCGGGTAGATGCACACTGCGGCGGTATTCCCTACCGGTGTTTTGGCCTGATGACATAACGCGATCACTTTCTCATTAGTGTCGTCATCATTCAGGGTGGTCAGGTCCATCAGTTTCAACGCGCGCAGGCTGCTTGCAGTTAAATCAGTCATTTCATACTCCGACGGCGTATTGCCGGTTAAAAGTTTGTTCACCTTGCGAGTCTGTTACTATTGTAACATTGCCTCGCCGCCACACTTCGATATACATCACAGTTAATGAAAACTAATTGCCAATTTGCATTACTGTGACGTGATATAAATCACACTAAATAGCCAAGCCCGGGCTTCATGAGCGTACAGCACTTTATAAGCATAAACAGCAATCTCCGTCCCGACGGAATGTTATTATTATAACATAACCGAACGCGACAACTCGATATAAGCAGGGTCATTTTGTGCGAACAACGGCGAAAAAGAGCACTAACGATGGAAAAACAGATCGTTGCAGGATGATGGAATTTTAACAATTGTGGTAAAAATACCGGCGGCAGCGCCGCCGCCGGTATTTTCTCGCTGAAGGACGCGTTATAGCGCGAGGAAGACGCCTGCGATGGTGGCGCTCATCAGATTTGAGAGCGTACCCGCCGCCACCGCCCGCATGCCCAGCTGTGCGATTTCCTGGCGGCGATTGGGCGCCATACCGCCTAAACCGCCAATCAGAATGGCAATGGATGACAGGTTGGCAAAACCGCAAAGGGCAAAGGAGATAATGGCCTTAGTGTGGGTTGAAATGACCTGCAAACCTGCGGCAGCCACCTCGGCGTCGGCTTTCAGATATTCGCCGAAATTCATATAGGCTACAAACTCATTGATGATCAGCTTCTGGCCGATAAATGAGCCGGCCACGGTGGCTTCACTCCATGGAACGCCAATCACCCACGCCAGCGGCGAGAAGACCCAGCCGAGAATCATTTGCAGCGACAGATCCGGGTAGTTAAACCAGCCGCCCACGCCGGAGAGGATCCCGTTAACCAGCGCAATCAGCGCGATAAACGCCAGCAGCATCGCGCCAACGTTAAGCGCCAGCTGCATCCCCGAAGCTGCCCCGGATGCGGCAGCATCCAGTACGTTTGCCGGCGCTTCCGGATCGGCGTCATTTTTTTCCAGCGCCGGGCTATCTTGCGGCTGCTCGGTTTCCGGCACGATAATTTTCGCAAACAGCAGGCCGCCCGGTGCCGCCATAAATGAAGCGGCAATCAGATATTCCAACGGTACGCCCATCTGGGCATAACCGGCCAGAACGGAGCCTGCGACCGAAGCCAGGCCCCCGCACATCACCGCAAATAGCTCAGAGCGCGTCATGGTGGCGATGTAAGGACGCACGACCAGCGGCGCTTCGGTCTGGCCAACAAAAATATTCGCCGTGGCAGAGAGCGATTCCGTGCGCGAGGTTTTCAGTACCGCGCGCAGCGCCCCGCCGAGTATGCGGATCACAAACTGCATAATGCCCAGGTAATAAAGCACGGCTATCAGCGATGAGAAGAAGACAATGACCGGCAGGACGCGCAGGGCAAAAACAAACCCGCCGCCGCCGAAGACCTCAAACATCTTGTCGGAAACCAGACCGCCGAAAATAAAGCCGATCCCTTCATTGCCGTAAGCAATCACGTTGGCAACGCCGTTAGACATGGCCAGCAGCGCCGTGCGCCCGGCCGGCACGTAGAGAATTAACGCGCCGATCCCCACCTGGATAATCCAGGCGCCGAGGACGGTGCGCAGGTTGATGGCTTTTCGATTACTGGAGAGGAGCACTGCGATGGCTAACAGCACCACCATGCCGATAAGTCCCATGATAATTTGCATACAGAATCCCTGTGTATTGATAGTTCAGCGTAAAACCCCGCGATTATAACGGTATGGAACCATCACGCTCATCACAGCTCACACATTTTAGGCAAAACAATGAGATAAAAAGGCAGGAATGAGACACATGTCACTCAATAAAAGGTTATAAAATAGCAAAAACCTCTTTTGTATTACAAAACATGGTATTAGCTATCTCTTCAGCAGGCTCAGAGCGTAGCTCACATAAGGCGGTGAAGACGCGAGCCGCTTGCTCAGGCCTGTTCGGCTGCCCCTGGAAACCGTTTAACGGCATATCCGGCGCATCGGTCTCCAGTAACAGCGCAGAAAGCGGTAGCTGCGCCATCACGTCGCGGGTCTTGCTGGCGCGCGGGTAGGTAATGGTACCGCCAACGCCGATTTTATAGCCCAGTTGGACAAAGCGTTCGGCTTGCTGAAGACTACCGGCAAAACCGTGCACCACGCCGGTACGCGGTAAAGCGTGCTTTTTTAGCAGCATCGCCAGCTTGTCATGAGTGCGTCTGGAGTGGAGGATGACCGGCAAGTCGTAGCGTTTCGCCAGACGCAACTGCGCCTCCAGGAGAGAAATCTGGCGCTCGAACTGCGGATCTTCGCGATAGAGATCGAGGCCAATTTCCCCAACCGCGATCAGCTTAGCATCGCGTTTCGCCAGGCAGGCTTCAAGCCGCACCAGACTCTCTTCTTCATGCCGCTCAATTACTATCGGATGAAGCCCCAGGGCCGCGTAGAGCGGAGCATACTGCGCCGCAAGCCCTAATACGCGGGCAAAGTTATCCGCTTCCGTCGCCGGTACGATGATTTGCCTCACGCCAGCCTGAGCCGCTCGGGCAATACTGGCAGTTTCGTCGCCGGTGAAAGGAGGGAAATCGAAGTGACAGTGGGTATCAATAAATCGCAAGGTCACGCGAGGTCCTCATTATCAAAGCTGGCATCATTGGCCTGCTCAGCCGCGATGACCGGAACCTGAGGGATCTCGTTGGCCACGGGCGCCGGCGGGATAACCACCGTTTTCGGTACCGCAATGCGTGGCGCATGACGCAGCAAAGGAGGCCTGTCGGCCAGCAGTTTACCGACCGTAGCGAGGAAATAGCGCCCGCACTGGCGCCCGGTTTTGTAGTCTTCCAGTAAAGCAGGAAGACGGCTGCCTAACGCCATACTTTTCAATGGCTTCTGTGGATATATTTCCAGAATTCTCAGCTTACCCGGCGGCTTCTCAATGAACTCTTGCGTGGAGCGATAGGTGGTTTCGTGGTGCTGTACCAGATTCACAAACGGCTGCAGGCTACTTTCGCCAAGCCAGCGCTCCATCCGTTTAAACCACTGCGGGGTGTAGTACATCTGCGAAGGCACGGTGCGGATCACTACGATTGTTTGCGCGCCCCGACGGGCGGCCTCCTGCACCGGGATCGCATCGCTGACGCCGCCGTCCAGATAGCTCACCCCATCCAGCATAACGCCGCTGCGGTAAAAACCGGGAATAGCGCTGGAGGCGCGAATCAGATCGAGCCAGGTTTGCTGGGTAGGGGAAAAGTAGTTGGGCGTATAATCATCGCCGCGGCAGGCGCACATCCAGAACTCTTTACCCTGAGCAAAACGGTCTTCAGCATAAGCCATCGCCAGCGGCATTTTTTTGGCGGTGCTGTCGACCAGCCAGTCGAGATCGATGAGGTTGCCTCCGCGGACAAAACGCATCGGGTCGAAAAACTCGCGGGCGGTGGTGTAGCGCGTGATCACCTTGCGGGCATAGCCGGGCTGGTTGCACAGATAGGCCGAGAGATTTTGCGCCCCGGCAGAGGTGCCAAACAGCATATCGAACGGGTTAAATCCCGCGCGCATAAATTCGTCCAGCACCCCGGCGGTAAAAATGCCCCTCTGTCCCCCACCTTCGCACACCAGCGCAAGCCTGCCCGGCTGGAAGGGTTTAACAGATAACGGCGTAATGTTGCCCAACGTCACGGGAATTCGCTGCCCCACCCTGCTTTCCTGTCTGGCTTATTATAAAAACAAAGGTAACGCAATTTTTAACGCCCTGAAACAGAGAAAGCCAGTCTCATTGACTGGCTTTATGTAAGACGGTATTTCACTGATTAACGTCTAGGGACGTCGACGGCCGGTGAACAGGCTGACCAGGAACAGAATAATACCGACAACAAAGACAATTTTAGCAGCCCAGGCAGCGGTACCTGCCAGGCCACCAAAACCCAGAGCGGCGGCAATTAAAGCGATCACCAGAAAAATAATGCCCCATCTAAACATACGTCTCTCCTTACCATAGTTAATGACGGTCGATTTTCTGCGCACTCAGGCCGCGCATACACAACCCTGTGGTGCTACACATCCTGCGGAAAGACCGCAGAATAAATTCTTTTAATGAATGGATTTATTTAACGCTAAGATCGTTCTTCACGCTTTTGACGCCGGAAACGGCTTTAGCAATGCCTTCCGCACGTTCCGACTGCTTGCTGGACTCGACCGTGCCGGATAAATGTACAACGCCATCGGTGGTCTCAACTTTCACGTTACGCGACGGGACGATATCGTCAGCCAGTAATTTAGCTTTGATCTCGCTGGTCACCGCGGTATCGCCCGCGTAGCCCTTCAGCGACGCTGATTTTTCGTTCTGCACGCTAAGCTTGTCGTTTACCGAGCTCACGCCTTCAACGGCTTTAGCTACGCTAAACGCTTGTTTATGCTGCTCTGAACTATCAACTGTACCGCTTAACGTGACGACTTTATTTTCCGTTTTCACCGAGATATCGGTGCTGCGAATATCCTTATGATCGATCAGCGCCGCTTTCACCCTGGCGGTGATGGTGCTGTCGTCCATAAAGTTTCCGACTTTGTTCATCGAATTATCAACGGCTTGACCGGCATTGCTGGCTGCAGATTTTGCGCTGTCTACGGTCGAGTTTTCTGCATACGCCGAAGCGCTGATTATTGCTGAGCCCAGGAAGAGGGCCAGGAGTGTCTTGCCGCTCTTAAGTCTTGTCATCGTCGTTCCTCGTTATATCTAAGCAGGTAAAGCAAAATAAGTAGTCTATTAAGCCAGGATTCCCAAAATTACTTATTAAATGTAGTAGATACACGGAAGAGTGCGGCATGAACGGGTAAAAAAGCAGGCAAAACGGTAAGAATTAAGAACTTTCCAGATAGGGGCTTCTGAAAGAAAAACGACGTGGAGCGCGGCGAAAACCGCGCTCCGGAGAGGATTAGTGCTCGCGAGTTTTACGGAACTGGACGTCAGGATAACGCTCCTGCGTCAGGTTCAGGTTAACCATGGTCGGGGCGATGTAGGTCAGATTATCGCCGCCATCGAGCGCCAGCTGAATTTCGTTCTTACGCTTAAACTCTTCGAATTTCTTCGCGTCGCTGCATTCCACCCAGCGGGCGGTGGCGACGTTGACCGACTCGTAGATCGCCTCAACGTTGTATTCGCTCTTCAGGCGAGCGACGACGACGTCAAACTGCAGTACCCCCACCGCGCCGACGATCAGATCGTTATTGGCGATCGGACGGAACACCTGCACCGCGCCTTCTTCAGAAAGCTGAACCAGACCCTTCAGCAGCTGTTTCTGCTTGAGCGGATCTTTCAGGCGAATGCGGCGGAACAGTTCCGGGGCGAAGTTCGGGATACCGGTGAACTTCATCATTTCACCCTGGGTGAAGGTATCGCCAATCTGGATGGTGCCGTGGTTATGCAGACCCAGAATATCGCCCGGATACGCTTCTTCCACATGCGAACGGTCGCCGGCCATGAAGGTCAGCGCGTCGGAGATCACCACATCCTTGCCGATACGCACCTGGCGCATCTTCATGCCCTTCTCGTACTTACCGGAAACCACGCGCATAAAGGCCACGCGGTCGCGGTGTTTCGGGTCCATGTTGGCCTGAATTTTAAAGACAAAGCCGGTGAACTTCTCTTCTGAGGCTTCCACGGTGCGGGTATCGGTTTTACGCGGCATCGGCGCAGGCGCCCACTCCACTAAACCGTCCAGCATATGGTCAACGCCGAAGTTACCCAGCGCGGTTCCGAAGAATACCGGCGTAATTTCGCCCGCCAGGAACAGATCTTTATCGAATTCGTTAGACGCGCCCTGCACCAGCTCCAGCTCGTCGCGCAGCTGCTGCGCCAGGTCTTCACCCACCGCCGCGTCCAGATCCGGGTTATTTAACCCTTTAACGATGCGCACTTCCTGGATAGTGTGACCTTTACCGGTCTGGTAGAGATAGGTTTCATCTTTATAGAGGTGGTAAACGCCCTTGAACAGCTTGCCGCAGCCAATGGGCCAGGTGATCGGCGCGCAGCCGATTTTCAGCTCGTTTTCCACTTCATCCAGCAGCTCCATCGGGTCGCGGATGTCACGGTCAAGTTTGTTCATAAACGTCAGGATCGGCGTATCGCGCAGACGGGTGACTTCCATCAGCTTACGGGTACGATCCTCAACGCCTTTCGCGGCATCGATAACCATCAGACAGCAGTCCACCGCCGTCAGCGTACGATAGGTATCTTCGGAGAAGTCTTCGTGCCCCGGAGTATCCAGCAGATTGACCAGACAGTCGTGATACGGGAACTGCATTACGGAAGTGGTAATGGAGATACCGCGCTGCTTTTCCATTTCCATCCAGTCAGACTTCGCATGCTGACTGGAGCCGCGGCCTTTTACCGTACCGGCGGTCTGAATAGCCTGTCCGAACAACAGCACCTTTTCAGTAATGGTCGTTTTACCGGCATCCGGGTGAGAAATAATGGCAAAAGTGCGGCGCTTGGCCACCTCCTGCAAATAAGGAGACAACGTCATAATTCAATCTTCTTAGTAAACGCGGCAATGCGCCGCGCATGTTGAATACGAAAAAATTGCGGCTATTTTACCCATCAATGGGGGGGAGGCAATCAGTGTTTACACAGGAGTTGCTCCAGTTCGTTTAAAGAGGTGACCGTCCAGTCCGCGCGGAGGTCGGCGGGCAACTCGCGTTGATGAGGGTTAAACCAGCAGGTGGCCAGGCCGGCATTCACGCCGCCGCGAATATCAGATTCCGCCGTATCACCCACCATCAGCACCCGTGAACGATCGGGGTTGCCCGCCTGCGCCAGGGCATAATCAAAGATGCGCGCATCCGGTTTAGCGACCCCAACCTCTTCAGAAATAATCAGTAAATCAAAATGATCGCGTAACCCGGTACGTTCAAGACGCGTCTGCTGTAGCGAGGTAAAACCGTTGGTGATGATGCCCATTTTCACCTTACCCTGCAGCGAATCCAGCAGCGACACCGCGCCCGGCAGCGGCGAGCAGATCTCCGCCATCGCGTTCATAAACGCGGCGTTCAGCTCACCAGGAGGGACGTTCAGGCGCTCCGCCCAACCGTCAAAGCGCTGATGCTGCAGTTGAAGAGAAGTGATAGCGCCGTTCTGATAATCCACCCACAGCGGCTTATTCACGGCCTGATAGTCCTGAAAATCCTCTGCGGAGAAGGTCACGCTATAGTCGAGAAACATCCGCTGTAGGCCGCTAAACGAGTCAAACGTAAATAACGTTTCATCGGCATCAAAGAAAATCCAGTCCCACTTCATCGTATCACCTTGTCTTACATACTGATTGGCAGTGCCATAATAATGGCGTCCTCACGTCCGTCGACCGTGGGGTAATAGTTGCGGCGAATCGTCGCCTCGTTAAAGCCTAAGCTTTCATAGAGCGCGATGGCGGCGACGTTAGACGCGCGCACCTCCAGCCACAGCGTGACGACGCCGCGTTTTTCTACTTCATCAATCACCTGCTCCAGCAGCGCTCTGCCCAGACCACGACGCTGAAAAGCGGGATCGACGGCGATATTAAACAACGTCGCCTCGTCGAGCACGATTTGCGTAATAGCAAAGGCCGCCATCTCCCCGTCTACGGACAGCTGAAGATTCAGATAGCGATCGCCCTGATTGCTGGCAAACGTCTGCTCGCTCCAGGGGAAAGCGTGGGCGCGCGTTTCAATTTGCCAGGCCCGAGGCAAATCAGCCGCGTTGAGGGTAGAAATCGTGTTCATGTGCGCAGATCTGTTGCCAGAGCGCCATGCGAGCAGGCGTACTGGTCTGAAGTTCATCGAAAGCGGGCGTGGATAGCTGCGCGCCCGCCAGCATCAGCGGCGTGTCCGTACCCAGCCGCCAGCTATTACAGCGTGCGTCCTGAGGCAACATCGCCACGCGCTCAGGCGTCAACTGCATTACCTGCTCCGGCGTCAGGGACAGCGTGCGCAGAATATCGCGGATAAGCGGTTCGGTCAGCGATGGCGGTTCTTCCGCCACCATCACCAGACGAATGTGTCCAGGAAGCGAGATAGCGATTTCACCCTGTAACGCCCCAGGACGACGCAGCGACCACTGGGTAATACCCAGCTGCTGTAATTGCCAGTCTCGTCGGGATGTCATAGCGAAACACTCCTGTTAATTAAGCGCGCAATATAGCAAATACGTCGTATTTGCGCCAACAAACTACGCGGCGGCCGGAGCGCATCCCGCCGCCAACAAAGAGGCAGGCTGAAAGATAACGTGTATAATCGGCGCCAGTCTTAATGAAGGAGTGTTTCATGTCCGCTTTTACCCCGGCAAGTGAAGTCTTGCTGCGCCACAGTGATGATTTCGAGTCCGCCCGCGTTCTGTTTGCCGGTGACCTGCAGGATGACCTGCCCGCTCGTCTGGATACGGCTGCCAGCCGCGCCCATACCCAGCAGTTTCACCACTGGCAGGTACTGAGCCGCCAGATGGCTGAAAACGCCCGTTTTAGCCTGGTCGCGGAAGCCAGCGATGTTGCCGATTGCGATACGCTGATCTACTACTGGCCAAAAAACAAACCCGAAGCTCAGTTTCAGCTGATGAATCTGCTTTCCCTGCTGCCGGTCGGTATTGATATTTTCGTGGTTGGCGAAAACCGCAGCGGCGTGCGCAGCGCCGAGCAGATGCTGGCGGAATATGCGCCGCTGACTAAAGTCGACAGCGCGCGCCGCTGTGGTCTCTATCACGGTCGTCTGGAAAAACAGCCGGCCTTCGATCCCGAGCAGTTCTGGGGCGAGTATCCGCTGGAAAATCTGTCGATTAAAACGCTGCCGGGCGTCTTCAGCCGCGATGGCCTGGATATTGGTAGCCAGCTGCTGCTTTCAACCCTGACGCCGCACACCAAAGGTAAAGTATTGGACGTCGGCTGCGGCGCCGGCGTACTGGCAACCGTGCTGGCCAGCCACTCGCCTAAAGTCCGCTTATCCTTATGCGACGTCAGCGCCCCGGCAGTTGAAGCCAGCCGCGCAACGCTCGCCGCTAACGGTATCGAAGGGGAAGTATTCGCCAGCAATGTATTTTCCGAAGTGAACGGCCGCTTCGATATGATTATCTCCAATCCGCCTTTCCACGATGGTCTGCAGACCAGCCTGGAAGCCGCTCAGACCCTGATTCGCGGCGCCGTTCGGCATTTGAACAGCGGCGGAGAGCTACGCATCGTCGCCAACGCCTTCTTGCCCTATCCGAATGTGCTGGATGAGATCTTCGGCTTCCATGAAGTGATTGCCCAGACGGGCCGCTTTAAGGTTTACCGGACGGTGATGACGCGTCAGGCCAGGAAATAGTCCCGCATTTTTTCGGCGACAGCAGACGCTCGTCGCCGAACTTTACCCTCTCAGTCGCCCATTTTTGCAACAATCAATCCAACTGATACAATTAACTATTGACGAATAGCTGAAAACCACTAGAATGCGCCTCCGTGGTAACGATACTTTTATAGTGTCGATGGTATGCGAAGGTGGCGGAATTGGTAGACGCGCTAGCTTCAGGTGTTAGTGTCCTTACGGACGTGGGGGTTCAAGTCCCCCCCCTCGCACCATAATCCACGTTGATATTGCTCGCACTGGGCGAAGGTGGCGGAATTGGTAGACGCGCTAGCTTCAGGTGTTAGTGTTCTTACGGACGTGGGGGTTCAAGTCCCCCCCCTCGCACCAACGAGGCGATATCAAAAATTAAGAATACTGTGCGAAGGTGGCGGAATTGGTAGACGCGCTAGCTTCAGGTGTTAGTGTCCTTACGGACGTGGGGGTTCAAGTCCCCCCCCTCGCACCAATATTCTTATCCTTCTGCTTTATCCCATCAGCCTCAAATTCAGCAATATCAGCATTATTCCACCGATCAGCGCCACGCATGATGGCAGCAAAACAAAATGCCGTAGCTGCCGGTGCCAAATCATCATCGCTGACATCAGCATTCCCAAAGTGACCAATCCACGCCAGGCATCTACCGACAAATCGGCAAACCCGAGGGCGGCAAGCACTACGCCAGGGATCAACACGCCCCATCCACTCCCTAAAGTTCGCTGCAACATGATTTCGCCTCTCACAACGATAATGATAACCAATACCATATGATAATTTTTATCATTTGTCATCCAGGGAAAATAGCGCATCCTTATTCTTTACGTTTACGGTAATGACATACATTCATGAAGGTGATAAATTAAACAAAATAATTTATATATTAAATTGTCTGATTATTTCGTAAAAACCTTATTTTACGCACTGTTTTTTATTATTCATTCCAACCTCACATCACTTTGAATTTTAACGATTAATAATGACAACTCCGACATGACTGCACAATCCTGGCGATCCCATTACGAACAGAAATATCAGTATTCCTTACGGCTATTTTTACTGCTTAATTTGGTTTCATCCTTTTTATCGCTGGTCAGCCCCCTCTTTACCGTCATTACATTTACCCCACCCTGCTTTTTGATCGTGGCCTGCAGCGCGGTTCTGCTGCTATGGCACTGGAAATTCGCCCAGCACAAAATAAATATTCCGCTTATTTCACTGATATTTGGTCTGCTGTGGGCATGGCATGTAGCCCTAAAAGCAATGGTGATGGGCCCCCCACATTTTAACTACCTGGTCATCGCGTTATTAAGCGTGTTATTTATCGGCACCATTGCTTTTTCCAGCAATATCATTGCCTTTACGTTGCACTCGTTACCCACCTATGTGACCTGCCTGTTCCTCGGCGGAGGCGAACAGTGGTTGCGCATGTCCTGGTGCTTTGTGTTGCCGATTGCAGGGATCGCCCTGCAAAGCCTGATGCAAAAACGCAGCGATGTTTTCACCCAGGGCCTCATGGATAAACTGTTGAAAGAACGTAATACCCTTAACGATCTCAGCATGTTGGATCCTCTCACCGGCTTGTATAACCGTCGGGGCTTACAAAATCGTCTGGACACCATTCTTTCTTTGGATAGTAGCGAGCATTACGTCCTGCTGCTGGATATTGATCATTTCAAAGCCTATAACGACCACTATGGGCATATGATGGGCGACCAGGCCTTAATTCAGGTCTCCGCAGCCATTCGTAACGCCGTGCGCTCGCGCGATATTGTGGCCCGCTTTGGCGGCGAAGAGTTTATGGTGCTCTTGACCAGCAGTAGTGCGGAAAACGCCCTTCAGGCCGCGGAGCGAATCAGGCAGCGGGTCTACGATCTGAAAATCCCGCATATGTTCAATGAAAGCGTCGCGACCAATGTCACCATTAGTATCGGCATGACGCCGCTCGTAGATGCCGATATCGATAGCGCCCTGAAACGAGCGGATAACGCGCTCTATGAAGCCAAAAATATGGGGCGAAACATTATTCTCGCCAGCTAACCCCTGTATCGCGCAGCGGGTGTCATCAGGCGGACAAATCGCTTGCCAAGCTGGCGCCCCGGCATTAACATCGGAAATCATTATCATTTAGATTTGTATCTGGCGCGCAATGGCTTACCGTTCACTTGCATTCAATAATGACCTCATCTGGCGGGCCCCGCTGCCTTCGGCTGAGCGCGAACTGGCGAATGCATTACATGACAAGATCGCTGCGCTACGTCCCCATCTGCTTGATTTTCTGAGACTAAATGAAGAAGCCCCCCATCATGCGCTGACGCTTACAGAGTGGTCGCAGCCCGCAATGCTAAGTTCCCTGTTGGCGACCTGGTCCGACCATATTTATCGTAACCAGCCGGGGAAACCCCGTGAGCAGAAACCGCTGCTTTCCCTGTGGGCACAGTGGTACATCGGTTTGCTGGTTCCGCCATTAATGCTGGCGCTGTTGAGTGAAGAGCGCGCCCTTAGCCTGGCGCCGGAGCATTTTCGCGTCGAGTTTCACGAAACCGGCCGTGCGGCCCGTTTCTGGATTGAGGTACATTCGGCGGGCGCCTCGCCGGAACAATCTGCGCAATCAAGGATGGAAAAGCTGATCGCTACGGCTCTCCAACCTGTCGTTCAGGCGCTTGAAGCCACGGGTGATATCAATGGCAAACTTATCTGGAGCAATACGGGTTACCTGATCAACTGGTATCTGGGTGAAATGAAAACCCTGCTCGGAGATGAAAAAATTGCCGCTCTGCGTCAGCACTGCTTCTTCGAAAAACAGTTTTCTGATGGCCAGGATAATCCGCTCTGGCGTACGGTCGTTTTGCGGGAAGGGCAGCTCGTCCGTCGAACCTGCTGCCAGCGCTATCGCCTGCCGGATGTTCAGCAGTGCGGGGACTGCACGTTGAAATAAACAATTGTTAAAAACGGGCGGCTAAAATAGCCGCCCGTTTTTTTATGCCGTTTGTTGACTCTCTTCCGCCATGCGCTGTGCCTCTTCGGCCTCCTGCGCCAGCAGCTGTTTCTCATACACCTTGAAGAACGGGAAGTAGATAATCGCGGAAACGCAGGCGAGAACGACGACCAGAATCGCCGCCCGGAAATCCCATCCCAGCGCCCACGCGCCGCCGATCGGCGCCGGAGCCGTCCACGGAACAACCGAAATCACCCGGCCGATAAGATCCAGCTTCATTGCCGCCCACGCCAGTACGGCGTTAACCATCGGCGCCAGCAGAAAGGGAATAAAGAACACCGGGTTCATCACGATAGGGGTGCCAAAGATAACCGGTTCGTTGATATTGAAAAGGCTTGGCACCACGCTAAGACGACCAATTGAACGCAGATGCGCCGAGCGGCTACGCAAATAGCAGAATACTAACCCCATCGTCGCCCCGGAACCGCCAATTACAATGAAGAATGTCCAGAACGCCTCCATAAAAATATGCGGCAGCGGAGCCCCCTGAGCCAGAGCCTGCTGGTTCATTCCAAGGTTAGTCAGCCAGAACATCTGCAGCATACCGGAAACAATAGCGGCACCGTGGATCCCCGCAAACCATAGCAGGTGCCCCACCAGTACCGCCAATAAAATCGCCGGCAGCGAATCCGCTGCGGAAACCAGCGGTTTAAAAATAGCCATAATGGCCTGGGGGATCAGCATATCGAAATGATGCTGAATAAGCAGACTCAAAGGATAAAGCGTCAGGACGACCACCAGTACCGGGATCAACAGATCAAAAGAGTTTTTGATCATCGGCGGCACCTGATCCGGCAGGCGAATACCAATATTATGTGCTTTAAGAAAGCGCATCATCTCAACGCAGTAAACGGCAACCAGAATCGCGGTAAAAATCCCCGTTCCGCCCAGGCTATCTACCGGCAGGTTACCGTTCGTTTTTGGCGCCGCCACCAGCAGGAAGGCCATAATCGACAGCATGGCGCACATGAAGGGATCGAGCTGGTTGCTTTTTTCGTAATGCTTTCCGAGGTTATAGGCGATCGCGGCGCAGATGTAGATAGACATGATGCCCATCGTCATATCGAACGGTGTCAGAATACGCCCTTCAAACTCTTTTGCCAGATCCAGCCAGGCGCGAGCAAATCCCCAGGTGGTATCCGGCGAAAACGGCGGGTAAGCAAATACCAGAAGAAATGAACCAACAATCATAAACGGCATCGCGGAGATGAAACCATCACGAATAGCCATCACGTGACGCTGGGACGAGATGCGTCCGGCGACAGGGCTGATGTAATTCTCTACAAAGCGAAATATCAGATTAAATGCAGCATGGTTAGCAGACATGGCAGCCCTCCTGACAGGCTAGATGAACAGGCCCAACAACGATTATTTTGCCGTTGTGATGAATGCGCTTCTGCGAAGTACCCATCCGTTTGGATAAGCTACCGCCTCTACAGCTCAAGACTTTTCGATTCATCCACGGCTCTTTTGTTATAGGTGAAGCAGGGAAGTTACCTTGTCAGTATTCATATCTAAATGAATAACCGCAACCGGTTACAGTAACCGGTTGCGGCGAATGTGAAGGAGATCCAGAAATTAGAAAGATTCTTGATTATCTATCAGGGATATTTACACTTTGCGAAGCTTGTGACAGATTTTTAACAAGCCTTAATCAGGAGATTCCAATGAGTCTGCAGTCCGTGCGGCAGTTTTTTGCTGACCGCGCCCCCGATATCGAAATCATCGAACTTAATCAGAGTACGGCCACGGTTGCGTTAGCCGCGGCGGCGCATAACGTTGAACCCGGACAAATAGCAAAAACCCTCTCTTTAAAAATAAAGGAAAGGGTCGTACTTGTTGTCGCAAAAGGCGATGCACGCCTGGATAATAAAAAACTCAAGGAAGCATTCGGCGCTAAAGCGCGCATGCTGAGTAGCGATGAGGTCATTACGTTAACCGGACACCCCATTGGCGGCGTTTGCCCTTTTGGCCTGGAAGTTCCGCTGGCAGTGTATTGCGATATTTCATTAAGACAGTATCCGGAAGTGCTTCCTGCAGCGGGATCAATTCATAGCGCCGTTCGCATTTCACCCGAGCGAATGGCGCAGCTGACGGATGCTACATGGGTTGACGTTTGTCTTTAATAGACAATTAGCACTACTGGGCAAGGCGCATTACCCTGGCATCATCATTGTTTGCCGATAAGCGCATTAATATATCAGCCGCGCTCAGTAGTCCCATATCAGAACTGACGCCCAGCTTGGTCATGGCATTAAATTTATGCGCTCGAATCGTTTTAATATTGCGCTCCAGCTGTGTCGCAATCTCAGGCAACGAATAGCCATAAGACATATAGCGCAGGATGGTATGTTCCGTCGGGCTCAGAATTTGACTACACATGCCCTGCTTTTGGTTTAGCGAGCTTTCATTTGCCGGGCCGCTGCGTTCGAGAAGCTGCAGCAGATGTTCCTGCAGCTGTAGCCGACAGGCTGATTTATTCAAAATGCCGTGCAGGCGTGAAGGCGTCAGATGGCTAACCAGACGCATTTCAGCTGCATCATTGGCTAAGACAATTCTTTGCATTTCAGGGCAGTAGCGTGCAATCTCATGAAGAAAGAGTAAGCTTTCAAGCCGGGATCGGCGGTTACCTGAAAGAGAAAAAATAATCGCCGAAAAATCTTTAGACTGGAACTCCCGCTTTAGTGCCTGAGTATCTTTAAAGAATTGAATGCGATAATTCTTACCACTTTCATTAATTAAAATGTGGCGAAGGGCCACTTCCGTCATCGCACATTTCTCTACGATAGCGACATATCGTGCTGTGAGGTCTTTTTCCATTCAGTTTGCTCTCCATAGGCTGAATAAATATTCAGCTCCTTCATTCCCTGTGCACTATTAATCCAGGCATACATCTCTGCATTGCTACGCAAAGACAAGCGGCGCATAGCACTATTTTTCTGCGCACTTATGGTTTTATTGCTCTTCTTCAATAAAGCAGCAATTTGATTAATTCCCCATCCTTTAGCGAGAAGCCGTAACACTTTTCGCTCAGAGAGCGTCAGAATGACCATTTTTTGCTGTTCGTCACCGATGTGTTCCACTTCAGGAGAGAACAATGTCTGGCTGATTCGCTCGGCGGCAAGCCCACCCGCACGAACCACCTCGATGAGACGTTTTACCGGCTCGCTGTCTGAAATTAATGTGCTTTCAGGCCGCATTAATAATTCAACCGCTAATGGGAAACAGGCGCTTCCGACCATAAAGACCCAGTGTATATCCCTGTATTGCGTCATTAAGGAGTAGTAGTGTTCACAAATATTTCTTGGATTCTCTATTTCGCCGGATAAATCTGCAATAACCAGTACTGCGCGCCGCAGTTGCAGCAGGGTGAGCTCATCCTGAGAACGGCAAAAACTCAGTTCATAATCGGGTAGATGCTCCCCAACAATGGCCTTCAAGCCGGACTGCATAACCGGTATTCTGCTGATAATAATGCCGAACTTACCCTGTCCTGGTAACATAAACCCTCCGCTTCCTGTCGAAGATTCACGACCGGCAGAAAAACAATTGGATGAATAACTTAATAGCCATCATATTATTTTGCCAAAATGAATCTTTATCGTCCCTGGCGAACACGCGGTACCGCGCTCTAAAGCCAATTAATATTATAGGGAGTAGCATATTGCTGTTATCCCCGCCAATGATTAACATTAACACAGGTAGTTGTCAGCAATAAATTAGAAATGATTAAAAGCTTCGTTAGATACGCTAACTTAAGATATATTTAACAAAGGTTTTTTCATTTTATTTTGTTCCTAAATACTTTGGGAGATTCACCGTTATAACGGCGAAAGAAACGAGAAAAATAGGCTGCATCAGTAAATCCTAAATAATCAGAAAGTTGTGCAATCGTCATGCTGGTGTATTGCAGATTACGACGCGCCTCAAGCATCAATCTTTGATGTAATACTCCCAGCGCGCTGCAGCCGTAGAATTCATGGCACAAATAATTCAGATGCGTTGCAGAAACGCCCGCCAGCTTTGCATAAGCGGCTAAGGGCATATGTTCGCGATAATGACTTTCTATTAGTCGAGAAAAATGACGCATAACGCTACGCTTGCGCTCAGCTTTGTCTGCCGTTATCGGCTGCGGGCGATGCTGCCGGTTCAACCACACTAGCAGCGCCCCCAGCAGGGAATGCAGCATCATTTCACGCGCGTCATACTCTTCGCGATACTCTTCGCGCAAAGCGGTGAACAGCGCCCGAATATGGCCCCGCGACGCCTTCACCGGCACGCATCGCGGCTGGCCGAGTACATCCAACTGACTGGCAAACTGACTTTCGAGACTTCCGAGCAGCGGCAGCGCCAGCGACAAGACGTAGCCTTCCGTACCCGGGGAAAAACGAAAACCATGAATACACAGCGCCGGAACGATCTGAATACAGGACTCCCTCATCACGGTCGTCGTACCTTCGATTTCAATTTCCGCCTCCCCTTTATGCAGATATAGCAACTGCACCAGCTCTGCGTGCTGATGCAGGCGGATATGCCATTCATAAAGATGGCTTCGCTGGAGTATCGACTCGCAGTGCAGCAGATCGGGCGTCGGCCAGCCCTGCTCTTCGCCATACAGTTTGAAAACGGGAATGCTACTCACTGCCTGCATCGGGACTCCTGAACGGTTTCTCTTTATGCCACTCGCTCCATCGGCAAACCGACATAGTTTTCAGCGATCGTGGTTAATCCGGCGCGTGAGCCAAGATAATAACGCCGATCCGCCGCCTGCATTTTTCTATCGAACTCGCTTTGTTGCGGGAAATCATGCAGCAGACGGGTCATAAACCAGCTGAATCTTTCGCCTTTCCATACCCTATCCAGCGCAAAACGAGAGTAGCTCGCCAGCAGGTCAACGCGACCATGGTGATAATATTCACGAAGGATGCGCCATAAATAGTTCACATCGGACGCCGCGAGATTCAATCCTTTTGCCCCGGTAGGCGGTACGATATGCGCCGCATCCCCCACCAGAAACAATCTGCCGTACTGCATCGGCTCCACCACATAGCTGCGCAGCGGCGCGATGCTCTTCTCGAGTGAGTGACCAGTCACTAACTTGCTGGACAGCTCTTCAGGGAGGCGGCGTTTGAGTTCATTCCAGAAACGCTCATCAGACCATGCCTCAACCTTTTCACTGAGCGGGACCTGGAGGTAATAACGGCTCCGAGTTAGTGAGCGCTGACTACAAAGAACAAACCCGCGTTCGTGGTGCGCGTAAATAAGCTCCGGGTTCACCGGCGGCGTATCGGCCAGCAGCCCCAGCCAGCCAAACGGCCAGACGCTTTCGTACTCTTTCAGCACACCCGGTGGAATACTTTGACGGGACACGCCGTGAAAGCCATCGCAGCCGGCGATAAAGTCGCACTCTAAGCGGCAGTGTTCGCCATTGCTGATAAAAGAGACCGATGGTCGATCGCTCTTTGCCTCATTAATAGTGACTTCGCTGACGCCATAAATCGTCGCCGCCCCGCATTCCGCCCGCGCGGCCATCAAATCCCGCGTCACTTCAGTCTGGCCATAAACCATCACGCTTTTGCCCGCCGTCAGTTCCGTCAGCGCAACCGGTACCCGCTTGCCCTCAAACAAAAATTCGACGCCATGGTGAACCAGGCCTTCAACCTCCATTCGCCGGGCGGCGCCGGCTTCGCGCAGCAGCTCTACCGTTCCGCTTTCCAGAATGCCCGCGCGGATCCTCCCCAGCACGTACTCAGGAGTCTGTCGCTCAAGGATGACGGTTTGAATCCCGGCGTAATGTAACAACTGCCCCAGCAGGAGTCCGGATGGGCCAGCCCCGATAATCGCCACCTGTGTTTTCATAGCATCGCCTCAGCATGGTTAATTATTTGTTTGTTTTTTGTTTATTAAAAGTTTGAATTTGCATTTTTGATAAGTCTGGCGGGAAAAAGAAGGGAGAAATTGGTGCAAAAATTGTACTTTTCACCAATGTTGCGGAAGTGTGGCGGAGTTCAAATTTCAGCGCCCCCCAGGATGCGACGGTTTTTTACACATTGTTTGATCCGGACCGCTCAGATAAAACGCAACTTCAGGTAAAAGTATCGCCAGACACTACGGCATCGGGCATCACGGACAGCAGGTATCTATGCAAGCAGATCGGGCAACTCAGCGCGCAATCACGCGATTGTGCATTCAATGTGGTCTTTTCTTATTACAACACGGAGCGGAAAGCGCGCTGGTAGAGGAGCTTTCAACCCGCCTGGGCCTGGCGCTGGGGATGGATAGCGTGGAAAGCGCCATCTCTTCTAATGCGATTGTTCTCACCACCATCAAAGATGGCGAGTGCCTGACTTCGACGCGGAAAAACAGCGATCGCGGCATCAACATGCACGTCGTCACGGAAGTTCAGCATATTGTGATTATGGCGGAACATAAGCTGCTGGATTATAAAGACGTCGAAAAACGCTTCGCCCAGATCAAGCCGCTGCGCTATCCACGCTGGCTGCTGGTTTTAATGGTCGGCCTCTCCTGCGCCTGCTTTTGCAAGCTTAACAACGGCGGCTGGGACGGCGCGCTGGTCACTTTCTGCGCCAGCACGGTAGCGATGTATATTCGCCAGGTCCTGACTCATCGCTCCATGCATCCGCAAATCAACTTCTGCCTCACCGCCTTTGTCGCAACCACCATCTCCGGGCTGATGCTGCGCCTGCCGGCTTTCGCCAGCACGCCGACGATCGCGATGGCCGCCAGCGTGCTGCTGCTGGTACCCGGCTTTCCGCTGATCAATGCGGTTGCCGACATGTTTAAGGGACATATCAACACCGGCCTGGCGCGCTGGGCAATCGCCAGCCTGTTAACCCTCGCGACCTGTATTGGCGTGGTGATGGCGATGACAATGTGGGGGCTACGCGGATGGGCATAATCATTTATCTCTACGAACTGGCGCTGGATATGGTGCTGGCCGCCATCCCTGCCGTTGGGTTTGCGATGGTATTCAACGTTCCGCAGCGAGCGCTGCGCTGGTGCGCCCTGTTGGGGGCTATCGGCCACGGCTCGCGCATGGTTATGATGACGGCAGGTTTTAATATTGAATGGGCGACGTTTATGGCCGCCCTGGTGGTTGGCAGCATCGGCATCCAGTGGTCGCGCTGGTATCTGGCTCATCCGAAGATTTTCACCGTTGCTGCGGTAATTCCGATGTTCCCGGGTATCTCCGCCTATACCGCGATGATCTCTGCGGTGAAAATCAGCCATTTTGGCTACTCGGAAGAGATGATGATTATGCTGTTAAGCAATTTTCTTAAGGCTTCGTCTATTGTTGGCGCATTATCCATCGGGCTTTCTATTCCGGGACTTTGGCTGTATCGCAAGCGTCCGCGCGTCTAGCTAACCGCGCCGCCGGTTCGCCCGCGGCGCTCCTTCCTGAGCGACCTCTATGCTACTATGTGTGCAGCTACCCCTCTCTTTTTAGTTGTTCAGAGTTGAGATTGATTTATGTCTTCACGAATATTAACTACCGATTTTAGCGGTCTGGATGACTTCATGCAGGATCACGCGGCGGTGCTGGCAAAATCCTCCGCCGGCGCCGTCGCCGTATTTGCCAACAACGCGCCCGCATTCTATGCGCTGACGCCGGAGCGTCTGGCGCAGCTGCTGGAGCTGGAAGCCAAATTATCGCGCCCTAATAGCGATATTGCGCTGGATGCGCAGTTTTTTGACGAGCCGACGGAGGCCCCCGTTGCGGTACCGATAGGTAAATTTCCGATGTATGCCGACTGGCAGCCGGATGCCGATTTTCAGCGTCTGGCCGCGCTGTGGGGCATCGCCCTCAGCCAGCCGGTCACGCCGGAAGAGCTGGCGGCATTTGTCGCTTACTGGCAGGCGGAAGGTAAAGTTTTTCATCATGTCCAGTGGCAGCAGAAGCTGGCACGCAGCGTGCAGATTGGCCGGGCCAGCAACGGCGGCCAGCCGCGACGGGATGTCAACGCGATTAGCGAACCCGATAACCATATTCCACGAGGATTCCGAGGATGAGCATGAAAAATGTCGGCGATTTAATGAAGCGCCTGCAAAAGATGATGCCAGCCCATGTCGAACCCGCGTTCAAGACAGGTGAAGAGCTGCTGGCGTGGCAAAAAGAACAGGGCAAGCTGCGCTCTGAGGCGCTGGAACGCGAAAACCGCGCCATGAAAATGCAGCGTACCTTTAACCGTTCCGGCATCCGCCCGCTGCACCAGAACTGTTCGCTGGATAACTACCGGGTTGAGTGCGAGGGCCAGATGATTGCGCTGTCCAGAGCGCGACAGTACGTTGAGGAGTTCGACGGCAATATCGCCAGCTTTATCTTCTCCGGAAAGCCGGGTACCGGAAAAAACCACCTTGCCGCCGCTATCTGCAACGAGCTGCTGCTGCGGGGGAAATCGGTATTGATTATCACCGTCGCCGATATTATGTCAGCGATGAAAGATACCTTCGGCAACCGGGAAACCAGCGAAGAGCAGCTACTCACCGATTTGAGCAAGGTCGACCTGCTGGTAATAGACGAAATCGGTATGCAAACGGAATCACGCTACGAGAAGGTCATCATTAATCAGATTGTCGATCGCCGCTCTTCGTCAAAGCGCCCAACCGGTATGCTGACGAACAGCACCATGGACGAGATGAACAAACTACTTGGCGAGCGCGTAATGGACCGTATGCGGCTGGGCAATAGCCTGTGGGTCAATTTTAACTGGGAAAGCTACCGCGATCGCGTAACCGGAAAAGAGTATTAAGATATTTCTGAACACCGCCAGCGTTATACTCTTTGCATGTTCAGCCACGGCGAAGAGTACGTCTATGAAATCTGCAAAAACGTTGTTCCGCACGGCGATGGTGGCCGGCGCTTTATTCACCTTCGGCGCCCACGCCACCTCCTGGCAGGATTCGCTCTCCAGCGCCGCAAACCAGCTCAGCAGCCAGAACGGTAGCCAGCAAAGCGGCGGGATGTCCCTCTCTTCGCTGACCGGTTTGCTCAACGGTGGCAACCAGTCGTTGACCTCCAGCAGCATGAATAATGCCGCAGGGATTATGTCTTATTGCGCGAAACAGAAGCTGGCTTCAGTCACCAATACTGAAAACATCAAAAATCAGGTGCTGGATAAACTGGGTCTCAGCACGCCGGAAAAACAAAAAGAAGACACCAGCTATCTTGAGGGTCTTCAGGGTTTGCTGACCAGCAAAGATGGCCAGCAGCTGAATCTGAACAACCTTGGCAGCAGCCCGCTGGCGGAAAAAGTCAAAACCAAAGCCTGCGACCTGGTCTTAAAACAGGGCGTGAGCTTCCTCTCCTGATTTATCCTCTTAATGCCGCGTTTGGCGGGTTACCCTGGCCAACGCGGCGGCAACGTCTGTTTTTTAACATCTTTGCCCGGAATCTCCTGTCTGACAGGATGTGAAGCAGCTCAAAAACGGCGATTTCTAAACCAATTCTGAACCACAGCACAAATTCATGACGTTACAATTGCGGCAATATTGCGCTGCAATTACAGTGTAGCGTGGAAAAAGATCTATCTGGCCAGCAGACAACTGGCGTGAATGAGGATGAGCTGTGTCAGAGTTGTTATCCATCGCCCTGTTTCTTGCTTCGGTGATGATTTATGCATTAAAAGCCGGTCGTAATACCTGGTGGTTCGCCGCCACGCTCACGGTGCTGGGCCTGTTCGTTATTCTGAATATTACCCTCTACGCCAGCAATTACTTCACCGGCGATGGTATCAATGACGCGGTACTTTATACGTTGACCAACAGCCTGACGGGCGCTGGCGTGGGCAAATATATCCTGCCTGGCGTTGGGCTGGTCGTGGCGCTGGTCGCGGTATTTGGCGCACTCGGCTGGGTGCTCCGCCGCCGCCGGCATCACCCTCATCACTTTGGCTACAGCCTCGTGGCGCTGGTTCTGGCGCTGGCTTCAGTGGATGCCAGCCCCGCTTTTCGCCAGATTAGCGAGTTGGTTAAATCCCAGTCCCGCGATGGCGATCCTGACTTCGTGGCTTACTACAAAGAGCCATCAAAAAGCATCACCAATCCGCAACTGAACCTGGTGTACATCTACGGCGAAAGTCTGGAGCGCACTTATTTTGATAACGACGCCTTCCCGGACCTGACGCCGGAGCTCGGTAAACTCAAAAGCGAGGGGCTGGATTTCAGCAATACCGCCCAGCTGCCCGGCACCGACTACACGATTGCCGGAATGGTCGCCTCTCAGTGCGGAATCCCGCTGTTTGCGCCGTTTGAAGGCAACGCCTCGGCCTCAGTTTCCAGCTTTTTCCCGCAGAATATCTGCCTTGGGGATATCCTGAAAAACTCGGGTTATGAGAACTACTTCGTACAGGGCGCGAATCTGCGCTTCGCCGGAAAAGATGTCTTCCTGAAGTCTCACGGCTTCGATCATCTGTACGGCGCGGAAGAGCTAAAAACCACGGTTGCCGATCCGGCCTATCGTAACGACTGGGGCTTCTACGATGATACGGTGCTTGATGAAACCTGGAAAAAATTCGAAGCGCTTTCGCAGTCCGGTAAACGCTTCTCGCTGTTTGCTTTGACGGTCGATACCCATCATCCGGATGGTTTCATCTCCCGAACCTGCCAGCGCAAAAGCTACGACATGGACGGCAAAAAGAACCTTTCCTTTAGCGCCGTCTCCTGCAGTCAGGAGCACATTGCGGCGTTAATCGAGAAGATTAAAGCTTCTCCGTGGTTCAAAAATACGGTCATCGTAGTGTCATCCGATCACCTGGCGATGAAAAACAGCGCCTGGGATTATCTGAATAAGCAGGATCGCAGCAATCTGTTTTTCGTCCTGCGCGGCGATCAACCCCAGCAGGATACGCTGGCCGTCAAACGTAATACCATGGATAACGGCGCGACGGTGCTCGATATTCTCGGCGGCGATAACTTTATTGGCCTTGGCCGCAGCAGCCTTTCCGGAGAATCGCTCTCCACTGTGTTCCTCAATATGAAAGAGAAAGTGCTGGCGTGGAAGCCGGATATCATCCGCCTGTGGAATTTCCCCAAAGAGATGAAGAACTTCACCGTTGATGCGCAGAAAAATATGATCTCCTTCTCCGGCAGCCATTTCCGCCTGCCGCTGCTGCTGCGCATCTCCGACAAACGCGTTGAGCCGCTGCCAGAAAGCGAATACTCCGCACCGTTGCGCTTCCAGCTGGCCGATTTCGCGCCGCGTGATAATTTCGTCTGGGTCGACCGCTGCTACAAGGTGGGTCAGCTGTGGTCGCCGGAAGTGGCGCTCTCCACCGACTGGTGCGTATCGCAGGGCCAGCTGGGAGGCGAACAGAAAGTCCAGCGCGTCGACAAAGCCCAGTGGCAGGGTAAAACCGCGTTCAAAGATACCCTTATCGATATGGAGCGTTATAAGGGCAACGTCGATACGCTGAAGATTGTCGATAACGACATTCGTTATAAAGCCGACAGCTTCCTGTTCAACGTTGCCGGCGCGCCGGAAGAGGTGAAGCAATTTAGCGGTATCTCTCGACCGGAAACATGGGGGCGATGGTCTAACGCTCAGCTCGGCAGCGAAGTGAAAATTGAATATAAGGAGCCGCTGCCGGAGAAATTCGATCTGGTGATTACCGCCAAAGCCTACGGGCCGAATGCCAATAAGCCGATTCCGGTACGGGTAGGCAACAGCGAACAAACGATCGTACTGGCTAATGATGTCACCACCACTACCCTGCATTTCGATAATCCGTCGCGTAGCAGTACGTTGACGATTGCGCCGCCGGACCCGCAGTCCACGAACGAGGGCAATATTCTCGGCCACTCCCCGCGTCAGTTGGGCATCGGTATGGTTGAAATCAAAGTGGTGAAAAACGAAGGGTAACCCCTTCCACCCGGCGACTTTTGCGCCGGGTCGCGGTGACTGGGTGCGGATATTAGCTATGCAGCGGCTTTAACTCATCCGCTGAGAGCCCCGTAATCCGCTGAACCGTCTCGGTATCTAAACCGTTTTGCAGCATACTGCCGGCAATGCGCAACGCTTCCCGCCGGCTACCTTCCTGCAGACCTTCCAGGCGCCCTTCCTGCCGGCCTTCCTGTATCCCTTCCTGCTTGAGTTTTTGAGCGATAGACATCAACCTCTCCTCATATTGTGGCAGACGGCGGGCCAACCGGCGGAGAAACACGCTCGGATCGGCGGTGTTGCCGTACTGCAGCATATAATGAAACAGCACTCTCAACTGCCTGCGGTTAGTGTATCCCAGCATGACAAGGGTCGCCAACGACTCCGTAATCCCGCTGAGATCGCGCTGGCGAATATGCTTTTGCATCAGTTCCAGCAGCGCGACCCGCCGGTGCTGAACAATTTCATCGTCCGGTATCACTGTCACATCAACCAGCGGAAACGGACAGGCATACAGCGTCCTCGCCATCTGCGGGTCGGCAAATTCGTCCAGCCAGTTCAGGGAAAAGGGATAGGGGCTGGTCGCTCCGTGATAAAAAAGCATCGGCACCACCAGCGGTAGCGTTTTGTGCCCGGCGTCGAGATGACGCTGCATGGCGGCAATCGCATAGCGCATCAGGCGAAAAGCCATATGGTTATCCGGCGAGCTCTGATGCTCTATCACCACATACACATATCCCAGGCCGCAGGGGGTTTGTACCGACCATAGTACGTCCGAGTACCAGGCGCGCAGATCTTCATCGACAAAGCTCGCCGGTTCCAGCCGCAGGGTAGAAAAATCACATCGCTGACGGATCGCTTCCGGCAGGTGCAGCGTGAGAAAATCATTCGCCGTTTCCGGGTGGCGAAGAAATCGCTTAAAAACCGCATCATGCGGCGTTGAGGTCATCCGTTTTTTCATGGCCGTCCGCTTGCCAGAAAGAGAAGGAAAGCCGGACTCTACCATCGGTTTTTGACCCGTTGGGTTTGACGATAATTTTCTGGGAAGCGCCTCGGAGAATAGCGCGGCGGCCAGCCGGGCTGGCCGCCATCAGCATAGCTTAGTAATCAAACTGACGATAATAACGACGGATATTAAGGTCGTGTCCGGTATGATGTTCGAAGTGGGCCGCCAGCCGGTCCACCAGCAGAGTAGAAACGACACACGGCGCCATGATCCAGCGGAAAGCATCATCAATACCGTTCAGCGGATAGTCACGCGGGTCGATAACCACCAGGTGGTCGGTGATCTTCTCAGCAAAGCGCTCAACGCGCTCATCCAGCGCCCGACATTTACCCTCGCCTTTCACCAGGAACAGGGGGACCTCTTTTTCCAGTAACTCCAGGGTGCCGTGGAAAAACTCAGCCGAACTCACCGACTTGGTCCGCTTCCACTGCATCTCTTCGAGAATACACATCGAGAACAGATAGACCTCGCCCCACATTTCCGCCCCGCCGATCCACATCATATAGTCGCAGCCGTGATACTGAGCGGCAATTTTATCCGCCTGCGGATCGAACTGGCGTTTGGCCTGCAGAAGATTTTCCGGCAGCAACTCCAGCTGGCTGGCAAAACGATCGTAATGGGCGAAATCGCCGTGACGATAAATGACGCGGAAGAATAACCAGTAGAGCAGCATATATTCATATTCCACACCGTTCTTGTGGCACATCGGAATATGCCAGCTCGCCGCCTCAGCTAATGGCGAATCGGCATTACGGGTAATGGCCACGACGCGAATCCCCTGTGCTTTGCACCATTCGGCAATGGCCACCGACTCTTTGGTATCGCCGGATTTGGATAACGTCACCACCACCGCATCTTTATTTAATTTTTTATGCCCGCGATGGATTAATTCCGCCGCCTGCTCAAGATAAACCGGCACGCCGGTTAATTCTTTAGCAAACTCATTAATTGCCATCATCGGAGCTAAAGAACCGCCTACCGAGGCGAAAAATAAGGCGCTGCAGCCGCTGTGATAAATATCGTCGGCGACGGCTTCCGCCTGTTTGCGCGCAGCGATGATTTCGCGAGCACTGGTCAGGTACTCGTCCTGATTAAAACCCAACATAGTTTTCTCCTGAATAATCAGATTTTACTTTTTAAGACGCGGTCAAAATCGTCAAAAATACGTTTAGCCAGATCGATGCCTTTCAGTCCGGCGGTATGCCAGGCCAGCATCTGGACGGGAACAATCAGCAGCAGCGGCGCCAGGTGATGTTCACACGGGCAGTTTAGCGCCAGCGTCTGCGCATCCTCTTCGTCGCTCAGCGTCAGCGTAAAGGCGCGGGCAATGGACGGCGCCATATAGTCCCGCAGCGCCCGGGTCCGCCCATCCGGTGCATCTTCAATAAACAGCATCACATGGCGGCAATTCGCCTCCAGATAGGGACCATGCATATAAGCTTCCAGCTCAAAGCCGCTGGAAGGCACGCGCACCGTTTCGGTAAATTTAGTTTCAAACTCTTTCGCGACCCCAACCAGAGCGCCATAGCCGGTGGCGACAAAGCGCTCGCCGCCCCGCAGCGCTTCGCCATGCCTGTCGATAAACCGCGAGGTGCGGTCAATGACATCCGGGATCGCCGCCGCCAGCCGCTGCAGTTCGGCAAGATAGCGCTGCTCCTCGGCCTCGCTGGCTTTTCCCTGGCTACGGGCGATGGTCAGCGCCATCAGCAGCAAATTCAGCACCGTCGCGCTAAACCCTCTGGTGACAAACCCCACGCTTTCAATCCCGGTGTTGATATCCAGTATCCCGTCGCAGGCCCGGGCTATCGGGCTTTGCGGATCGGAGGTCAGAGCAAAAACCGGCAGGCTCAATGCCTGCACCTTACGCATCGCCTCCAGCGTTGAGGCGCTTTTACCGCTCTGCGAAATCGCCACCACCAGATCGGTATGCGGATCGACCGCCTCGTAGTGCGTAAAGTTGTACGGCTCTTTAATCTCAACCAGGACGCCGAAGCGCTGCTCAAAGAAATAGCGCGCGCACAGGGCGGCATTCAGCGACGACCCGGTCGCCAACAGCAGAATGCGGCGCACCGGGTGCTGGCGGGCAAAAGTCTCAATCGCCGCCAGCTTTTGCCGGTAGTCGCGCAGGATCTGCGTCAGACAGGCCGACTCCTCACTGATATAGGTCATCATCGTTGCTACCATTTTCGACTCCTGTTAAAACAAGCCAATCCACGAACCCAGAATGCCCACCAGCGCCATCCCCCCGATAATAGAGAGCGGTTTAACCTTGCGCCCCAGCAGCCAGTAAACGATGCCGAAACTTACCAGCGGCAGCATGCAGGGCAGAATGTCGTTGATAATGTCCTGCACCTGGGTTTTCGCCTCTCCGGCGCCGAATGCGATGGGGATGGTGATATCAATCATTGAAGCGGTCATCGCCCCGACCACCATCAGGCCGATAATCGACGCGCCGTAGGTCAGACTCTCCATCATTCCGCTCTTCTGGATGCGCTGCAGTACCCCGGTGCCCAGCACATAGCCCCAGCGGGTAAAGAACCAGCGCACCAGGATGTGCGGCACGTTAAACACCAGCAGAAACAGGATGGGACCGAGAATGTTGCCTTTCAGGGCCAGGCTGGTGCCGATGCCGGTGGCGATCAGGCGCAGCGTGCCCCAGAAGAAGGAGTCCCCCAGCCCGGCCAGCGGCCCCATCAGCGACGCTTTGACGTTATCAATCGCGTTGGCGTCCATGTTCTTCTGCTGGCTATTCTTCTCCTCCATCGCCGCGGTGATCCCCAGCAGCAGGGTGACGATATGCGGCGTGGTATTGAAAAACACCAGATGTCGCTTTAACGCCCCGGCCAGCTCCTCTTTGCGCGGATAGAGCTTTTTCAGCACCGGAATCAAGGCGTAAACAAAGGCAAGATTCATCTGCCGCTCATAGTTCCAGGAGAACTCCATCTGGAAGGAGCGCCAGAAGACCCGGCGTAGATCGCGCGGCGTAATACGGGCCTCTTCCTGCGCCTGCGGCTGCAGAGTTTCTTCAGAAATCATCTTCGTCGTCATCGCTGACTCCTTGTTCTGTCGTCGTACGAGGTGAGCTCAACGCGGTGACGTTAACCATGACCACCGCCACAATAGCGCCGAGAATGGCGATGCCGGTTACCGGAATTTTCAGGTAGGCCATCAGCACGAAACCGAGGAAAAAGTACGGCGCAACTTTCTTATTAATCAGTAGCCTGGCGAGCATTGCGAAGCCGAGGGCCGGAATGATGCCGGTGGCGACGCTGAGCCCGTGTTTGATAAATTCCGGGATCGTGTCAAGCAGGGATTTCACCGCATTGCTGCCGACCAGGAATGACACGGTGACCACCGTGGCGAGCATCAGCGACAGCCCGAAGCCAGCAATCAAATGCATACGTTCAATGCCGCGGGTATCCGCCCGCTCCGCATAGCCGTCAGCCTTCTGGCTGAGCATCGGAATAAACATCCCCAGATAGACGTTTTTCAGGATCAGCGTCAGGGTGGCGATGGGCAGGCCAAGCAGCAGCGCCGTTTCCGTTCCCGCGCCGGAGGTAATGGCGAACGCCACGCCGAGAATACCGCCGGTTACTACATCAGGCGGAATCGATGCGCCGACCGAGAAAGAGCCAATAAAGGCCAGCTCAAGCGTCGCGCCCATGATGACGCCGGTTTGTACATCCCCCAGCACCAGCCCGGTCAGCAGCCCGGTCACGATAGGCCGCGAAATCAGCGACGTTCCTAATGCATATTCCGATTGCGCGATAAACGCCACCAGCCCCAGTAAGAGAGCCTCTACCATAATCTGTCCTCCGCGGAATTAAACGCATTCCGCAAAAAGCTGTTTGCGGTCGTTAGGGACCTGGCGAATCTCAACTTCGACGCCTTTCCCAACCAGTTGCTGCAGTTGCTCTATTTCTTCCGGGAGTAAATTAATCGCCTTAGAGATATTTTTACTGCCCTCTTTGGCTTTAATTCCGCCGAGATTAATACTTTTAATTTCCTCGACGGCGCTGGCAATCCGCCAGGCATCATTTACCGATTCCACGACGATAAACAGATTATATTTGTCGGTCACGCCGCTTTTTATCGATTCAATAGAGTCGTTAATATTTTTAATCACCAGTTTGACTGAAGGGGGTTTAGCGAGCTTAATCGTCGTTTTCCGTAGCTCATCATCAGGGACATTATCGTTGGCAATTAAAATGCAATCAGCGCCGACATACTGCGTCCAGGAAAAGGCAACCTGGCCGTGAAGTAATCGATGGTCAACCCTTAATAGCGTAATCATAGTGTTCCCTCATTTCAGAAGTCTTTATCAATAGTCATCGCACTGGCAATCGTCTGATTGCAGTACTGAATGCTCTCTTTGGCGCTTATTAATGCTTCAGAAATTAATTTTTCGGTATTCTCTTCGCCAGCTGAAATGAGCAAATCAATAATCAGCGGCAGATTTAAGCCGGACAATAAATGAAAGTGCGGGCGCGATAGAAAGCGCACAAATTCATTATTGACGCTACCGGCGAAAATATCCGTAATCACAATCAGCTCATCCTGGGCGGGAAAACGCGCCAGCAGCGTCTCCACCTGCTGCGTGAGGTCGGCCTCCTCCTCGACGTAGGCGCACAGGGTATGAATATCCGGCTGTTTACCGAGGATCAGCTCCACGGAGTTCAGCAAACCGTTAGCAAAGGTGCCATGGCTGGCAAAAATATAGTGTCGTTTCATCCTTACCTCGAAAGCGCATTCCACTGCTTTCTTGATTGCAACCGGCGTGCCAGAAACAGTGGCGCGCCGGCTAGCGCAAGGATCAACTAATGAAGGGGATTAAAACTCTTGATCTTCCTGAATAAATTCCGTTTCCCGCGTCAGAATATCGTGAATGTAGTACAGCTCTACGGCGGGGATTTTGACACTATATCCACTCTCTATGACACTAAAAGCCTCGCGGAGCGTCGCCAGCTCGCTCTGCGGACACTGCCTTCCGGAATAATGGGATGGCGAGGCGTTGCGGATCAGGCGCTCTATCAGACAGCTGATATGCACATACAGCGCTACCTTGCGATCGTTAGGCACATCGCAGCCGGCCAGATGCTCATAGCGCAGTAAAAACTGCTCAACCTGATTGATCACTTTACCGGTATCGAGGATCGTCACCGACTCGATCACCCGGCGCAGCGAGAAATTCTTCAGGATCAGGTTATTGATTTCGCTGACCTGCTCAGCGGTGGCCAGCTCGCCGAAGATGCGCATCAGCGGGCGGCTCCCTTCGCCGGAGATTAACGAATCCAGCGAAATCCACGGCAGATCGGCAAGCTGCGGGTCCAGGGTTCCGACGATCGCCAGCACCTCATAGCGGCTCAGCATCGGCTGCCGCCGCGCGGGATCGGCGAGCGTCTCCACATCGCATGCCACAATATCGATCCCCAGTGCTTCAGGGATGCTGGCTTTTAACAGCGCCGACAGATTCGCCGCCGCTCCCAGGCCGGTGGCGCAGGTCGTAAGAATCGCCCGCGGTTTGTCCGTTTGCGGGTAATAGAGCTGATGCTCGATCGCGAGGTCACCGCGGATCTCCCGGACGATATCTTCCAGCATGTCGCCCTGCAAAATTCGCTCGCCGACGTACATCGCCATCCCGGTCGAGACGTTATTAATTATCGCCATCGGCGTCGTCAGCCGACGGTTAAAATGGCTATGAATGGCGTTCAGCGAACCCATATCGACCAGGATGACCAGTCCGGAGGCCAGCGCGTGACTCTCAATATAGGCCATCACCTGGTTAGCAATAGCCTCCGGCGTGACATCAAGCGGCATATCGAATGACTCAAACAGCTGGCTTTTCAGCAACCGGTTCGCCACGTTAGCGATACTGCTGGCGGTGGCGTAACCGTGGGCGAGGATAATTGCCCGGGTCACCTGCTGCTGGCTAATGGCGCCATTTTTCTGTAACCACAGCACCAGCAACAGCAGGTCAATACGCCGGGGTTCAATGTCCAGCTTCAGCGCCAGCGCGGCGAGGATCTCTTCACAAAAGCGATACAGCAACGGATATTTTTGCGCCAGGAAATCCTCCAGCTGGCGGCTTTTCTCGTTGCTCATCGTCGACTGCGCCTGGCGGGAACGATGAATCAGGTAGTGGCTTAGAGCATAAATACAGTTGCCGTTAAACTGGATATTGAAGCGCTTTTCAAGGCGATAAAATTCCTCCCGCACCTGATGCGTTATCAGCAGCAGCATATGCGAACTCTGGGTATCGTGATTATCAAATATCAGCCGATCGAAGAGGGTTTCAATCTCCTCGCCCATGCTTTTTTGCGCTTCTTCCCAGAGCCTTTTTTTGCTCAGCACCGCCTCATACAGCGCGAGAACGCGGCACTGAGTATCATAAATCAGCCCCTGAACCGGGTCGCGCGCGCGCAGCAGCCAGACCAGGCTGGTTTGCGGTTCGATAAGCAGCGGCTCTTCATGGCCCATCGGTTCACTAAGCGCCGGCGTCGCGGCCATGATATTTTCCGGCAGATCGTGCAGCGTGACGTTCAGCTTCTCGCTGCCCGGAGCCCTGGCCCAGGCTGACGCAACGGCGTACTTAATCACGTTTTTTAGCTCACCGACGTTACCGCGATATACGTAGTGCGTCAGCACCTGCAAAAGCCGGGGCGTCAGCTGCAGCCGGGCGGCGAGCGTGCGCGCCTCCTGCCAGAAAAACTGCAGCGTGAGCGCTTCTTTCTCGTGGCGGCTGCGGGTCTGTAAATCAGGCAGGCTAACGAGGATCGGGATACGACGAATAAAGGTGGTCAGAAACGTGCTGTGAATATCTTCGGTGGTGGCAAACACCAGCCGCAGGGATATCGGCATCCCCTGCGCCGTTTCTCCCACCCGATAGATCTCTTTGCGATCCAGCCAGGTGAAGAGCTTCTCCTGTCCCTGCGCATCCAGACGGTGGACTTCATCGAGAAACAGCACGCCGCCGTTTGCCGCTTCAAACGCCCCGGCTTTATCGCCCTGCGCGCCGGTAAACGCGCCTTTCACGTAGCCAAACAGGTTGGCGGCCAGCAGCTCCGGGTTGCTGGCATACTGGGCGCAGTTGAAGCTGACAAAGGGCGCATCGGGCGGCAGCAGTCCCTGGGCGATGGCAAACTCATGCATCAGCTCCGCCATATAGCTTTTGCCAGTTCCGCTGTCGCCGACGATCAGTAGCGGCAGGCCACCGTTGGGATAAAACAGCGCGGTTTTCATCTGTTCGATCGGCTTGCGCAGGCTACCGTCATGGCCGGTAAGCAATGAAAAATGATCCGCCTGCTCCGGCTGTCGATCGCTCTCCGCGAGCAGCTCCGCCATGCTGGTGTACTCGCTGCGGGAAAGGGGGAAAAACTGCTGGCAGAAGGCGGCCTTATGCAGAAAATAGACCGGACGGGTATTAATCTTCACCAGCACATCCTGGGCCACCAGCTGATTCAGATAGTGGCTGGCGGTATTTCTTTGCATGGCAAAACGCCGGGCCAGGTAGCCGGCGGTGAAGACCTCGCTCAGGTTATCCGGATCAAAAAAATCGGTCTGATTTTGCAGAAAAGCCAATAGTTCCGTTTTACGCATCGCATCCCCCATCAATGCCATCATAGGTACTTAGAGCCTCTTCCAGTAGGCGTTATTGGCGCAGGCAGTTTGAACACGGCCAGCGCGGAAGAACCGGAGCGTACACGTAGTACGTGAGGATTCTGAGCACTGTCCAGGTTCAAAATGGCAAGCAAAATAGCCCTAATGGGATAGGCTCTTATGATGCGGGAAATCTGCCAACCATTGGCGCTTAATTTATTTTTTGCGGTTCAGAGCACAAAAAAAACGGCGTCCAAATCCGCGGACGCCGCACAACAAACCGACTACAGCCGCCTCAGGGCCTCCCGCATCCCCGCGCTCAAAATCATTTCCAGATACCGCGTGACCTGATCGGCAAGCCCCGGTATTGCCGTCAGATCTTCACCCCAGTGCGCTGCATCCTGCAGGACTTCCGTGACCAGTTCATGCAGCGGGCGGCCGCGCGCCACCTGCGCCCATCCTTCGGCAAAACGGGTTAGCCAGACGTCATCATCCTGCAACGGATAGGTCTGTCCGTCGCGCTGGCCGCGATAGAAGGCGATGAGCGCCGCCAGGGCAAACGTTAGCCGCGGCGGGATCGTGCCGTGCCGGCGAATATTCGTCAGCAGCTGCGGCAGGATCCGGGTACGAAACTTAGTCATGCCGTTCAGGGCGATGGAGAGTAGCTGATGGCGAATCCAGGGATTAAGAAAGCGCCCGGTCACGGCATCGGCAAACTGCCGTAGCTCATCGGCGGGTAAATCCAGCGCCGGGATAATCTCCTCGTCGATAGTTTGCTGCACATAATGGCGTATGGCCTGATCATGCATCGCTTCGCCAACGGTATCGACACCGCACAGCCACGCCACCGGCACCAGCGCGGTATGCGCGCCGTTAAGAATGGCAACCTTGCGCTCTTTGTAGGGCCGGATATCCTCTACGATACGGATATTGAGCGGGTAGCGATCTAGCCGCAGCGTCTCCGCCAGCGCCTGCGATCCCTGGATGACGAATAACCAATAGTATTCGGCGGTATCCAGGAAAGCATCATGGTAGCCCAGTTCCGCCTCCAGCTTTGCCGCTTCCTCGCGCGGATAACCGGTGACGATACGGTCAACCAGCGTTGAACAAAATGTATTGGCGGTCTCAACCCAGTCGCGAAAAGCCGCGGGCAGTTGCCACTCGTCGGCGTAGCGTAGCACCAGCGCCTTCAGCGCTTCGCCGTTGTAGTCGATCAGCTCACAGGGGATAATCGTCCACCCCTTATCCGCTGCGCCGTTGAAATGGCGGAAACGTTCGAGCAGCAGCTGGGTCAGCTTCGCCGGAAAGCTGACCGGCGGCTTATCGTCAGGCCGGTCCCCGGCATGATAGCTAATACCCGCTTCAGTGGTATTTGAAAATACGAACTCAATCGCCGGATTACGAGCCAGCGCCAGATAGCCAGCAAAATCATGCCAGGGGTTGATCTCGTTATTAACGGAGCGAATAATCCGCGCTTCGCTGACCGCCTCGCCACGTTCGTCCAGCCCGCGGATCACCGTGGTGTAAAGTCCATCCTGGGTATTGAGCGACGGCGGAAACTCGGTGTTGATCGGGCGAATAATGGTCACCCCTGCCGCCAGATCGGTTTGCTCATTCAGCCGATCCAGCTGCCAGTCGATAAACGCCCGCAGGAAGTTGCCCTCGCCGAACTGAATCACGCGCGTCGGGTAGTGCGGCCCGGGAAAATCTTGTCTGTTTAACGATTTCATAGCCTTTCCTGCTAAAAATGAATGACGCCTTTAATAAGCTGGCGATTGTTAATCACTTCGCTTTCGTAAATCTCGGCCAGCGACCTGAAATCGTAACGGTGGGTCAGCATCATTCTGGCGGTCACTTTTCCCTCAGCCATTAGACGTCCGACTTTGGCGAAATCCTCTTCCGTCGCATTACGGCTGCCCATCATGGTTGTCTCTTTCTTATGAAACTCCGGGTCCGGGAACTGCAGTTCACCTTTAAACAGGCCAACAAAAATGATGCTGCCGCCGTGACGGATTAAATTTACCGTGTTGTTCATCGCCTGCTGATTCCCCGTGGCGTCGATCACCTTCTGCGCCAGCGAACCACCAAACATGTCACACAGCTGCTCGGTGAATTGCGGGTCAGAAGGGTCGAGCGTGGCCAGACCAAGGTGCTGCGCCACATGGTCGCGCCGCGCCGGGCTGGTATCCGCCACCACCACCTGCGCCCCGTCGGCTTTAGCGATAGCCGCCGCCCCGAGACCAATGGGTCCCGCGCCGACCACCAGCACCTGCTCTCCCGGCTGGATAGCGGCGCGACGCACCGCGTGGGCGCTGATGGCGAAAGGCTCAATCAGCGCTGCGGCTTCCGGCTCGACGTCATCCACCACCAGCAGATTTTTTACCGGCACGCAGAGGTACTCGCTAAACCCGCCGTCCCGATGCACGCCGATCACCGAAATTTTCTCGCAGCAATTAGTCCTGCCGCTCAAACAGGCCGGACACTGACGGCAGGCAACGTAAGGTATGACGACTACCTGCTGTCCGCTTTTCAAGTTAAGAATATTTTTACCGAGACCGATAATCTCGCCGCATATTTCATGTCCGAGCACGCGTGGATAACTAAAAAAAGGTTGATTCCCTCCCCAGGCGTGAATATCCGTACCACAAATCCCCACCGTTTTTATTTTAATGAGCACTTCATCATCACCGGGAATGGGAATCTGGCGTTTTTCCCAGCGCAATATTTTAGGTTCCTGACAAACTAATGTATTCATCGACGTCATAATAATTGCCTCCGTATTTGTTGGCTTAGATATCGATGAAAAACAGAGGTGAGAATAAATTCATTGCAAAAATTGTGAAATCTCACGCACAAAACTGTTTTAAATCCGGCTTTAATAGCTAAAAAATGGAGATGTATAATGAGCCGCTCGCAAAACCTTCGTCACAACGTCATTAACCAGGTCATTAACGATATGGCGCGCGGCTTTCTTCCGTCGCCGCTGCCCTCACAAAGCGCGCTGGCGGAGATGTACAACATCAGCCGCACCACCGTGCGCCATATCCTCAGCCACCTGTGCGAGCGGGGCGTATTGCGTCAGAACGCTCGGGATTATCAGATCCTTCGCCAGCCGGAGATGCAGGACGGCTTCGATGGCTCCAGCGCCTCGCTGGCCGAGCAGAACCGTCTCTTTGAGCAGGCGTTTTTCACCATGATTAACCAGCGTCAGCTGCGCGCCGGAGAGATGTTTTCCGAGCTGCAGCTGGCGCGTGCTGCCGGCGTCAGTCCGGTCGTAGTGAGGGAATTTTTGTTGAAATTCAGCCGCTACAACCTGATTGAAAGCGAAAAGCGCGGCCAGTGGAACATGAAGAAATTTGAGCAATCCTGGGCTGAGCAGCTGTTCGAGCTGCGGGAAATGCTGGAAACCCACGCGCTTCAGCATTTTCTCAATCTCCCGGACAACGACGCCCGTTGGCTGCAGGCGAAAACCCTGCTTGAGCGCCATCGCGCACTGCGTGACAGCATCGGCGACAGCTTTCGTATGTTTTCCCAGCTCGATCGCGACTTTCACTCGCTGCTCCTGTCCGCGGCTGAGAATATATTTTTCAATCAATCGCTTGAGATTATTTCCGTGATTTTCCACTTTCACTATCAGTGGGATGAGAGTGACCTTAAACAGCGTAATATCATCGCCATTGATGAACATATGACCATCCTGAGCGCGCTTATCTGCCGCAGCGATCTGGACGCCAATCTGGCGCTGCGTAACCACCTGAACTCGGCGAAGCAATCGATGATTAACTCGCTCAGGCAGAGCGAATCCCTGGCTCATTAAGTACCGATTAAAAACAGAAAATGATTATCAGCAGCACAGTTCTCAAAACATAATCCAGTGCCAGAAAAAAGGTTATTTATGCTGAAAACAAGTCGACTTACTTTACTGTGAAATAGGTGGGTGGGTTTAAACCATTCGATGTCACTTGTCGTTCAAATAGAATAACCAGGAGTCAGGCGTGGAATCACGAAATATAACTATCGACCCGCAGACAACCTTTGATAAAGGAAAGGCGGAGACTGCCAGCGTTCCGTTAAATAATACGTTAACGCGCAGCGCGCGCATTAAAAAAATTCAGACAACGGCAATGATCCTGTTATTTCTGGCGGCGGTGATTAACTACCTCGACAGAAGTTCATTGTCCGTCGCGAACTTAACGATTCGCGAAGAGCTGGGGCTCAGCGCCACCGAAATCGGCGCATTGCTGTCCGTTTTCTCGTTGGCCTACGGCATCGCCCAGCTCCCCTGCGGGCCGCTGCTGGACCGTAAAGGCCCGCGCATCATGCTGGGGCTGGGCATGTTTTTCTGGTCGCTGTTCCAGGCGGTCTCCGGGATGGTACATAGCTTTACCCAGTTCGTGCTGGTGCGTATCGGCATGGGGATCGGCGAAGCGCCGATGAACCCGTGCGGCGTCAAGGTGATCAACGACTGGTTTAATATTAAAGAGCGCGGCCGCCCGATGGGCTTCTTTAACGCCGCCTCGACGATTGGCGTCGCGATCAGCCCGCCGATCCTTGCCGCGATGATGCTGATGATGGGCTGGCGCTGGATGTTCATTACCATCGGCGTGCTGGGGATCTTCGTCGCTATCGGCTGGTATATGCTCTATCGCAACCGGGAGGATATCCCCCTCACCGCCGATGAGCAGGCCTACCTTAATGCCGGAAGCGTCAACGTTCGCCGTGACCCGCTGAGCTTTGCCGAATGGCGCAGCCTGTTTAAAAACAAAACCATGTGGGGAATGATGCTGGGCTTCAGCGGCATCAACTATACCGCCTGGCTGTATCTGGCCTGGCTGCCGGGCTACCTGCAAACGGCGTATAACCTCGATCTGAAAAGTACCGGGTTTATGGCCGCCATTCCTTTTCTGTTCGGCGCCGCCGGTATGCTCATCAACGGTTACGTTACCGACTGGCTGGTTAAAGGCGGCATGGCGCCGATCAAAAGCCGTAAAATTTGTATTATTGCCGGGATGTTCTGCTCCGCCGCGTTTACGCTGATCGTGCCGCATGCCACCACCTCTATCGCTGCGGTGCTGTTAATCGGCATGGCGCTGTTCTGCATCCACTTTGCCGGTACTTCCTGCTGGGGTTTAATTCACGTCGCGGTGGCATCAAGAATGACCGCGTCCGTCGGCAGCATCCAGAACTTCGCCAGCTTTATCTGCGCCTCCTTCGCGCCGGTAGTGACCGGGTTTATTGTCGATACCACCCACTCATTCCAGCTGGCGCTGGTGATCTGCGGCTGCGTCACCGCCCTCGGCGCGCTGGCCTATATTTTCCTGGTCCGTCAGCCGATTAGCGACCCGCGTAACGGCTGAATCTTAACGCCCTGCTGATGGCAGGGCGCTCAGCGTTGCGCTCATTTCATACTGTTTTAATACCCCAGGCGTATAGCCGGCGGCCTGGAACAGGGGGGTAAAGCGTTCCGGGATGGTCACCGAGGTCCCGAGCCCCGGAAAGCGTTGGGCAAGCGCTATCAGCATTTCCCGCCCTAGCCCGCGCCCGCGTGCGGCGGGCTCGACCCATAAAAACTGCAGCTGCGGCCTGCTGGATAAGGTGGCCAGCACGGCGAAAGCCTGGTGATGGAAACTCATGGCCCGACACGGCAGGGTGCTGAAGGTAAACGGGTCCATGAGCCAGGGCAGCTGGCCATTAATCTCGGCGCCGGCCCTGCGCGCCAGCGCCAGTACATCATCATCCTGTAATACGGAGGGCCCGTCGCTCCCAGCCTGCGCGCTGAAATAGCCGCACAGCCCGCGCCGGATCTCAAAGCCCAGCGATCGATACAGCGCTACCGCAGCGTGGTTATCGCGAATAACCTCCAGCCACATCCGCCGTACGCCCTGCTCGCGCAATGCATCCAGCAGCGACCCCATCAGCCGGCGTCCGACGCCCTTTCCGCGATACGCGGGTCGCATCGCAAATGCCGCCAGCCTGGCTTCATCGCCGCGCCGGGCGACAACGGCCATCGCCGCAGGGACATCACCATCCAGCCAGACGCAGGAATCCAGCAGGCTCAGCCCTTCGGCGTTAAAACGCTGGACAAAAACCTCTACCGACAGCGTGACGGGAACCAGGTAATCTTCGAAACAGTCGCAAAGGATCGTCGTCAGCTGCGCGACGCTAAACTGAGTGGCGGAAACGGCGGTAAGCTCCATACATTTCTCCCGGAGGCTGCTATGCTGAGGTGATGAAAACTAACACTATAACCGCCGCCGCGACGTTACGCCTGACTGAGGAGAGAGACATCCCTCTTCTGCCCGCCATTGAGCGCTCGGCGGCCCAGGCTTTTCGCCAGATTCCGGCGCTGGCCTGGCTGGCGGAAAGCGAAGTGATAAGCCCCGAGCGCCACCGGCTGTTCCTTGAAACTGACCACAGCCTGCTGGCCGTGGCCGATGACCAACCGATAGGCTTCCTGCTGAGCGAACCGCTGGATGATGCGCTGTTTATCGTCGAGATCGCCGTTCATCAGGCATGGCAGGGGCGAGGCATTGGCCGCATGATGCTGGAGCAGGTCATTGAGACAGCCCGCCAGGCGGCTTATCCGGCGGTCACGCTCACCACCTTCCGCGATGTGCCCTGGAACGCGCCGTTTTACACGCGACTGGGGTTTTCAATGTTAAGTGAGCGAAGACTACTGGCGGGACTGGCGGCGAAAAGGGAGCTGGAAACGGAACACGGTCTGCCGCCGGAGACGCGCTGCGCCATGCGCCTAACGCTGTAGCCTCCGGCGCTGATTTCAGCGGCGGAATATGGTACAAAGTATCATTGATAACTTACCTGTTGATACCCGTATGTCCTGGTCAATCGATATCATTTCCTGCATAACCGATCGCTTTGTGGAACTCACGGCGACCGAAAAGCGCATCGCGCAGTTCATTCTCGATGATGTCGCGGCGGCGGCGGAGCTGCCCATCGCGGAGATGGCGCGTCTGACCCACACCAGCCAGGCCTCCGTTACCCGCTTTGCCCGGGCGCTCGGCTGTAAAGACGTCCGTGAGCTGAAGATGAGGCTCGCGCAATCTCTGGCGGTCGGACAGCGATTTATCCTCGATGTCCCGGACCTTGAGGGCGTACAGGGGATCTACGAGTCGATCATCGGCGTGCTGGAAACCAACCGCCGGGCGCTGGACATTGAAGCGCTGAAGCGTGCGGTGAGCTGGCTGAGCGACGCGCGGCAGATCCTGGCGCTCGGGATGGGCGGCGGCTCTACCATCTGCGCTCAGGAGATCCAGTATCGCCTGTTTCGCCTCGGCCTCCCGGTTGTCAGCCAGAACGACGGTCTGCTGGTGCGCATGATGAGCTCGGCGGTGACGCCAAAGGATGTGGTTATCGTGTTGTCGTTGGGCGGCTATACCCAGGAAATCATCGAGAGCGCGGCGATTGCCAGGCAGTACGGCGCAAAGGTCATTGCCATCACCCCCGGCGGAACGCCGCTGGCGGAGCAGGCGGATCTGGTGCTGCCGCTGCTGGTGCGCGAAAACGACTACATTTTCAAGCCCAGCACTTCACGCTATGCGATGCTGGCGATGGTTGACGTGCTGGCCACCGAACTGGCGATGGCCAACAAAACTCAGGCAAAAGGCAGATTGCGCCGGATTAAGCTGGCGCTCGACAGCCACCGCGGCGGCGTCGATCGCCAGCCGCTGGGCGATTAACCGCAGCGGGCGGCGGCGATAAACCTCTCCGCCTGCTGACGGGTACGTTCCACGGCCTGCCCGGCGCGATACAGATCGTTTCCCAGGCCAGCGCCGGCGCACCCGGCCTCTACCCAGCTTGCCAGATTCTCCGGCGTCACGCCGCCGACCGCCAGCACCGGCACCTCCGACGGCAGCACCGCTTTCAGCGCCCGAATGTAGTCCGGGCCAAAAGTGGAAGACGGGAAAATTTTCAACCACTGCGCCCCGGCATCCAGCGCGTTAAACGCCTCGGTCGCGGTGGCGCACCCGGCGCAAACCCGCATTCCGCGCGCCACCGCCCGGCGGATCGTCGTCGGCTCAGTATTCGGCGTCACGATAAGCTTCGCTCCGGCATCGGCCAGAAAATCGACCTGTTCCACCTTAAGTACCGTTCCCGCGCCAATCACCGCCTGCTCGCCAAAGCGCGCGACCATCTGCGGAATACTCTGCTGCCAGTCCGGCGAATTGAGCGGAATTTCGATATAGCGAAATCCTGCCTCTATCAGCGTCTCAATATGCTCCGCTGCCTCAGCGGGGCGAATACCGCGTAAAATCGCCACCAGTTTAATCTTGTCCATGCATTATCCTCGCCATGCCGCTCAGCAGCGCCTCATCGCCGCTGCAGCTGTTAACCGTCATTCCGCGCGCCTTCATCGCCCGACTGTAGCGGGTATTCAGCGCCGGGTCGCCAACCAGCGTGACGCCAGAGATACGGTAACGCTCCCCCAGGGTCGCCACTTCCGCGCCAATCAGCAGCCCGGAGAGATAGTCACTGACCGAGGTCGCGGCCAGACCTCCCAGCACCCGGGCGGCCCTGGCGACAAACAGTTCGCTAATCAGCGACGGCTGCGCCAGTCCTTTTTCCAGCCCCCGTTCAAACGCCGTCTCATCCGGCTGCTGGACCGGCAGCCCTTTGCCGATCAGCGATTGCGTCATCAGCAGATGATGCAGTTCACCGGTCATCGCCGTGGCAAAATGACGCACCGCGCCGTTCGCCACCTGTACCCATTTGCAGTGGGTGCCCGGCAGCACGTAACACTCCGCCGGCGCCAGCTGCCAGGCCCCCAGCAGCTGTGTCTCTTCGCCGCGCATCACGTTGAAATCCCCGTCCTGTTCAATCTTGAGGCCGGGAATAATCCACACGCCTTCAGCAACGGCGCATAGCTGCTGCCCTGGCGCGTCGATCGCTGCCGGACAGTCCAGATACGGTACCGCTTGCCAGCCCGCATCGCTGCCGATCATCCCGGCCATCAGCACCGGCAGCGCCTCCGCGCCGCGCCAGGGGGCCAAATGCTCCACGAATACGTCGGCAGGCGCTCGTCCGTTCAGGCGGGTGATACCCAGCGGCAGCTGCTTTGTTTCGACGCACTGGCCATTGCGAATCAGCCAGCCGCGCAGCTGGGTAGAGCCCCAGTCGACGGCAATATAGTCCTTCATTGTGCTTCTCCTGAGACCTGCACCGTCGTCTTCGCCGGCATCGCCTGACCTTCACGCTCCTGCGTGATCATTTCCAGCGCCTGCTCACGGCTAACTTTGCTGGCTGGCGTCAAGAGGGTGACAAAAATCGCGAAAACAAAGCTGCCGACGACCGACGGAATGCACGGGTTCCCCCAGTAAGCCAGCCAGTCGGCTTTCATCAGAACCACAAGAGAAACCAGCATGCCGCTCAGTAGCGCGGTAAACGCGCCCTGCCAGTTGAAGCGCAGCCAGAAGCGACCGAGAATCGAACAGACGAACAGACCGGACATCAGCATGGAGATCATTTTGGTGATATAGCTGATGATATCGTTCGAGGTCAGGGCGAAAATCATCGCCAGGCCGATAACGAACGCCAGCATCCAGCGGGAGAGCGTTATCGCTTTATCCGCAGGGGGCATTTTCCCGGTGATGAGGGTATAAACATCACGCATCATGATGGCCACGGCGGCTATCGCGTCAGAGCTGGCCGAGGACATGGTGGCCGAAAGCCCGGCAATCAGCACCACCAGCCCGAGGATCGCCGGTAAGAAGCTGGTGGCGAACAGGAAGGCGTAATTACTGTTCTCGAGATTGGGGTTCATGGTCCATGCCGCCATGCCGATAATCGCCGGCAGCACCGAGAAAAACAGATACAGCACGCCGGTATAGACAAACGAGCGGCGCACCGAAGAGACATCTTTCCCCGAGTAAATACGCTGGCGATAGGAAGGGGTCGCCAGCACGCCGACGCCGATGACCATCGCCAGCGATAGCGCCGGAATGGCCCCCAGTTTATCGACCGCAAACAGGCTCATCGCCTTGGGATCCATCGCCTGGACGATGGCATCCCATCCCCCGACGTGAACCACCGCCAGAATTGCCATCAGGATAAAACCGAAAAACAGAATTAATGCCTGAATGGTATCCGTCCACACCACCGCAGAATAACCGCCGATGATGACGTAAATCGCAAAGGCCAGAGCGATAATAATTTTCGCTAGCGTCAGATTTATTCCCGTCGCCCAGGATAAATACATGCTGCCGCCAAGAATATGCGCCCCCAGCCAGCCAATAGAGGCCACAAATATCATTATGCCGACGATATTTTTAATTAAATGACTACCGCCAGTATAATAAGAGAGCTCTTCGCTCATGGTCATAAAGCGCAGCTTGCGCACCGGGGCGAACAGCCAGGCGACCAGCAAAATACCGATGGCCCCGCCCACGCCGTACAGCATCCCGGCCCAGCCGTTGCTGTAGCCGAAGCCAACCGCGCCCATGCTTGAACCGGTGCCCACCATGGTCGCCACGGTAGAGCCCAGGGTCAGAAACAGCGGTAAGGAACGGCCGCCGAGTAAAAAATCTTCTCCGCTTTTTTGATTACGCGACACGTACCAGCCAAGCCAAATCATGGCCAGCGCGTAAATAATAAAGCCGACTAAAAAGATATGACTATTCATAATTCACATCCTGCCAGTTGAGTAGGTAAAAGGCTACGAAGCGCTGAATGAATTCAGCGCTCAAAAATCCTGTTTATATTTCTGGTTAATAAATTTTTATACGCGAGCCGCGTTATAACAGGTCACATCCACTTCAACTTTACAATCCACTACCAGGTCCGCTACGCAGCAGATACGGGCAGGCGGATTGTCGCCAAAGAACTCGCGGAATACTTTATTGAAAGACTGAAAATAGCGCGCATCGGTGAGGATCACCTTGACGTGCACCACGTCGGCCAGGGTGTAGCCCGCTTCGGTCATGATATCCACACAGTTCTGAATCGCCAGACGCGCCTGGTCAACGATGCCCCCTTCCACCACTTCACCCTCCTTCATCGGCGTCTGGCCGGAAACGTACAGCCAGCCCCCCGCCTCCACCGCGCGCGCGAACGGCAGATGCTGCCCACCGGTCCCGGTACCGCCCTCAACGCCATAACGTTTAATGCTCATTTTTCTCTCCTTAGTTCATTCGGCGGCGCAGGAAACGCCCTGCGCGCCCGGTAATCTTTTTATCGCTGCCGTAGCTCATCACGCCGTTAACCATCACTGCCTCGATACCGTCCGCCGGTTGTTTCGGGTCGGAGAAGCTGGCGACATCGCGCACCGTCTGCGGATCAAACAGCACCAGATCGGCAAAATAGCCCACTTTCACCAGCCCACGCTCTGCCAGCTGGAAACGCGCCGCCGACAGACCGGTCATTTTGTGGATAGCGGTGGTCAGCGGAAACAGCCGTTCATCTCGGCAGTAGTGGCCCAGGACCCGCGGGAACGCGCCCCATAGCCGCGGGTGCGGCATCGGGTCGTTCGGCAGACCGTCTGAGCCGATCATGGTCACCGGATAACGCAGTACCCGCCGCACGTCCTGCTCGTCCATGTTGTAGTAGATGGCACCTGCGGGCATCAGCCGCGCCGCCGCCTCGTGCAGGCTAACCTGCCAGCCGTCAGCAATCTGCTGCAGGGTTTTTCCGGCCTGCTCGGGCTGCGCCTCCGACCAGGTAATGACGATATCGAACTCATCGGTGACCTGCTTCATATCCAGCGTCGACGAGCTGGCAGAATAGGGGTAGCAGTCGCAGGCGATCTCCTGGCGCTGGCGCATCTCATCGAAGAAAGCCAGCGTCTCCTTCGTGCGACCCCAGTTTTTCGCGCCGGCGCACTTATGGTGCGATACCACCACCGGTACGTTACCGTGGCGGCCAATGCGGAACGCCTCGTCGAGCGCCTCCAGAATCGGTTCGAACTCCGAACGCAGGTGGGTGGTATAAATTCCCCCTTCTGCCGCCAGCTCCTCGGCCAGCGCCATCACCTCTTCAGTGGTGGACTGAAACGCGCTGGCGTAGGCCAGCCCGCTACTCAGCCCCAGCGCGCCCTGACGCAGCGCGTCGCGCAGCTGCACCCGCATTCCGGCAATCTCGATCTCCGTCGCCGGGCGGAACAGATCGTCCATATGGTTATTACGCAGCGCGGTATGGCCAATCAGCGTGCCGACGTTTAATGACGGCTTCGCAGCCGCCACCGCGTGGGCATAAACGTCAACGGTGGGATAAACAAAGTGCTCCGCCTCACCCAGAAGATTCATCGGGTCCGGTACGCCGTCGTGCATGGTCGCCGTCGCCGCGCTGATCCCGCAGTTGCCGACAATCACCGTCGTCACCCCCTGGCTCAGCTTCGGTAAATACTCCGGCATACGGATGACGTTGATATCGTCATGGGTATGCACATCGATAAATCCGGGAGCCAGCACGCGCCCCTGCCCGTCAATCACCTGCTCCGCCGCCAGGTTCAGCGCCGGGGCCATATCCACAATTCGATCGCCCTTCACCGCCACGTCGCCGCGAAACTGTGGTCCGCCGCTGCCGTCAATGACCGTGACGTTTTTGAAAAGCCAGTTAACTTTCATCGCAATTACTCCCTTTCAACTCTGCCGACAAGTAAACCATTTACAAGGCGGAAAAACAGTGGAAAACTACGCAAAAACCAGATCAAATTGTGATACTTTTATTCACAAAAAACAAAAACAAATTATATATTTCATATATTTCAATATATTAAGCTTGATACTTAGCTTTAATCCGATCATAAACCCTAAAAGGATAGTGTTATGAAATACCATTCCGATACGCTTATTCCGCACAAAGCCGCCATAATGTCCGCACCGGCCAATCTGCTGGCGGAGGAGGTTTGCCTTCCGGCCGCGCTGCTGAAAAAAACGGCGCTGGAAAATAACATCGCCTGGATGCAGCGTTACGCCGACGCGCGCGGCGTCTCGCTGGCCCCGCACGGTAAAACAACGATGACCCCGTGGATTTTTCAGGCGCAGCAGCGGGCGGGCGCATGGGGAATCGGCGTGGGCAGCGCCTGGCAGGCCAGCGCGGCGATGGCCAGCGGCGTTGAGCGCGTCCTGATGGTCAATCAGCTGGTCGGCAGGGCGAATATGCAGGCGGTATCGCGCCTGAAAGCGCATTACCGTACGGCGGAGTTTATCTGCTGCATCGATAGCCTTGCCAACGCCCGCGCGCTGTCGACTTTCTTCGACGAACGGCGGCAAACGCTGGACGTGCTGATTGAACTGGGCGTGGCCGGTGGGCGCTGCGGCTGCCGCAGCGTTGAGGATGCGCTGGCGCTGGCGCAGGCCGCGGCGGAACTTCCGGGCCTCAGGCTGCGCGGTCTCGAACTGTATGAAGGGGTGTTACACGGCGACGATCCGCAGCCGCAGGTGGAGGCTCTGCTGCGCCAGGCCGCCGATTTGGCCTGCCGGATGGAACATCTGGTTGAGGGGGAGTTTGTGCTGACCGGAGCCGGTACCGTCTGGTATGACGTGGTGTGCAATATCTGGCTGGCGGCGAAGAAACCGGCGCGCTGCCGAATCGTTATCCGCCCCGGGTGCTATATCACCCACGACCGTGGGATCTACGATATCGCGCAGAAAGCACTGGTGGCCCGCGATCCGATCGCCTGCGATCTGAGCGGTGATTTAACCTCAGCGCTGGAGCTGATGGCGATGGTCCAGTCGGTGCCGGAAGCCGATCGCGCGGTGGTGAACTTCGGCAAGCGCGACTGCGCCTTTGACGCCGGCCTGCCGCAGCCTGTGGCCCGCTATCGCAACGGCGCGCAGCTATCCGCGGAGGGGATCGAGAGCGTGGGGATTATGGACCAGCACTGTATGCTGCGCCTCGCGCCCGGCAGCGACGTGCAGGTCGGCGATATTCTGGTATTCGGTACCTCGCATCCGTGCCTGACGTTTGATAAATGGAAAACCCTGCTGCTGGTGGACGAGCAGTATAACGTGCTGGAAGAGCTCGATACCTTGTTCTGAAGGACGCTTTCTCCCGGAGGCGGCGCGCTGCGCCTGTCCGGGCTACCGTGCTGTGAACCCGTAGCCCGGACAGGTGCGCCAGCACCGCCTCCGGGATGTTTTTCGCGCGGACAATGTATTATTCCTCTCCCTCTCCCTGCGCTCCATTCCCCAGGGCGATAAACTCCTCCAGCAGCGCGGTAAGCTGACGCATTTTTTCGACGGTAAATTGGGCTTCGATCTGGCGATAGGCTTCTTCTACCTGGGCCTGGGCGCTTTCATAAAGCGTCGAACCCGCCGGCGTCAGCGAAACGTAGAGCTTGCGCTGGTCATTTACCGGTTTTAAACGCAGCACCAGGCCGTCGCGTTCCATACGGGTCAGGATGCCGGTCAGGCTCGGACGTAAAATACAGGCGCGAAAGGCCAGATCGTGAAAATCCATCGACGGATGTTCGGCGAGGATACGCACGATACGCCACTGCTGCTCGGTCAGATTGTGGCGTTTAACGATGGGCCGAAAGTGGGCCATCGCCGCTTCCCGCGCCTGCAGCAGCGCGATAGTTAACGAATCATGCATCACATACCTCTGAAGTAAATCCCCAATCTGTTAATAAGTTAATAATTAGCGCTAATTCCCTCCGAAGGCAACCGGTTTCTGCCTCTGAAAAGTACCAGATGGTACAACTGCTTTTGTTATCTAATTGATTAATAATAATTAAAATACAAATCTGTAAATTTATTGTTAATCCGATCACAAAACATTCACTTCTGTTTGCCAAACATTCCCGCAAAGCATAAAAGATGATCATTAACATATTAATGAATTAACTGACTTCCCAAATCCGTAGCAGAGGAGTGGTAAATGAAAGGTACCATCTTCGCCGTGGCGCTTAACCACCGCAGCCAGCTCGACGCCTGGCGCGAAGCGTTTCAACAGGCCCCCTATAAAACGCCGCCGAAGACCGCGGTCTGGTTTATCAAACCGCGCAACACCGTTATCGGCGATGGCGAGAGCATTCCCTACCCGCAAGGCGAAACCGTGCAGAGTGGCGCCACCGTGGCGCTGATCGTCGGTAAAACCGCGCGCAAAGTCGCTGCAGAAGACGCCGCGGCTTATATCGCCGGGTACGCGCTGGCGAACGACATCAGCCTGCCGGAAGAGAGCTTCTATCGTCCGGCCATAAAAGCCAAATGCCGCGACGGCTTCTGTCCGCTTGGCGCACTCGCGCCGCTCAGCGATGTCGATAACCTGACCATCATCACCGAAATCAACGGTCGCGAGGCGGACAGCTGGACTACCGCCGATCTCCAGCGCTCCGCCGCCGAGCTGCTGAGCGCCCTGAGCGAATTCGCCACCCTCAATCCCGGCGATGCGATTCTGATCGGTACGCCCCACTCCCGCGTTACGCTGCGCCCCGGCGATCGCGTACGTATTCTCGCCGAGGGCTTCCCGGCGCTGGAAAACCCGGTGATTGATGAAGGAGAGCTGGTATGAGGCAAGCACGTATTGAGTGGCAGGGACAGCGGCACGATGTCCAGGTGAATGAACGTGGTCAGGTCCAGCTCGCCAACGGCAGTCTGCTTAAGGAAGGCGAGTTTCGTTGGCTGCCGCCCGCCGACGGCACCCTATTCGCGCTGGGCCTGAACTACGCCGATCACGCCAGCGAGCTGGCGTTTACGCCGCCAACCGAACCGCTGGTGTTTATCAAAGCGCCCAACACCTTTATCGGCCATAGGCAAGAGTCGGTGCGCCCGGATAACGTCGAGTACATGCACTACGAGGCTGAACTGGTGGTGGTGATCGGCAAAACCGCGCGTAAGGTCGCCGAAGCCGACGCCATGGAGTACGTAGCCGGGTACACCGTCTGCAACGACTACGCCATCCGCGACTACCTGGAAAACTACTATCGCCCCAACCTGCGGGTCAAAAGCCGCGACACCCTGACGCCGATAGGCCCGTGGATCGTCAGCAAAGAGGCGATCCCCGATCCGCACAACCTGGCGCTGTGCACCTGGGTCAACGGCGAGCTGCGCCAGCAGGGCACTACCGCCGATCTGATCTTCAGCATTCCGTTCCTGATCGCTTACCTCAGCGAATTTATGACCCTGCAGCCGGGCGACATGATCGCCACCGGTACGCCGAAGGGGCTGTCGGACGTGGTGCCGGGCGATGAAGTGATCGTCGAAGTGGAAGGCGTCGGCCGTCTGGTCAACCACATCATTAGCCAGCAGGCATATGAGGAGAAGCTGTCATGAAAAAAATTAACCACTGGATCAACGGCAAAAACGTCGCCGCCGCGGAGTATTTCCATACCACTAACCCGGCCACCGGCGAAGTGCTGGCGGAGGTCGCCTCCGGCGGGGCTGACGAGGTGAATCAGGCGGTGGCGGCGGCAAAAGAGGCATTTCCGAAATGGGCCAATCTGCCGATGAAAGAGCGCGCGCGTCTGATGCGCCGGCTGGGCGATCTGATCGACCAGAACGTCCCGGAGATCGCCGCCATGGAGACCGCCGACACCGGCCTGCCGATCCACCAGACCAAAAACGTGCTGATCCCGCGCGCTTCGCACAACTTCGAGTTCTTTGCCGAGGTGTGCCAGCAAATGAACGGTAAGACCTATCCGGTTGATGACAAGATGCTCAACTACACCCTCGTGCAGCCGGTCGGCGTCTGCGCGCTGGTGTCGCCGTGGAACGTGCCGTTTATGACCGCGACCTGGAAGGTGGCGCCGTGCCTGGCCTTGGGGAATACCGCGGTGCTGAAAATGTCCGAACTGTCGCCGCTAACCGCTGACCGTCTTGGCGAACTGGCGCTGGAAGCGGGCATTCCAGCGGGGGTGCTGAACGTGGTTCAGGGCTATGGCGGGACGGCGGGCGATGCGCTGGTACGCCACCATGACGTACGCGCGGTATCGTTTACCGGCGGTACCGCCACCGGGCGCAACATCATGAAAAACGCCGGGCTGAAAAAGTACTCCATGGAGCTGGGCGGCAAATCGCCGGTGTTGATTTTCGAAGACGCCGATATTGAGCGCGCTCTCGACGCCGCGCTGTTCACCATTTTCTCGATCAACGGCGAACGCTGCACCGCCGGCTCGCGCATCTTCATTCAGCAGAGCATCTACCCCGAGTTCGTTAAACGCTTTGCCGAACGCGCGAATCGCCTGCGCGTCGGCGACCCTACCGACCCGAACACTCAGGTGGGCGCGCTGATTAGCCAGCAGCACTGGGAGAAAGTCTCCGGCTATATCCGCCTCGGCATTGAAGAAGGAGCGACCCTGCTGGCCGGCGGCGCGGATAAGCCCGCCGATCTGCCTGCCCATCTGAGAAACGGCAACTTCCTGCGGCCAACGGTGCTGGCGGACGTCGATAACCGCATGCGCGTGGCGCAGGAAGAGATTTTTGGCCCGGTAGCCTGTCTGCTGCCGTTTAAAGACGAGGCGGAAGGTCTGCGCCTGGCCAACGATGTGGAGTACGGCCTCGCCTCTTATATCTGGACCCAGGACGTCAGCAAAGTGCTGCGCCTGGCGCGCGGCATCGAAGCCGGAATGGTGTTCGTCAACACCCAGAACGTCCGCGACCTGCGTCAGCCGTTCGGCGGCGTGAAGGCCTCCGGTACCGGCCGTGAAGGCGGCGAATACAGCTTTGAAGTGTTCGCTGAAATGAAAAACGTCTGCATCTCGATGGGCGACCATCCGATCCCAAAATGGGGAGTCTGATATGGGAAAGTTAGCGTTAGCAGCAAAAATTACTCACGTACCGTCGATGTATCTCTCTGAACTGCCGGGTAAAAACCACGGCTGCCGCCAGGGAGCCATCGATGGGCATAAAGAAATCGGCAAGCGGTGCCGCGAGCTGGGTGTGGATACCATCATCGTCTTTGATACCCACTGGCTGGTCAACAGCGCCTACCACATCAACTGTGCCGACCATTTCCAGGGCGTCTACACCAGCAACGAGCTGCCGCATTTTATTCGCGACATGACCTATGACTATGACGGTAATCCGGAGCTCGGCCACCTGATCGCCGACGAAGCGGTCAAACTCGGGGTCCGCGCCAAAGCGCACAACATTCCAAGCCTGAAGCTGGAGTACGGCACCCTGGTGCCGATGCGCTACATGAACAGCGATAAGCATTTCAAAGTGGTCTCTATCTCGGCGTTCTGTACCGTCCATGACTTTGCCGACAGCCGCAAGCTGGGCGAAGCCATTCTTAAAGCGATTGAGAAATATGACGGCACCGTGGCGGTCTTTGCCAGCGGCTCGCTGTCGCACCGTTTTATCGACGACCAGCGCGCCGAAGAGGGAATGAACAGCTATACCCGCGAGTTCGATCACCAGATGGACGAACGGGTCGTGAAGCTGTGGCGCGAAGGCAAATTCAAAGAGTTCTGCACCATGCTGCCAGAGTACGCCGACTACTGCTTCGGTGAAGGCAATATGCACGACACGGTGATGCTGCTGGGCCTGCTGGGCTGGGACAAATATGACGGCAAAGTAGAGTTTATTACCGAACTCTTTGCCAGCTCCGGCACCGGTCAGGTCAACGCCGTCTTCCCGCTGCCGGAAACGGCGTAAGGAGCACGCAGAATGCCGCATTTTATCGCTGAATGTACCAACAACATCCGTGAGCAGGCTGATTTACCGGGTCTGTTCAGCAAAGTGAACGCCGCGCTGGCGGCAACCGGCATCTTTCCTATTGGCGGCATTCGCAGTCGCGCCATCTGGCTGGATACCTGGCAGATGGCCGATGGCCAGCATGACTACGCCTTCGTGCATATGACGCTAAAGATTGGTACCGGACGCAGCCTGGAGAGCCGTCAGGACGTGGGCGATATGCTGTTCACGCTGATCAAAGCCCATTTCGCCGCGCTGATGGAGAGCCGCTATCTGGCGCTGTCGTTTGAGATCGATGAACTGCACCCGACGCTGAACTACAAGCAGAACAACGTACACGCGTTGTTTAAATAGGTGCGGCCCACCCCTCTCCCGGTGGGAGAGGGTGAAAACAAGTACTGCCACAAACCCCAGGCCGGCTAAGACGCCTACGCGTCGCCACCCGGCGCAGCAGCACCGAATGACGTAACAGGAAGCAACTATGCTCGATAAACATACCCATAGCCTGATCGCCCAGCGGCTGAACCAGGCGGAAAAACAGCGTGAACAGATCCGCGCTATTTCGCTGGATCACCCGACGATCACCATCGAAGACGCCTACGCGGTACAGCGCGAATGGGTAAATATGAAGATCGCCGAAGGCCGCGTGCTGAAAGGGCATAAAATCGGCCTGACCTCGAAAGCGATGCAGGCCAGTTCGCAAATCAGCGAACCGGATTATGGCGCGCTGCTGGACGATATGTTTTTCCACGACGGCGGCGATATTCCTACCGACCGCTTTATCGTCCCGCGTATCGAAGTAGAGCTGGCTTTCGTGCTGGCCAAACCGCTGCGCGGCCCCAACTGCACCCTGTTCGACGTCTACAACGCCACCGACTACGTGATCCCGGCGCTGGAGCTGATTGACGCCCGCTGCCACAACATCGACCCGGAAACCCAGCGCCCGCGCAAAGTCTTCGACACCATTTCCGATAACGCCGCCAACGCCGGGGTGATCCTCGGCGGCCGTCCGATTAAACCCGACGAGCTGGATCTGCGCTGGATCTCCGCCCTGCTCTATCGCAACGGCGTGATTGAAGAGACCGGCGTCGCCGCAGGGGTGCTGAATCACCCGGCCAACGGCGTGGCCTGGCTGGCGAACAAGCTGGCGCCTTACGACGTCCAGCTGGAAGCCGGGCAGATTATTCTCGGCGGCTCCTTTACGCGTCCGGTACCGGCGCGCAAAGGCGACACCTTCCACGTTGATTACGGCACCATGGGCGCGATTAGCTGCCGGTTCGTCTAGGAGGAATATGATGAATAACGCCTTTAAAGACGCCATAAAAGCGGGTCGACCGCAGATTGGCCTGTGGCTGGGACTGACCAGCAGCTACAGCGCTGAGCTGCTGGCCGGGGCCGGGTTCGACTGGCTGCTGATCGACGGCGAGCACGCGCCAAACAGCGTGCAGACGATACTGACCCAGCTGCAGGCGATCGCCCCTTATCCCAGCCAGCCGGTGGTGCGCCCCTCGTGGAACGACCCGGTGCAGATTAAACAGCTGCTGGATATCGGCGCGCAAACCCTGCTGGTACCCATGGTGCAGAACGCCGACGAAGCGCGGCTGGCGGTGAAAGCCACCCGCTATCCGCCCGCGGGTATTCGCGGCGTCGGCAGCGCCCTCGCCCGGGCCTCGCGCTGGAACCGCGTCCCGGATTATCTCCATCAGGCTAACGACGCGATGTGCGTGCTGGTGCAAATCGAAACTCGCGAAGCGCTCAACAATCTGCCGCAGATCCTCGATGTCGAGGGCGTGGACGGCGTGTTTATCGGCCCGGCGGATCTGAGCGCCGACATGGGCTTCAGCGGCAACCCGCAGCACCCGGAAGTACAGGCCGCCATTGAGCACGCCATCGGGCAAATTCGCGCAGCGGGCAAAGCGCCAGGGATCCTGATGGCCAACGAACAGCTGGCGAAGCGTTACCTGCAGCTCGGCGCGCTGTTTGTCGCCGTCGGGGTCGATACCACCCTGCTGGCCCGCGGTGCGGAAGCGCTGGCGGCACGATTTGGCGCAGAAAAAACCGCCGAGGGTTCGTCAGGCGTCTATTAACGCCAGGTGGCGCAGCGCCACCCGGCAACCCGCAGTACCCTACAAAATTCCCATTAGAGGAAAATGATAATGAGCGATACATCATCTGCCATCCCGGAAAAGTTCGATCCGGCTAATCAGCACAAGCAGCTGACGGCGCAGCAGCAGTCGGTTATCAACAAGCTCTTTCGTCGCCTGATCGTATTTTTGTTCGTGCTGTTTATCTTTTCGTTTTTAGATCGCATCAATATCGGCTTTGCCGGGCTGACCATGGGGCAGGATCTGGGCCTTAACGCTACCATGTTCGGCCTTGCCACCACCCTGTTTTACGCGACCTACGTCATTTTCGGCATTCCGAGCAACGTGATGCTCAGCATCGTCGGCGCCCGCCGCTGGATCGCCACCATCATGGTGCTGTGGGGCATCGCCTCCACCGCCACCATGTTCGCGACCGGGCCGAATAGCCTCTATATCCTGCGCATGCTGGTGGGGATCACCGAGGCCGGTTTTCTGCCCGGCATTCTGCTCTATCTGACCTACTGGTTCCCGGCCTTTTTCCGCGCCCGCGCCAACGCGCTGTTTATGATCGCGATGCCGGTGACCACCGCGCTGGGGTCAATTGTTTCAGGCTATATCTTATCGATGGACGGCCTGTTGAATCTGCACGGCTGGCAGTGGCTGTTCCTGCTGGAAGGCTTCCCGTCGGTGCTGCTCGGTATTATGGTCTGGTTCTGGCTGGATGATTCGCCGTCGAAGGCCAAATGGCTGACCGCAGAAGATAAAAAATGCCTGCAAGAGATGATGGACAACGACCGCCTGACGCTGGTCCAGCCGGAAGGGGCGATCAGCCATCACGCCATGCAGCAGCGCAGCCTGTGGCGGGAAGTGTTCACGCCGATCGTGCTGATGTACACCCTGGCCTACTTCTGCCTGACCAATACGCTCAGCGCGATCAGCATCTGGACGCCGCAGATCCTCAAAAGCTTTAACGAAAGCAGCAGCAATATCACCATCGGCCTGCTGGCGGCGATCCCGCAGATTTGCACCATTCTGGGAATGATCTACTGGAGCCGGCACTCCGATAAGCACCAGGAGCGTAAGCACCACACCGCCCTGCCGTTCCTGTTCGCCGCCGCAGGCTGGCTGCTGGCGTCGGCGACCGATCATAACCTGATCCAGTTGCTCGGGATCGTGATGGCTTCGACCGGATCGTTTAGCGCGATGGCCATTTTCTGGACCACGCCGGATCAGTCGATCAGCCTGCGCGCCAGAGCGATTGGTATCGCGGTGATCAACGCGACCGGCAATATCGGATCGGCGCTCAGCCCCTTTATGATCGGCTGGCTGAAGGATATTACCGGCAGCTTCAGCAGCGGTCTTTGGTTCGTCGCCGCCCTGCTGATCATTGGCGCAGTCATTATCTGGGCGATTCCGATGAAAGGATCGCGTCCGCGCGCGACGCCGTAAGGAGCCGCTATGTGCCAGAGTCCTGTTGCCAATATCGATATTAATAAAGAGTACGATGAGAGTCTGGGAACGGAGGAGGTACATTACCAATCCTTTGCCCGGATGGCGGAGTTTTTTGGCCGCGATATGCAGGCGCACCGTCACGACCAGTATTTTCAGATGCACTTTCTCGATACCGGGCAGATTGAGCTGCAGCTCGACGATCATCGCTATTCGGTGCAGGCGCCGCTGTTTGTCCTGACGCCGCCCTCGGTGCCGCACGCTTTTATCACCGAGTCCGATAGCGACGGTCATGTGCTGACGGTGCGCGAGGATCTGGTCTGGCCGCTGCTGGAGGTGCTCTATCCCGGCACGCGGGAGGCTTTCGGTCTGCCGGGCATCTGCCTGTCGCTGGCCGATAAGCCCGAGGAGTTGGTGGCGCTGGCGCATTACTGGCGGCTGATTGAACGGGAATCGACGTCGCAGCTGCCGGGGCGGGAACATACCCTGACGCTGCTGGCGCAGGCGGTGTTCACCCTGCTGCTGCGCAACGCGAAACTTGACGATCATGCGGCCAGCGGAATACGCGGCGAGCTCAAGCTGTTCCAGCGGTTTAACCAGTTGATCGATAGCCACTATCACCAGCACTGGACGGTGCCGGATTACGCCAGCGAGCTGCATCTGACCGAATCAAGGCTAACCGATATCTGCCGCCGCTTCGCCAACCGGCCGCCCAAGCGGCTGATTTTCGACAGGCAGCTGCGCGAGGCCAAACGGCTGCTGCTATTTTCCGACAACGCGGTTAGCGAAATAGCCTGGCAGCTGGGCTTTAAAGATCCGGCCTATTTTGCCCGCTTTTTTAACCGCTTAGTCGGCTGCTCGCCGAGTGCCTATCGGGCGCAGAAAGTACCGGTGTCGTAAGATCTTTCCGGCGACGGCGCGGCGAGTTCGCAGCCGTCTGAGAGGCGGTAGCCCGGGCAAGGCGCGTCAAGCGCCGCCCCCGGGAGCAGAGCGTAGAGTCGCTGAATTTCCCGGAGGCGATGCTGCGCATCTGTCCGGGCTACAAATTCAAAACCCGCCCTGGCTTGTCGTCGGTTCACCGGAGAGCCAGGCCGGAAAATAGAAAAACCAACCCCCGATCACATAACCCAACCCCGCCTGAAAAGTACCGACCATTGACCTAAAAGTCTCTTCACGAAAGCCGCGTTAACCGCTTCAATTGAACAACAAAAACAAAACATAAATTTAACATCGCATTCCGATTAATACTGAAGAGGTCACCTATGAAACCTGAAAATTTCCGTGCAGACGCTAAACGCCCGTTAACTGGCGAAGAGTACCTGAAGAGCCTGCAGGACGGCCGCGAAATCTATATCTACGGCGAACGCGTTAAGGACGTGACCACCCACCCGGCGTTCCGCAACGCCGCCGCCTCCGTCGCCCAGATGTACGATGCGCTGCATAAACCCGAGCTGCAGGATACCCTGTGCTGGGGCACCGATACCGGCAGCGGCGGCTATACCCACAAGTTCTTCCGCGTCGCGAAAAGCGCCGACGATCTGCGCCAGCAGCGCGACGCCATCGCTGAATGGTCGCGCCTGAGCTACGGCTGGATGGGTCGTACCCCGGACTACAAAGCCGCATTCGGCTGCGCGCTCGGCGCAAACCCGGCGTTTTATGGTCAGTTTGAACAGAACGCCCGTAACTGGTACACCCGCATCCAGGAAACCGGCCTCTACTTTAACCACGCCATCGTCAACCCGCCGATCGACCGCCATAAGCCGGCCGACGAAGTGAAAGACGTCTATATCAAGCTGGAGAAAGAGACCGATGCCGGGATCATCGTCAGCGGCGCGAAAGTGGTGGCCACCAACTCGGCGCTGACCCACTACAATATGATTGGCTTCGGGTCGGCGCAGGTGATGGGCGAAAACCCGGACTTCGCGCTGATGTTTGTCGCGCCGATGGACGCCGAAGGGGTCAAGCTTATCTCCCGCGCCTCCTATGAACTGGTCGCCGGAGCAACCGGATCGCCCTACGACTATCCGCTCTCCAGCCGCTTCGACGAAAACGATGCGATCCTGGTGATGGATAATGTGCTGATCCCATGGGAAAACGTGCTGATCTATCGCGACTTCGATCGCTGCCGCCGCTGGACGATGGAAGGCGGTTTCGCCCGCATGTATCCGCTGCAGGCCTGCGTGCGTCTGGCCGTGAAGCTCGACTTTATCACCGCCCTGCTCAAGCGCTCGCTGGAGTGCACCGGCACCCTGGAGTTCCGCGGCGTACAGGCGGATCTCGGCGAAGTGGTAGCCTGGCGCAATATGTTCTGGGCGCTGAGCGACTCGATGTGCGCCGAAGCCACGCCGTGGGTTAACGGCGCGTATCTGCCGGATCACGCCGCGCTGCAAACCTATCGCGTGATGGCGCCGATGGCCTACGCCAAAATCAAAAACATTATTGAACGCAACGTCACCAGCGGCCTGATCTATCTGCCGTCCAGCGCCCGCGATCTCAACAATCCGCAGATCAACGAATATCTGGCGAAATACGTGCGCGGATCGAACGGCATGGATCACGTCGAGCGTATCAAGATCCTCAAATTGATGTGGGACGCCATCGGCAGCGAGTTTGGTGGGCGTCACGAACTGTATGAAATCAACTACTCAGGTAGCCAGGATGAAATTCGCCTGCAGTGCCTGCGTCAGGCGCAGAGCTCCGGCAACATGGACAAAATGATGGCGATGGTGGATCGCTGCCTGTCCGAGTACGACCAGAACGGCTGGACGGTGCCGCATCTGCACAACAATACCGATATCAACATGCTGGATAAGCTGCTGAAGTAAGCGGCAGCGGGAGGTCACAATGCAATTAGATGAACAACGTCTGCGTTTTCGCGATGCCATGGCCAGCCTGTCGGCCGCCGTTAACGTCATCACCACCGAAGGCGAGGCGGGCCGCTGCGGTATCACCGCCACCGCGGTCTGTTCGGTGACCGATACGCCGCCGTCGGTGATGGTCTGCATCAACGCTAACAGCGCGATGAATCCGGTGTTTCAGGGCAACGGCAAGCTATGCATCAACGTGCTGAACCACGAGCAAGAGGAGATGGCGCGCCACTTCGCCGGCATGACCGGGATGACGATGGACGACCGTTTCGGCCTCAGCTGCTGGCAAAAAGGCGAGCTCGGCCAGCCGGTGCTAAAAGGCTCACTGGCGAGTCTCGAAGGCGAGATTAGCCAGGTACAGACCATCGGCAGCCACCTGGTCTATCTGGTAGAAATCAGGAATATAACCCTGAGCCAGCAGGGCCACGGGCTGATCTACTTTAAGCGCCGCTTCCATCCGGTGATGATGGAGATGGAGGTCGTGGCGTAGTTTTCTATATTTATTCGCCCCCTGATGATCTCGTCAGGGGGTTCATGCCATCTGCTGCGTTGGTTGACAACATAATTTCGCTACGCAATTTTTATTTGATTTGGCGAAAGGGATTTTCTCCACGTTTTACGATGTCAAAAAATTTTCCTACGGAAAACACGGTGTCGCCATCGTTCTCTATAAATACCGCATTGGTAAGCAACCGGGCGGCATCATCAAAATAATTCCAGTTCCAACCCCATCCGCTACCATAGCTTTCACCGATACGTATATTCTTAGTTTCAGATAAGTCACCAACTTCTATATAAATAGATTCTCCAACGTCAGACTTCCTGGGCATGCAATGATCGTAGGCCAGTAAATAGGGTGTAGTAAGTATCCCCTTTACCTCCAGCGAACCATCATTATACGCACCGTAAATTCCGTATTTAATATACGCATCCCCCTGTATTAATGTATGGCCATCACCGGAATACAGACAATCGCAGGTGACATCGTTGACGACTGAAAGAATACATCGGTCGAGGGCGATATCGCCTTCTACAGTGAGATTGCCATCAATCAGGATGCCGAATAGATCATTTTGCCATGTGATATCTTCAAGCTGTTTTTCATACCATTCTTCATCGAGGTTTTGTTTAATATGCAGGTTACCCTTGTACAATAAAAAGCAATCATCATCGTCGTAAAAATTTTCGGTAAATGCGTATTTACCTCTTGCCTCCTTGATAAGAACGATTTGCTTTTCGGGGATCGACTCTTCCTTCAAGGGGGACTTTAACGGTTCTTTCGAAGTCAGTGATTTAAAATGAGTGGTAATTCTGGCTGCTTTTTGTAGAAACGCCATTTCCTGCTCAGAATATTCAATAGTTCCTGTATCGAAGTTATTTTTCCAGTCCTGATACTCCTTTTGTTTCTTGATATCAGAAAAATCAGAGAAGTCGGGAAATTGCTGCAGACAAGTAAAAACGATTTTAAAAGCTTCTTCTTTTCGGCCCAATTTAAGTAAGATACGGACTTTAGTATCGAAAGCGTAAAAGTAATCAGGGCTGTCAATATAATTACAGCCAAGAGATATGGTTTCCAGCGCGCGTTCTAGTTCATCGGTACTATCGGAGTGTTCGTATGCATACCATGCTATATTGTTTGTCGCATAGCGGATCACTTCCTCATAAAACCGCCCCATATCAGTATAATGAAATATCGCACCCGCACTTATGGTATCAGCCATCAACGCCATACACTGTTTAGCCAGAGGCAGCGCTTTTCCCGACTCACCTAAATTAGAGTAAATCCACATCGCCTGATAATTTGCATACAGAAAGTCGTATTCCTGATCTTGATTTAGATTATATGAATTTATCCCTGCCAAATATTTCTTCAGTGCTTCATCCGAAGCATCCCCTTCTTCCTGCTGTATAGCAAGCGCTTCTTTGATATAATTCTTTAACATTTTCGCATCCGTTCAAAGTTTTTGATCGTCCAGGAATCTCATATTACAAACTCACTGCAAGCCATGCACTTATTATTTAATTTACAGCATTTTTTGTTATAACCTATTGACGTGTCATATTATAAATCGCGATAAATAACCGAATCAATTAGGTTATATATTTGTATCGTTCTGTCTTATATTTTCAGTGTTTATATTCAAGAAATTAACTTCCCCCCCCGGGGGTGAATATCATTGAATGAAACCATGATGCAGACTGGAGAAAACGGTGCAGCATTGCTTATCCGTGAAGAATCCAATCTACTCCATCTTTTCCTGTGATCTCAATCACATAATTATCCCCTGTTAACTTCCCTCCCAACCGCTTACCCCGGCAAGTGACCGCTTAATCCCGAATATAACCACTCACAGATTTACCCAACTTTACGCGCGCGAAGTTCTGGCAAGATCGTCTCCAGCATAGCTAATCAATACCTCCACCAACCCTGACTCAAAACTAAACGGCTTCGGCCCATTATTCATCTCATTAACGCCAGGTTTTACTATGGATACTAAAAAGTTATTCAAGCACATACCCTGGGTGATTCTTGGAATCATCGGGGCATTTTGCCTCTCGGTCGTCGCTCTGCGCCGCGGTGAGCACGTCAGTGCGCTGTGGATCGTGGTGGCGTCGGTTTCCGTCTACCTCGTTGCCTACCGTTATTACAGCCTGTACATTGCGCAAAAGGTGATGAAGCTCGATCCTACGCGTTCGACGCCGGCGGTAATTAACAACGATGGCCTGAACTACGTTCCGACCAACCGCTACGTGCTGTTTGGCCACCACTTTGCCGCGATTGCCGGCGCCGGTCCGCTGGTGGGCCCGGTGCTCGCCGCGCAGATGGGCTACCTGCCGGGTACCCTGTGGCTGCTGGCGGGCGTCGTGCTGGCAGGCGCGGTACAGGACTTTATGGTGCTGTTTATCTCCTCGCGTCGTAACGGCGCCTCGCTGGGTGAGATGATCAAGCAGGAGATGGGGCCAGTACCGGGCTCCATCGCGCTGTTCGGCTGCTTCCTGATAATGATCATCATCCTCGCAGTGCTGGCGTTAATCGTGGTTAAAGCGCTGGCGGAAAGCCCATGGGGCGTGTTCACCGTCTGCTCGACCGTGCCAATTGCCCTGTTTATGGGGATCTACATGCGCTTCCTGCGCCCGGGTCGGGTAGGCGAAGTGTCGGTTATCGGCATCGTTCTGCTGGTGGCGTCTATTTACTTCGGCGGCGTGATTGCCCACGACCCTTACTGGGGCCCGGCGCTGACCTTTAAAGACACCACTATTACCTTTACCCTGATTGGCTACGCGTTTATCTCGGCTCTGCTGCCGGTATGGTTGATTCTGGCGCCGCGCGACTACCTGGCGACCTTCCTGAAAATCGGCGTAATCGTTGGCCTGGCGCTGGGTATCGTGATCCTTAACCCGGACCTGAAAATGCCGGCTGTGACCCAGTACATTGACGGTACCGGTCCGCTGTGGAAAGGCGCGCTGTTCCCGTTCCTGTTTATCACTATTGCCTGCGGCGCGGTCTCCGGCTTCCACGCCCTGATCGCTTCCGGCACCACGCCGAAGCTGCTGGCTAACGAAACCGACGCCCGTTTTATCGGCTACGGCGCGATGCTGATGGAGTCCTTCGTGGCGGTGATGGCGCTGGTGGCGGCATCAATTATCGAACCGGGTCTCTACTTCGCGATGAACACTCCGCCGGCGGGTCTGGGCATCACCATGCCGAACCTGCACGAAATGGGCGGTGAAAACGCCGCGCTGATTGCCGCCCAGCTGAGGGATGTCACCGCTCACGCGGCAGCGACCGTCAGCTCCTGGGGCTTCGTGATCTCTCCTGAACAAATCCTGCAAACCGCGAAAGATATCGGCGAACCGTCGGTCCTGAACCGCGCAGGCGGCGCGCCGACGCTGGCCGTGGGTATCGCTCACGTGTTCCACAAAATCATCCCGATGGCGGATATGGGCTTCTGGTACCACTTCGGTATTCTGTTTGAAGCGCTGTTTATCCTCACCGCACTGGATGCCGGTACCCGCGCAGGCCGCTTTATGCTGCAGGACCTGCTGGGCAACTTTGTACCGTTCCTCAAGAAAACCGACTCGCTGGTAGCAGGCATTATCGGTACTGCGGGCTGCGTTGGTCTGTGGGGCTACCTGCTGTATCAGGGCGTGGTCGACCCGCTGGGCGGCGTGAAGAGCCTGTGGCCGCTGTTCGGCATCTCTAACCAGATGCTGGCCGCCGTGGCGCTGGTGCTCGGTACCGTGGTGCTGGTCAAAATGCAGCGCACCAAATATATCTGGGTCACCGTGATCCCGGCTGCATGGCTGCTGCTGTGCACCACCTGGGCGTTGGGTCTGAAACTGTTTAGCACCAACCCGCAGATGGAAGGCTTCTTCTTCATGGCTCAGCAGTACAAAGAGAAGATCGCTTCCGGCGGAGAACTGACCGCACAGCAGATTGCCAATATGAACCATATCGTGGTGAATAACTACACCAACGCCGGTCTGAGCATTCTGTTCCTTGTCGTGGTCTACAGCATCATTTTCTACGGCATCAAAACCTGGCTCAACGTACGCAACAATAAAGTGCGTACCGACAAAGAGACACCGTACGTACCGGTACCGGAAGGCGGCGTGAAGACCTCTTCACATCACTAACCCCTAATGCCGGATGGCGCTACGCTTACCCGGCCTACACAAGCGAATGTTTGTAGGCCGGATAAGGCGCTAGCCGCCATCCGGCTTTATTCGTTCTCTGGAAAGCATAATGTTTGGTAACTTAGGTCAGGCAAAAAAATATCTCGGTCAGGCAGCGAAAATGCTGATTGGCATTCCGGATTACGATAATTACGTCGAGCATATGCAGACCAATCATCCGGACCAGCCGTACATGACCTATGATGAATTCTTTCGCGAACGCCAGCAGGCCCGCTACGGCGGCGACGGCAAAGGCGGCGTGCGCTGCTGCTAATGGAGGCAAATATGGCACCGATTGCAGTTACCCTATTAACCGGTTTTCTTGGCGCCGGTAAAACTACCCTACTGCGCCATATCCTGAACGAACGGCACGGCTTTAAAATTGCCGTTATCGAAAACGAATTTGGCGAAGTCGCCGTCGATGACCAGCTTATCGGCGACCGCGCGACGCAGATTAAAACCCTGACCAACGGCTGTATCTGCTGTACCCGCTCCAACGAACTGGAAGACGCTCTGCTCGATCTTCTCGACAGCCGCGATCGCGGAGAAATTGATTTTGACCGACTGGTCATTGAGTGTACCGGCATGGCCGATCCCGGCCCGATTATTCAGACCTTCTTCTCTCATGATGTACTGTGCGAACGTTACCTGCTGGATGGGGTGATTGCGCTGGTTGATGCGGCGCATGCTGACCAGCAGATGAACCAGTTCACCATTGCCCAGTCGCAGGTGGGGTACGCCGATCGTATCCTGCTCACCAAAACCGACGTGGCGGGCGACAGCGACAAGCTCCGCGAGCGGCTGACGCGCATCAACGTCCGCGCGCCCATTTACCGCGTCATCCACGGCGATATCGACCTGAATCTGCTGTTTAACACCAGCGGTTTTATGCTGGAGGAGAACGTGGTTAGCAGCAAACCGCGCTTCCACTTTATGGCCGACAAGCAGAACGACGTATCGTCAATCGTAGTGGAGCTGGATTATCCGGTAGATATCAGCGAAGTCTCCAGGGTGATGGAAAATCTGCTGCTCACTTTTGCCGAACAGCTGATGCGCTATAAAGGGATGCTGTGGATCGACGGCGAACCGAATCGCCTGCTGTTTCAGGGCGTTCAGCGCCTCTACAGCGCCGACTGGGACCGACCATGGGGCGATGAGCGGCCGCACAGTACCCTCGTCTTTATCGGCATCAATCTACCGGAAAAAGAAATTCGCGCGGCGTTTGCCAGCTTGCGCAAATAGCCGCATGGACGGTTCCCTCTCCCCTTGGGGGAGAGGGTCAGGATGAGCGAAGGAGGCGCAAAATTACCCTTCCCCTCCCTCTTCCTGAGGAAGAAACCCTCGCCAATCGATGTCTTCCGGGAGGGCCATTAGTCCGGTGGGGGAGTCAGAGCATCTGCGCGCTCGGTTGCTTAGCGGCGAACCACCACCAGCTTCTGATTCACAAACTCTTTAATCCCAAGATCGGAAAGCTCGCGGCCGAACCCGGAGCGCTTAACGCCGCCAAACGGCAGCTCCGGCGCGGTATCGGTTAACCAGTTGATATAGACCATCCCGGTTTCAATCCGCGAAGCCATGCGTTTCGCCCTGTCGATATCCTGGCTGAACACGGCTCCGCCGAGGCCGTAATGCGAATCGTTGGCCAGTTTCACCGCCTCATCGTCATCTTTCACCACGTAGATTTGCGCGACCGGACCGAAGAACTCTTCAAAATAAGCCGGATTATCGCGGGTAATGCCGGTCAGTATGGTGGGCTCGAAAAAGCTGCCTTCTCGCTGCGCAGGTTTGCCGCCCAGATGCAGTTTCGCGCCATTTTTCACCGCCTCGTCCACCTGTTTGGTCAACGTTTCCAGCGCGTCTTTTGAGGAGAGCGGGCCCAGCGTGGTACTTTCGTCCAGCGGATCGCCAATTTTCACCTCGCGGAAGGCTTGCGTAAACTGGCTGAGGAAAGCGTCGGCAATTTTTTCATGCAGGATAAAACGTTTCGCCGCGGTGCACACCTGCCCGGCATTATTGAGCCGCGCCTGCACGCCGGTCTTCACCGCTTTCTCCAGATCGGCATCGTCGAGAACGACAAATACATCGTTGCCGCCTAGTTCAAGCGTCGCTTTCTTAATGTGTTTAGCCGCCTGCGCCGCTACCACGCCACCGGCTTTTTCCGAGCCGGTCAGGGCCGCACCCTGTACGCGATCGTCGGCGATAATCTTCGCTACCTGATCCTGAGAAATGAACAGGTTAGTCCATGCGCCCTCTGGCGCGCCGGCCTCACGAACCAGCTGAGCGAAGGTTTCCGCACAGTGCGGGACGATGCTGGCATGTTTGGCGATCACCGGGTTCCCTGCCGCCAGGTTCGGCGCCAGCACGCGCATCAGCTGATAATAAGGGAAGTTCCACGGCTCTACCGCCATCAGTACGCCGATGGGATGGTGTTCGACCCAGGCTTCACCCAGTTCTGACGGATATTTTACCGGCGCCAGAAACTGTTTTGCGTTATCGGCGTAGTAGCGGGCAATTTGCGCGCACAGTTTGACCTCACCGCGGCTTTGCTCGATAAGCTTACCCATCTCCTGGCTGGCGATTTTGGCCAGCTCTTCAACCCGGCTGTCGATCAGGTCCGCCAGCTTGTGCAGGATCGGTAGCCGTTGGTCAATATTTCCCTTGGCCCACTGCGAATGATAAAGCGCATCCGCCTTTTGCAGCGCCGCTTCCACGTCAGCATCGCTGTGTGCCGGATACGCTTTGATAAGCTGATTATTGGCAGGATTCACCGTCTGATAAGCCATATCGCATGTCTCCTTGTTATCGCTGTTAACGCAGTCATAAATACCGCACAGGTTATTAAGGGTAGTCGAGATAGCTGAGGATGCGCTCCGGATCAGGTAGATACGGAATTTTCCAGGAATGAAATGGTGAACACCTGGAGGGCTAAACGGCTCCAGCTGCCCCCCGGCGCATCAGGGGCCTAATGATGCCTGACCGCAAGCGCCGCCTCCGGCAAACCGGTAATTCTTAGCACCGTCTCCAACGCCATACCTTCGGCGAGCATCGTTTGGGCGATACGCAGCGCTTCGGCGCGCTGCCCCTCTTCAACCCCCTCCAGACGACCTTTCTCAAGGCCTTCCCGCTTCCCCTGCCTGCGCCCTACTTCACGTAACCTTTCGGCGATAGTCATTAGCTTCTCCTTGTGCTGCGGTACCCGCTGGGCCACTTCGCGGATGAACTTACCTAATCGAAGCGCTTTGCCCGAGTGAATCAGATAATTAAACAGCGTTTTCAGCTGCCTGTCATTAGCGTATCCATTAAGCAAAATGGCCGTCAGATGCTCCACAATACCCAGCAGATCGCGCTGACGAATATGTTTTGCATCAGCTCCAGCAGGGCGACTCTTCGATGCTGCACAATTTCGTCATCAGGTACGACGGTAATATCCACCAGCGGAAATGGTCCGGTATAAAGCTGTTTTGCCAGGGCTGGGTCGGCGAACATGTCGAGCCAGGATAACGACCAGGGGTATGGCGTGGCGACGCCATGATAAAACAGTATCGGGATCACCAGCGGCAGCGTTTTATGCCCGTTATCCAGATGGCGCTGCATCGCGGCAATAGCATAACGCATGAGTCTGAAGGCCATAAACGCATCCGGGGAGCTTTGATGTTCGATGACCACATAGATATAGCCTTCTCCCGCGGCAGTTTTCAGCGCCCACAGAACATCGGAGTAGTATGCCCGCAGGTTCTCTTCAATAAAGCTACCGGACGCAAGCGTTAACGTATCCAGGTCGCACATTTTTCGTAGCGCTGGCGGCAGATGGATATCAAGGAAGTCCCGCGCGGTGTCAGCATGACGTAGAAACTGTTTGAATACCGCATCGTGCGGCGTGGACGTAGTACCCTTTTCCATGGCTATCCGCCTGCGTAAGAAATCCTGCCGCCACTCTACTGCGCCCTGTTTCTCACCACACGCCCTGCTGTTGGTCTTTACGAGCCGCGACGAAAGCTATTTTTCTTCGGCTGCAAGCAAAACATTTTTGTCCAACGCGACTCGCAGTTTTCCCACCGGCTGATGGCATGTTATAAACAGCTATTCCCTTCAGCTCAGGAGCCAGCCGTGAGCCATACGCGCGACATTCAGCAAACTTTCTGGCGTGACGAACAGCTTCCCTGGCTGGAGCTGCGCAGCACATGGCTTAGCCGCCAGGCCTATAAACGGCATCGTCATCCGCAGCTCTCCATTGGGGCGATTATCGAGGGGGAAACGCGCTGTATCTGCAGCGGGCAGGAGTATCTGCTGCGCCCTGGCGACCTGATTGTTATCCCCGCGCAGGCACCCCACAGCTGTAATCCGCGCGACGGCCAGCCGCGCAGCTACCATATGCTCTATCTCGAGCTAAGCTGGTGCTGGCAACAGCTGACAGAGGGTGTGCATCAGGCAAGGTTGATCACATCATCGCCCGTCATTCGCGATGCCGGGCTCTTTGCGCATTATCTGCAGATCGTGGAGCAGATGAGGCAGCAGCAGACCATGCAGCTCCCTGCAAGCGTCGCTCGTCTGGTTCATACTCTACCGCTGCGCCCGCATGCGCCTCAGGCGCTAAGCGAGACCAGCGCCCGTCTTTTCAGCCGCCTGGCAACCGATCTGCAGGCTCCGCCGACGCTGGATAGCCTCGCCGACGAGTTTGCTCTACGTAAAGAGACGCTGATCCGCACCTTCAAGCAGGAGACCGGCCTGACGCCCGCCAGTTTTATCAATATCGCGCGTATTGAATTCGCTAAAACGCGCCTGCGCGCAGGGGATAATATTGCCGATGTGGGCTACCAGGCCGGGTTTGCCGATCAGAGTCACTTTCATAAAACCTTTGTCAGCTATACCGCTGCCACGCCGCGCCAGTATGCGCAGTCCCGATCAATAACAGACAATAATTAGCGTTCACGCTGGCGTAGGGTGACCTCAGGTTACTACTGAGGTTGCTATGGACATACTCGCTACGCTCTTTCCCTCCGCCTTCCCCGCGCTGGCGCTTTCTCATTTTGTCGCCCTGCTGAGCCCCGGGCCGGATTTTTTTCTGCTGGTGGGCTACGCCATCCGCTATCGCCTGCGCGGCAGCGTCGGCCTGTGTATCGGCATTGCCGCCGGAAACGGTCTGTATATTATTCTGGCGGTAATCGGCTGGGGGATCCTGCGCCACGCGCCGCTGCTGTTTACGGTGATTGAGCTGCTGGGCGCGGCGTATTTACTGTGGATTGGCAGCCTGCTGATAAGAAGCCGTCCGACTACGCTGGCGCTGGATGGCGCCTCGGCTTCGCGCCCGTCGCTGGTGAAACAGCTTTTTCTCGGGCTGGGTTCTTCGCTGCTCAATCCGAAAAACGCCCTGTTCTACCTCGCGCTGATGACATCCCTGTTGGGACCGAACGTCACGCTGGTGCAGCAGGCCGTCAGCGGGGCATGGATGACCAGCGTGGTGTTGATATGGGATCTGTTGCTGGTTACGCTGATTGCGCTACCGTCGGTGCAGCGCCGCCTTTCCGCCGTCGTCTGGCGAGTCGAGCGCACGGCCGGCGCCATACTGATGGCTTTTGGCGGCTGGATTGTCTGGCAATTTTTGCACGAGGCCGTGTAAGTATTCTGCTTCAAGTAATATTGTCATAAGCGGCTTCTTCACGGGTTTCAACCAATAATATCGGTACATACCAATTGTCCACTTTCACCGCAACTTGATAATCCTCTGCTGTTAGTGTTTTGCTGCGCTGTAGCATGGCAAGCACTTCAATTTTGCGGATCCCGGAAAGAGAAAATTGCCACTGGCTCTTTCCGGCACTTGAAAGCTGCGCAATTGCCGATTGATTAGCATTCACCTTGATGGTATTCCCGACAGAGACCAGTTGGACGCTATCCCCAACCTGCATATCGGTAAGTAACGAATGAATGGGATGACCAGCCGGATGTCCACCTGCAAAACTGATATAGAGCTGGCGCAATCCGATGATCGAGAAACGACGTAAGATCCCAGGCGCAACGGCTTGTGCAGCAGTATGGCTGATGACCGCTGGATCTAACTGTTCGATATAGGGATTTGGCGCACGATCATCATGCATAATAACAAGTCGGGATATCGCTCGCGTCATGCCAACATAAAAGAGCCTTCGTTCTTCTTCGTTATTTTCAGGTTGCAGAGAGTGCGAACTACGCCAACCTCCATCTAATATAATGACATGCTCAAACTCTTCACCTTTTACGCCATGTACGGTGCTCAGCAAAACCCCCAGGCCAAAGCGAACCTGGCTGTGCTGGGCATGTAAATATTCCAGTATGAAATGTTCAAAATAAGCGGCAGGTAATGGCTCGCCTCCCTGGCTTAGCTCCCATTGCTCAATTAATTCATAAATAATATCGTGCCAACGGTTCGCCTGGTCTCGCCCCGGTAGTTGCTGACACAGCTCTGCTGGCGTCAGCGACTCGAGCGCTCTTTCTCGTAGCCATAGCAGATAATTGGCGATCTCCCGACAGTGGCGAATGGGGAAACCATAATCTTTCTCCAGCGCAAAGCGGCAAGGAATACCTGCATCCGCAAGGGCTGAACGGACCCAAATAAGCTCCTTTTTGTCGAGCCCATTGCGTGCAATAACCGCAATTTTCTCAAGAGGGCATTCCGGCTGCAGCCGTTGAATATACTGAATTTGGCGCACGACCTCTGCCGCCTGCTGAGCCGCGCCGGTACAATGCTGGATAACAACTTTGCCTTCCGAAGGTTCAAGTGCGCTCCACTCTCCACCTGGCGGAAGCATCTGGCGAGCGCGATCGATTACGATCGGATGCTCGCATTTCATTCTCCCCTGATTATGACTGATAAGATAATTTGAACATGCAATAATATTGGCCGTAGAGCGGTAATTCCACGTTAAAAAATGAGTACGGGCGGAGTAATCGCTTTCAAACAAACGAATAAATCGCACGCTGGCATCACGGAAACCATAAATAGATTGATCGTCATCACCCACCGCCATGAGATTAAGACGAGCATCATCTTCACTTTCATTTTTACCTGCCAGCGCGGCAATCAGCTGATACTGTGGCTCATCAATATCCTGATATTCATCCACTAGTAAATACTCAAGCCCGCCGAGGAGGTATTCACGTTGTTCTTCAACTTCTAACCCGAGCTGCGTTTCATCGCCTTTGAGTAAAGCTATTGCTTTCCAGAGCAGGTTATCAAAATCGATTTCGTCATTATCTTTCCGCTCAATCTGGTATCCCGTAAGGCTCAATGCTAATCCGTGGAAGGTTTGTACCATTATGCTGGCACCATCTTTACCAAGCAACGACTTCAATCTGCGTCTTAAGGAAATCGCTGCGTTACGGTTATAGCAGAGCAACAGGATTTTACGCGGGTCGACCTGCTTCACGCGTAAAAGATAGGCGCATCGATGGATAATAACTTTACTTTTCCCTGAGCCTGGTCCGGCAAGAACTAACGTATTTTGTTCAAGGTTCGCCTGCACAATTTGCTCCTGATCGGGATTGTGCAAATTTTCAACAATGCGTTTCCATGAGCTTTCGCTGGTGGCCAGATCGAGAATTTTTCGCCGCCCTTTAAAATAAAGTGGAACAAATGACTCGGCATCCATAGCAAAGTAATCCTGTACGAGCCGTTGGGCATAGTTAGGTTTTTCAAGACCAAGCCTGGCGTATTCATTCATCACATGGATCTGAAGCGTCTTTTGCTGATAATGGAGAGCCAGTGGTTCATAATCAGCTTTGACATACCGTTGCGATTTTTCAGCCTGCAATTTCAAGCTCATCGCTGTCCGGAAAACAGCCAGCCCATTTTGCAGCACAATGGCATGTTGTTCATGAAGATAAAGTAGAGCACGTTCTGCACCAGCCATCAGCCACTGCTGCTCATCCCCCCCCTGTCTCTGTTGGATCATTGGAATAATATCAACATCTTTTCTTAAATAATCGATAACCTGTTCCAGTGAGAAAGAAAGCATCACTTTTTTGATACTGCTTTCATCACTATCCAATGCCAATTGATAAATAAAATTCAGTACGGAGCTTGTCACACGATGACGTTGTAAAATGGCTCTTTCGATATATGCCCAGTCACGATACATAATAATCTGGTAGCTGTTCCTTGTACCATAACGAAAATCAATAAGCCCTTTATGACCGTTTGCTCGAGCATCCTGAGACCAGCTAAATAATATATTTTGTAGTAACGTGGTATTACTTCTATCATAGCCTTGCTGAATAATCTCTTGATTCATAACCGCAATCTGGAGAGGCCATGGCATCCCCAGTTCAATATCAGGATGAGCTTCGCGCAGCAGCCCTAACATGGCGATTTCAATATTGTGAATTAACTCAGTTGTGATCCTCGCATTATCTTTCCCTTTGGGGCGCATACGTACGGTCAGCAGCATTCCCCTGGTGACCAGGCCAACATCAGCCATCTGTGTCAATACGCGCATAACATCTTTTGCTTCAATTCCTGACGTATTATTTTCTTTATGCGGAAGAAATTGGGCAACCTCATCAGCAATGCTGTCGGCACTAAGTCCGTCATCGTCATTAGCATTTAATAGCGCCTGTAAAACAGCATTCCAGAGAACCATCGCCGCAGGATTCAAGTGCAGCGCTGCCATCTTACTTTGCGCTTCTTCCAGAGAAGAAAAGGCCACTTTTCCCTGAAAAACCTGAGTTATATTATCAAGTCGCTCCACATAACCAACACGTTCCAGCCACGCTATCCCCGTTTTAACTTTAGTATCCGCATTGTTATCATCGATAGAGAAACTGGTTTTAACCATAGGATGATTAATTAGCTCAATACTTGTGGCAACGACTTCATTATTTTCATTAACTTTCTTTTTGATTCCCTTAAATATTGCATAAATATCTTTAAAGCTTACTTCACTAATAGCCTGAAGGCGAAACTGTTTTTCAATATCCTGCTCATCAAATAATAGCACACAATGCGCGTCCAGCGTATCCCGCCCAGCACGCCCTGCCTCCTGGAGATAATTTTCCAGAGAACCGGGGATCTCCGCATGTATTACTAAACGTACATTTTCTTTGTCTATTCCCATGCCAAAGGCATTAGTAGCACAAATAACTCGATAACGGTTAGCAATAAACCCTTCAAGGATTTCTTTCTTTTCACTATTTTCAAGCCGGGCATAAAAACGAGCAACCGGTAAAGGTTGCTGTTGGGTCAACACATCGCTGATTTCATCTACCGAACGGCGGGTCGCGCAATAGATAATGCATGCACCTTCATCATCATTAGAAAAAAATTTATCGAGCAAATTCAAAATCTGACTAATTTTGCTCAAGCCATTACTTGCAATGATTTCATAGTGAAGATTAATTCTTTCTACTCCCCCTGAAAAACGAGCTAATGGGTGCGATAATTTTTTGTCAAAATACCGACAAATATCATTAATCACATCCAACTTCGCCGTTGCGGTATAGCAAAATACCGGAGGAATCTGCACAGACTGCTCCTGCGCCAAAGATTCAATAACCTTGCCACAATACAGATAGTCAGGACGAAAATCATGGCCCCACTTTGATAAACAGTGAGCCTCATCAAAAACCCATCCACTAATCTGACGTTGCTTGATAGCTTGTTTTACCGCGCGGTTACGTAATTGCTCAGGAGAGAGGTAAAGAATCGCAATATCCCCCTTACGGACCTGCTCAAGAATAGCGCCGCGCTCAGGTAAAGTTAGCATCCCTGAAATAGCCTCAACGCCTTTAATACCTGCCTTATGACGTAAATTATCCACTTGATCTTTCATCAGCGCTTGTAAAGGCGAAATAACAATGGTTAAAGAACCATTTCGCAGATTCCTGACAATCGCAGGAAGTTGATAACATAAAGACTTCCCTCCGCTAGTCGGTAATATCCCAAGCAGTGAACGACTAGCTAATCCGTACTCAACGATATTGCGCTGTAACGGCGAGCCATCAGGAAGTTTACGAAAATCGTTCAGCTCGAAAATTTTCTGTAAATGCCGACGAGCATCATGGTTTTCACAGCAGTAGCGGCAAGTTTCAGACTGGCATTTTTGCTCACGCAATTCGCGGATGATATCAGCGGTGACGGGAAAACGGCGCCATATCCAGGGCGGTAAAACAGAATTCCCTCCCGATACGGGGAGCCAGGCACAGGCAAAAGCCAATGGTAGTAAGCGCAAAGGCTGTTTAAGAGCATCGCCAATAACCCGATTAAGCTGGTTAGGGCATGCTTTATTCTGAGCAACCGATTTAACTAGCGTAGGTAAAACTACGGCGGATATGGACGCCTGACCCGTCAGTGCGGAAAAAATGCTGGCCATCCCACGTGTACTGAAATGGCTGGCAACGCCGTGCTCAAAAAGATACTGATATAGCTGCAACTGAGCCAGCGGCTTTTCTTGCAGCGCACATATTTGCTCGGTGAATACCTGAAGCGATAATTTAGCGTCATTCACTGGATCGTTAATGCTATCTCTTACCAGTTTATAGTCTTTAATCAGCCGATGGTATGGATTTGCGGGAAAAGCTAGCGGTGATAAATAAAGGGTATCAATGATTGGTTTATCTAATAATATTTGAGCACGTACGCGTTGTTTGGCAATCCAGGGTAAATCATGATCCAGTATGTTATGACCGAGGATTAAATCTGCATCGCCTGCCATTTCATCCAATTGATGAATCGCTTCATCCTGATTTATCTTCAAACTCAACGTGCGTTCCGCCAGCACGGCCCCCATATGCCTTAACTTTTCATCACGCGTAAGCTCTAAATCGAAAGACAGAATTTTATTAAAATCAACAGAATGTTTATCCGTTTTCATCAAATATAGCACCAGGAAATTTCAGGAATGATTTTGATACACATTGAAATATAAAACGTATTTAATTTCCTATTGAATCACTAATTTCTGGTGAAATCCAGACGGTTAAATTGCTATACCGTCATTTCATATCATCAATGGTGCTCACGATGCCCACTCTTAGCTAGCTAAGCGCCACGGGAAATAAGTCTCAGGCAAATAAAGTCCCACCCCTCCCGCTCAATCAGTTTTTGCACGAGTTCGCCGTCAGGCTATATGCTTAGACCTATGGAAAAACTCGCTGAACTGAAACGTGCCAAGCTGCTGGCGCTCTCGCTGCTGTTGATTGCAGTCGCCATTTTTATCACTACCCTCGTGCTGCCGCCGACGCCATGGGTCGGTGCGCTAAAGGCTATTTCCGAAGCGGCGATGGTGGGCGCGCTGGCGGACTGGTTCGCGGTGGTTGCGCTGTTTCGCCGCATTCCGCTGCCGTTCGTGTCGCGACATACGGCAATTATCCCGCGTAATAAAGACCGAATTGCCGACAATCTCGGCTATTTCGTGCAAGAAAAATTTCTCGACACGCCCTCGCTGGTCGCGCTGATCCGCCGCTACGAACCGGCGCTGATGCTCGGCAACTGGTTCAGCCAGCCGGAAAACGCGCGTCGGGTCGGCCAGCATCTGCTGCAGGTGATGAGCGGCTTTCTGGAGCTTACCGACGACGCGCGCATTCAGCGCCTGCTGCGTCGGGCGGTGCATAAAGCGATTGATAAGGTCGATTTAACCCAAACCAGCGCCATGATGCTGGAAGGATTGACGCGCGATAACCGCCATCAGAAGCTGCTGGATTCGCTAATTAGCCAGCTGATCGCCCTGCTCCAGCGCGACAGCTCGCGGGCGTTTATTGCCCGCGGTATCGTGCACTGGCTGGAGACCGAGCATCCGCTTAAAGCCAGGCTACTGCCTACCGAATGGCTGGGCGAGCACAGCGCTGAAATGGTTACCGATGCGGTTAACACGCTGCTCGACGAAGTCAGTCAGGATCGCGCTCATCAGATCCGTCAGGCCTTCGATCGCGCGGCGCTTAAGCTGATCGATAACCTGAAGTCCGATCCGCAGATGGCGGAAAAAGCGGACAGTATCAAAGCGTATCTGAAAAACGATGAGACGTTTAACCGCTATCTGGGCGAAGTGTGGGCCGACCTGCGCGGTTGGGTCAAAAACGACGTCAATAGCGAGGATTCACGCATTAAACAGCGCATTGCCGAAGCCGGGCAGTGGTTTGGCGAAACGCTGCTCCACGATGAGGCGCTGCGCGAATCGCTGAACGAACATCTCGAACAGGCGGCGCACCGGGTGGCACCGGAGTTTGCCACCTTCCTGACGCGCCATATCAGCGATACGGTCAAAAGCTGGGATTCCCGCGATATGTCGCGGCAAATCGAACTGAATATCGGGAAGGATCTGCAGTTTATCCGTATTAACGGCACGCTGGTTGGCGGCACCATCGGTCTGCTGCTGTGGCTGTTTTCACAAATTCCGTCGCTGCTGCATTTACATATTTAATTCAACTTTCTGTTTTAAAAGTATTTCTTCCATAAATACATATTAACCACTAAAAAAACAGGGATTTTTAAGTTGACCCTAAATTTATTGCAGTGTGAAGTGCTGAAACAGCGGGCACCGGCTAAGCGCGTACCGCTGTTTTAACACGCAAGCTCAGGATAGATTCGCCCCTTTCCGATCGTCGTTGCGTAGAGACTCAACAAGGAGCCCACCGATGTTGCAATGGATGACCCGTTTTTTCGCCCGCCATTCCGCCACGCTGTTCTTCCCGGCGGCGCTGATCCTGTATGACTTTGCCGCCTATCTGACCACCGACCTTATTCAACCGGGGATTATCCACGTTGTGCGCGATTTTGACGCCGACGTGGCGCTGGCTCCCGCCTCGGTCAGTCTGTATATGGCCGGTGGCATGGCGCTACAGTGGCTGCTCGGGCCGCTCTCCGATCGTATCGGCCGCCGTCCGGTGCTGCTCACCGGCGCGCTGATCTTTACCCTGGCCTGCGTAGCGACCCTGTTCACCACCTCAATGGAGCAGTTCCTCGCGGCGCGCTTTGTTCAGGGCACCAGCATCTGCTTTATCGCCACGGTCGGCTACGTCACCGTGCAGGAGGCATTTGGCCAGACAAAAGCCATTAAGCTGATGGCGATTATTACCTCGATCGTGCTGATCGCGCCGATCATTGGTCCGCTTTCCGGCGCCGCGTTGATGCATTTCGTGCACTGGAAGGTGCTGTTCGGGATCATTGCGGCGATGGGGTTTATTGCCTGGCTGGGTCTGCTGCTGAACATGCCGGAAACCGTCCGGCGCGGCGACGTTCCCTTCAGCGCCAGCGGCGTACTGCGCGATTTTCGCGATGTCTTCCGCAACCGCATTTTCCTGTTCGGCGCCGCCACGCTCTCGCTCAGCTATATACCGCTGATGAGCTGGGTTGCGGTCTCGCCGGTTATCCTGATTGACGACGGCGGACTGACCACCGCCGAGTTTGCCTGGACCCAGGTACCGGTCTTCAGCGCAGTGATTATTGCCAACCTGTCGGTAGCGCGCTGGGTCAAAGACCCTACCCGCCCGCGCTTTATCTGGCGCGCGGTGCCCATCCAGATGACCGGGCTGGCGATCCTGATCCTCGGCAACCTGCTGTGGCCGCACGTCTGGCTGTGGTCGGTGATCGGCACCTGCTTTTACGCTTTCGGCATTGGCCTGATCTTCCCGACGCTGTTCCGCTTTACCCTGTTTTCCAACGATCTGCCAAAGGGCACCGTTTCCGCGTCGCTGAATATCGTGATCCTCAGCGTCAGCGCACTTTCTATCGAAGCGGCGCGCTGGCTGTGGTTTAACGGCGGCAGGCTGCCGTTCCATCTGCTGGGGGTAACGGCAGGGATCGCGGCCGCGTGCTGTCTGGCGGGGCTGTTAAGCCGGATACGCCAGCGTCCCGAAGCCATGCTGGCACAGCAGGAGTAGCGAAAGGCGCTACTCCACGGTCCAGGCTTCGCTAAAGCTCTCGTCGGCGAACAGCTCCGTCAGGCCGCTGATCTGTTTCAGACGCAGCACCTCATCAGCATCCATACCGAGCTCTTCGCCGATGCGCCGATCGTCCCAGCCCTGACGATGTAAATCGCGGACGATATCGGACATCGCCGCGATCTGGTGTTTACCCCTGGCGCGATTATGGCGAATAGTGGCGGCGATACGCTCTTTCTGCCCCTCGCGCTCGGCATTGATAAGCGTCACCGGGAGATAACCATGCAGACGCCGGCTCAGCTCCGGGCGGCTCTTCCCAATCAGGTGGCGATGAAAACCATCCACCACCAGGTGCCGTCGCTGCTGGCGAGCCACCACTACCGGTTGGGTAAAACCATCCAGTTCGATAGATCGTTCCAGAAGCTTTTTTTCCACCGTCGCCATCACGTTAGGATTGTAGTCATTCGCCTCAACCGTTTTGGCTTCAACCCACAGCACGCAGTCCACCGGCTCGCGGCAGAACGGGCTGTGCTGGTGGATCAGGCTCTTCAGCTCGTTAATCGCTTTGATTTTCAGGTCAACATCGTCAAACGACTCGAGATATTCAATCACTGTCTTAGCCACATCCGGTGACATCAGAGCGTCCTCCACTCTTTACGTTTGTTACTCATCAGTCGACAGTAGCGCTCATAGTGCTTAGGCTGCGTCGGGCTGAACGACAGCATCCGGCACCAGAAATCGTTTTTCAGCAGCGTCTTACAGATGCGGCGCCATGAAGGGATATCGCGATAGCCGAGATCTTTTTCCTGCTCATCGGGGATATCGTCGGGAAACCCGCGGGTCTGGTACCAGTGCAGATAAATAGCGATTTTATTACGGTAATGCTCGGCGGTTTTTTCCGGCATGCTGTCGAGCAGAAAGAGCGCGTACTCGCGCCAGCTAAAATGCGCCGGTTTGCGGATTTTGGTCTTCAGCGCAAAGTAGTCGCCGCTGGCGTTGGCATAAATCGCACCGCTGTGCGCGCCGCATACGCGTCGGCACATCCGCTCCCAGGTCTCCGGCTCAAGAATGTGATACAGCCACAGCCCGCGCCGCTGCTCGGGGCCGAAGGGTTCGCAGACGCGCATATTTTTTAGCGGCACCCCGGCGCGATACATCAGGTCATAAAGCGGGTTGTAGGGGAGTCGTGACTTATGATTAAAGATCCAGATGTCGCGGGTCCGCCAGTCATAAAGGGGATAGCAGGTATAGCTAAATCCCTCCGGCGAGGCGGTCGTCCACGGCTTATCTTCCTCAAAGCGCAGTTTGGTCTGCGAGGTAAGCGCCATGTAGCGATGCAGCGACTCGTCGGTGCGGATGCCGATAAGCGAAGCAAGACTTCTACCCCCGGCCAGCCAGTGGGAAAAGGCCGGAATAAACGCTTCAAAGGTCATTTCCGGCTGATAAAAAGGAAAAAAACCGGCATCGGTGATGGCATCCTCGGGCGGCTGCCTCACCCATTCAACCCCGGCCCGCCAGGCGACCCATTCCGGCTCATGCTGCGATACGCCGCTCACCGTCGTCATCGGCAGCGCCACCCAATAGAAGCGGCTCACCACATCCTGATAGCGCTCTTTCATATTTTGCACGTGCTGGATGGTTAATAAATACTGCGCCTCCCAGTCCACGAACAGCACCGCAAATTTTTTCCCTTTTTTACGCGCAACGGCTGCCGCCAGATGAAATAATACCGTCGAATCTTTACCGCCGGAAAAAGATAAACAGACCTGCTCGAAGGTATCAAATACCCAATCCAGGCGCATCAGAGCAGCGTCAAAAACATTCATATCCAGTTTTACGCGTTTCATCCTTCACCCCTGATAAATGAATCGCCGTCAGAATGTACTTATAGAAAAAATCCGTAAGCCAGATAACCTGAAAACAGGTCTATAGATTATTCATCCAGATACCGCATGCTGAAAAAAGGCGAGCGCGACTAAATTATTCACACCATGAAAAACATGTTATCTCATTTAAATTCATGAAGTTATGAGAATCGCTCTTATTGTCTTCATTTTAACGAGAATACTGTGATCTCAGTCACAATTAGCTCCTGAGCGATTTAATCAACCTCCTTCGTTGTGGCCAAAAACATCACGCCATATCACAACTGACTCCCCGCGATCGGATATAATCAGCAGCCCTGTTTAACCGTAACAATATTGATTAAGGAACGCTATGAGCGATATAGATCTCAGCCCGCCGCAACGCGATCTGCTACGCGAAAAGCTGTATAAATACTGCCAGGAGAATTTTGAACTGGAACTGGAGCAATTTGACGCGGAATTTTTTGTCGACTTTATCGCGAAAGAGCTGGGTCCAATGTTTTATAACGCCGGGATTGATGCGGCCATCGCCACCCACCTTGCATGGAGCGATCGAATTCAGGAAGAGATGGATCTGAAAAAAGTCTATTAGCGGAAGATCAATAAATACCCATACAAAATGTGGCTATAATGCGACCTCTTTCATCATCTCCCGTGTACGGGGAAGGAAAACCATGTCGCTTATCACCGATCTACCCGCCATTTTTGACCACTTCTCTTCAGCCCGCCAGCAGGGTTTCCTCACGGTCATGGAGCTTAAAGAGCAAAATATTCCGCTGGTTGGCACCTACTGCACCTTTATGCCGCAGGAGATCCCGTTGGCCGCGGGCGCGGTGGTGGTGTCGCTGTGTTCCACCTCCGACGAGACGATTGAAGAGGCCGAAAAGGATCTGCCGCGCAACCTCTGCCCGCTGATAAAAAGCAGCTACGGTTTTGGCAAGACCGACAAATGCCCCTACTTCTACTTTTCCGACCTCGTGGTGGGCGAAACCACCTGCGATGGCAAAAAGAAAATGTATGAATACATGGCTGAATTCAAAGCCGTGCACGTGATGCAGCTGCCGAACAGCGCCAGCGATGATGCCTCGCGAGCGCTGTGGAAAGCGGAAATCCTGCGCCTGCAAAAGGCGGTGGAAGATCGCTTTGGTACGCCGATCACCGAAGCCGCCCTGCGCGACGCGATTATCCTCAAGAACCGCGAAAGGCGGGCGCTGGCGAACTTTTATCGCGTCGGCCAGCTCAATCCGCCCGCGCTCAGCGGTAGCGATATTTTAAAAGTGGTCTACGGTGCGACCTTTCGCTTCGATAAAGCGGCGCTAATCGATGAACTCAACGGCATGGCCGATCGGGTGCGTCTGCAGTGGCAAGAGGGGAAACGGCTGGAGGCGCGGCCGCGTATTCTGATCACCGGCTGCCCGATCGGCGGGGCGGCGGAAAAAGTGGTGAAGGCCATTGAAGACAACGGCGGCTGGGTGGTCGGTTTTGAAAACTGCACCGGCGCGAAAGCCACCGAGCGCTGCGTGGAGGAGACTGGCGACGTTTACGACGCCCTGACCGATAAGTATCTCGCTATCGGCTGCTCCTGCATCTCGCCGAACGACCAGCGCCTGGATCTGCTCAGCCAGATGGTGGACGAGTATCAGGCAGACGGCGTGGTGGATGTTATTTTGCAGGCCTGCCATACCTATGCGGTGGAATCGCTGGCGATAAAACGCCACGTGCGCCAGCAGCACAACATCCCCTACATCGCCATTGAGACCGACTATTCGACGGCGGATATCGGTCAGCTCAGCACCCGCGTGGCGGCCTTCATTGAGATGCTTTAGGAGCGCGCGTGACAGTTACCGTAGGGATTGATTCCGGATCGACCGCCACCAAAGGCATCCTGCTCGACGACGGCGTGATTCAGCGCCGCTTTCTCTGCCCGACGCCGTTTCGCCCCGCCGACGCCATCGTTGAGGCGTGGGAAACGCTCCGCGCTGGGCTAAGCGAGCCCCCCTTTTTAACCTTAACCGGCTACGGACGCCAGCTGGTGGATTTCGCCGATAAGCAGGTCACCGAGATCTCGTGCCACGGACTCGGCGCACGCCTGCTGGCCCCGCAGACTCGCACAGTCATCGATATCGGCGGCCAGGACAGTAAGGTTATCCAGCTGGACGAGGCGGGTAATCTGACTGATTTCCTGATGAATGATAAATGCGCGGCGGGCACCGGGCGCTTTCTGGAGGTGATTTCGCGTACGCTGGGGGCCAGCGTCGAGCAGCTCGACAGCATCACCGATGGTATTGAGCCCCATGCGATTACCAGCATGTGTACGGTATTTGCCGAATCGGAGGTCATTAGCCTGCGTTCGGCCGGGGTGCCGCCGGAGGCGATCCTCGCCGGGGTGATCAACGCCATGGCCCGACGCAGCGCCAATTTTATCGGCCGTCTGTCGGCGCAGGGCCCGCTGCTGTTTACCGGCGGCGTCAGCCACTGTGCGGCCTTCGCGCGGAGGCTGGAGGGGCACGTGGGTATGGAGGTACAGACGCATCCCGACGCACAGTTTGCCGGGGCGATCGGCGCGGCGCTGATCGGTTTACGTCAGAGGAGCCGCCGGTGACGGAATATCTGTTTTTATTTCACTCAACGGTGGGGGTGGTGCGAATGCGCAAAGCCCTGCAGGCGGCGGGCATGACCTTCCGGGTGAAGGACATTCCGCGCCAGCTGCGCGGCGGCTGCGGGCTTTGCATCTATCTGAGCTGTGAGCCGGGCGAAGAGCAGAGGTGGATTCTCCCCGGCCAGACGGAAGCTCTGTTTCGCGTGGCCGGGGATGATTATCAGCTGCTGGCTCAGTTTCCGCAGTAGGCGTAACCAGGGCGTGAATCATCGCCCGGCGGCGTACAGCGAGCGCAATCACCGTTTGTATGCCGGGTACTGCCCGGCGTGAAACGAGCGCAAGGTCGGGATTTATCCTCTCATCCCAGCAGCTGGCGAATGCAGGATTTAAACACCCGCACGCCATCCGCCAGCGCGGCGCGATCGAAGTGCATCTCCGGATGATGCAGCCCCGGCAGCAGGTCGCAGCCCAGCCCCCAGAACCCGCCCTTCACCTGTGGACGCAGGCGCAGGTAGTGGAAAAAGTCCTCGCTGCCCGGCGTACTCTTCGCTGCCGTTAAGCCGGCTTCGCCAAACGTTTCCCGAATCGCCTGGCTGACGATAGCCGTGGCCTGTTCATCGATAATCGCGGCAGGCATCTCCTTGACGATCTGGATATCGACGGTGGCGCCGTAAGCGGCCGCGCTACTCTCTATCGCCCGTACCACCCGCTCTTTCAGCATCGCCATACCGTCATTTTCCGCGCTACGCAGATCCCAGCACACGTGCGCTTTCGCCGGCACCGAGTTGGTTACCCCCGCATCGCACAGGAAGCGAGTCGCTTTTGCGCTCCAGGTCAGCGAAGGCGCCAGATGAATGCCGTTTACCGCCTGCACCGCGTGCGACGCGGCATCCAGCGCGTTAACGCCCAGATGAGGCCGGGCGGCATGCGCGGCTTTGCCGTGAAAGTCGGCCATCACCGTCGCCGAGGCGGAGTAGTACATCGCCGGCGCCGCCTTGCCCTTCGGACACTCCTCCAGCGGCCTGAGGTGGAAGCCGAACAGCATCTCCACGTCGTCCAGCACACCCGCTTCCGTCAGCGCGATCGCCCCTGTACCCAGCTCTTCGGCAGGCTGAAAGAGTATTTTCAGCTTCCCGCGTTTTACCAGCCCCTCGGCGAGGATCTCTTCCGCGGCGGTCAACACCACCGAAGAGTGCCCGTCATGGCCACAGGTATGGCGAGCCTCCAGGCGGCCATCAATCATATGGCCCAGCGCATCCATATCCGCCCGCAGCGCCACGACCGGCCCCGGCTTACCGCTATCCAGCAGCGCAACAATGCCGGTGGTACCGCCGACGTTGCGCTGCACCTGAAACCCCGCGGCTTCTAATGCATCGCCGATGTATGCCGACGTTTTGTACTCCTCAAAGCCCAGTTCAGGAATTTGGTGCAGATAATTGAAATGCTCTAAAGTTCGCGACACGTTTGACTCCTTGCCTTCTATTATGCAATCACGCGCATGACCAGCATGGCGATGACGGCATTGATAATGCTCACCGCCATCAGCAGCGGCCAATATTTTTTCGGGACATCCGCCACGCCGAGCAGGCGCCCCATGTACTGAAGCTGCGACCCCATAAGGAAAATCGCCGGGATCAGAATCGTGATATCCGCCACGTTGAGGGTGCCTTTGCTCAACAGGCTCACCGCCACGCCGGTTCCCGCCGAGGCGGAAAGCCAGGAGGTCAGCAGCACGGTAATCGCTTCGCCCGGCAGGCCGAACAGGCCCATCAGCGGCGCGCAGACGTGGCCGATTATCTGCATCACGCCGAGCAAATTCAGCATCTCGGCGATCACGTAAGCCATTAATACATTCGGCATCAGATTGTTGATGGCGATATTAAATCCTTTACGCGCGCCGATAACGAAAATATCGAACGGGTTACTGGAGACTTTTGCCGAATTATTCATTTTCAAAATCGCCTTTATAAGCAGTATTCAGTACCAGACGGGTGATTGCCGCGCCGACGAATTTCAGCACAAACATTAATAGCAGCGGAATAATGATAGGAATGGTTAACGAAGCGAAAAGCGCTGAACCAATCGAGAAATAGTTATTTATCAGACCGGCGCCGGAATATTGCCAGGCCCCCATAATGACCAGATCCTTACGATTTATTTTCTTGCTGTCATACAGCTCTTTGGTTAGCGCAGCACCAGCATCGGTACTCTGTAAATCGGTAATCAGCGCCAGTCCGGTATAACCCGGGATCCCGAGCAGCGGGCGCAGCAGCGGCGTCAGCAGTTTGTGCGCGGCGCGAATCGCGCCGTAATGGGTAAATATCTCCAGCAGCCCCAGCGCCAGCATCACCGTGGGCACCAGCGATAGCGCAAACAGAAAACCGGCCTTGGCGCTGATGCCGCCGCTGCCGATAAAGGTGTTGGTTTCCGGCGTTTTCATGGTGCCGAACGCACCGCCGAGAGTGGTAAAGTCAAATGCCCCCAGCCAGGCCATCCCCTCCACTTTAAACAGCAGCCCGGAGAAAACTAATAATACGATGACCAGTGAAATCCAGGCCCCGGGCCCGACTTTCCACTCATTTGTCGTTTCGTCGGAGGAACATTCCAACGTTTTATTTTCACTCATACCCTGTCCTCACATAATGAAATGTTAGTGCGATTGTTTGCAATTTGAAATTATGTCAATTTATTGTTATTCAAATTTATTATTTCGGCTGATAAACTTTTCCATATTCCCTCAGTCAGTACCATCACGATTTCTTATTCTTCGACTTCCTGAGCCTTGCAAACTTAATAGCAAGCCGGGAATAAGCGCTGAGATTTTTCCTCCCTGCCAGTTTTTGTCCGAATTACGATTATCTATAACTCGTCGGGATGATAAATACCTGTGAAAGGGTGTTATTGTTGACCTGAGGTCAACAAAGGAGTGAGAAACGATGTTGCATGAGAGGCCTATGAGCTATCTGTATGAAGTCGGGATTCAGGGAGGCATTCGCCGGGCCGCCGATATGCTGGGGATTAATCCGTCAGTCATCAGCCGCCAGATAGCGCAGCTGGAACGGGCGCTGGAGCTACCTCTGCTGGAGCGGCAGGGACGAAACGTGGTGCTCACCGAAGCAGGGCGTCTGCTGGCGGAGGACTACTACGAAAGCCGTCAGCGCCGGGAAAAGCTGGAAAGTCACCTGAAGGATTTACGCCATATGCGCGGCGGGACTATCTCGGTGAGGATTGGCGGCGGGCTGGTCACCACCTTTATTGAATCAGTGATGAGCACCTTTTCTCAGTCCTGGCCTAACGTGTTCGTGGATATTATTGTCGGCAGCATGCAGGAGATGCTCAACGATATCGCCAGCGGCGAAGCGGATATGGCGGTCGCCTTCGGCCCCATCGGCAACCCTGAGCTTAAACGCCACAGCTTTCAGTGGGGCCCCATCTGCGCGGTGGTCTCTCCTGAGCATCCCATCGCTGCCCTGCCCGCCGTCACTATCGATGAGCTCACGCACTATCGCCTGATCGCGCTCACCGACAGCTTTGGCCTGCAGCGCCATATGAACGCCATGTTTAAAACTGCAGGACGGCAGTTTCACCCGGCCTATCGCTGCAACCTCTTTTCGACCGCTATGAGCCTGAGCCAGGCGGGATTAGGCGTCTCTTTTATGACCGCATACGCCGCCCGGGAGGCGATCGCCCACGGTATTCTGCGGGCGGTTCCTATCGACCATCCTATTGCCAGCAGCGCCCAGTGCCATCTGCTACGCAACTCCGATCGCCGCTTTTCCCCGGCGGCGCATCATATGTGGCGGCTGTTGCATAACGCTTTTCGCGATGCGCAGCGGGCGCTGGCGGCCTGAGCTTATTCGGTCACCACGAACCGGGTTGGCGCAAAGCAGTTCAGCAGCCGATGCATAAGAAAGACCATGGTCAGCGTAACGATCAGCGCCACGGTCACGGAGGTAATGCGGTACAGATCGCTGAACACCAGGTCCTGGTCCGGATGCAGGTTCTGGCCGAACATGATGCCGATAGTGGTGATGCTGGCGAAGCCAACGCCTGCCCCCACTTTCTCCATCACGTGCAGCCGGGCGCTAAACGCCAGCCCCAGCCCAATCAACGGCATCATCAGCACCATATGGTTGCTGAAGTCGTAGATAATCAGCTGCACCACCAGGATATAAAGGCAGGCCAGCACCACCCCCACCACGCGCCAGATCGAGCTGATCACCGCGCCGCGATAGTGCATCGGGAACAGAATTAAGATGCCCGCCATTAGCGCCGACAGCGAGTCGCTCAGATCGCAGACCTGAAAAATCACAAAGATCATCGTCGCCACGCTGCCGGAAAGCAGTGATTCATGGCGGATACGCGCGGCATCTTTTTCAATGCGCGGCGGCGGCTTGCGCGGTTCAACGTCCGGAATGAAGTAGTTCAGCAGCGCGCTGAGCGCCACCGCCATCACGCAGGCCTCCATATTGGAGAACATCAGCGTGTGCCAGTTGCTGGTGGGATAGCTCATAAAGTTGAGCATCGTGCTTTGACACACCACGCCCATCGACCCCAGCAGAAACAGCGGCCCCTGGCTCATAAAGCGAAAGCGCATCACGTACAGGCCAAACACCACCAGCGTCATGATGACCGGCCACTGCGACAAATAGCCGACGATTAACACCATTTCGACGCAGTTCACCGCCGCACTGAACACAAACTGCCGCGCCACGTGGCGGTTAAACACCGGCACCAGCGACAGCAGCATCAGCGGATAAACCACAAAGAAGACGCCGTACTGCACGTCATAAAAAGTTGAAATGCTCAGCGCGATAGTGCCGGCCACGGCGATACGCAAGGTCTGGCGAAAATCGTTCGCCGTGTAGACGATGTTGCCGTGCGGGGTGAAGACCCGCGCCAGGGTATTAATAGACATAGTGCAGGAAGCTCACCAGATGGATCTGCGCGCCGGCGAAGGTACGGGCGAACGGGCCATCGCTGTTATAGAGCTGTACCGTGGCGCGGGCGCCGGTGGGCAGCGGCTTATCCAGCGGCTCGTCCAGAGCGACGTGAATGCGCATGCGCTGCGCGTCGCGCACCCAGCGGGTGGATTGCTCCGGCTGCGATAGCTGGCCGTTAACTTCTTCTTGTCCAGCCAGAATACCGGCATCGCTGCTGGTGACGTGCGCCGGGAAGACTTTGCCCGGCAGCGCATCGAACACCACCGCGGCATCGGTATTCACGCCGGTGTGGCGCAGGCTCTTCTCGCGGAAATCGGCGACGATATCGGTCTGGTTGCTCACCAGCGCCAGCAGCGGCGTGGCCGCAGTGGCGTACAGACCTGGGTTAAGCTGCAGGTTGCTCACCATCCCGTCAGTCTCCGCGCGGACCTTCGTCCAGCCGAGATTAAGCTGCGCTTCTTCCAGCGCATTGCGATACTTTTGCAGCGTCACGTTGCGCCCATCATCGCGCTCGCCGCGCTGGATCAGCAGATTCTGGATACTGGCATTAAGCGCGCTCACCGACTGTTCGCTGGTCTGCCAGGTGGTGCGCACTTTATCCAGATCCGACTGGGAAACGTTCTGCATGGTGCTCAGGCGCTGATAGCGATCGAACGTGACCTTATCGTTACGCGCGGTGTACTGGGCGGTACGCAGGTTGGCGCGGGCAGAGGCGATCTGCGCGTCCAGCTGCTGGTTACTGAGTTTCGCCTGTTCAAGCGCGATCTGCGCCGCTTCCACTTTATTGATAAACGGCGTTGGATCCAGTTCATAGAGCAGATCGCCCTTCTTCACCTGGCTGTTGTTATGCACATAGACATGGGAGACATAGCCGGAGACGCGCGACGAGACCGGCGTGACCACGCGCATCACGGTGGAATCCGGCGTGAGCGGGATCCAGATATCGGCAACGATAAACCAGGCGAATATGACCAGGAAGGCGGCAATACTCACCCTTACCCAGCGGGCAAATTTCTGTTCAGGGGTCATCATAGTGTTTTAGATCTTGTTATCTTCTTCGCGGATAGTCCGCAGATTGCAGGCGATTTGATTTAACGTGGCGCTAAAGGCGGCGAGCTGCGCTTCAGGGAGGGTTTCGGTGACGCGCTGTTGATAGGCCTCAATCACGCGGTTCAGCTTCTCCAGAATAGCGCGGCCTTCCGCCGTCAGCGTCAGCAGGCGTATGCGTTTGTCATAAGGCGATGTTGAACGCAGCAGATAGCCCTGCTTTTCCAGCTGCGTGAGGGTGCGCATCAGCGGCGGCAGTTCTATGCCCTGCACCTCCGCCAGCTCGCTGACCGAGACGTTATCACCCAACTGGTGCAGCTGCATCAGCACCGTCCAGCTTGACTGGGTCAGGCCGGTGTCGGTAATGGCAGAATCAATAATCGCGCGCCACTGGCGCACCACCATCGCCATGCGCATGCCCATCGGGCGGCGGGCAAACAGGTCGTCTTCGGTCATTTTACTTTCCTCACTTAGCTGTGAAGAAAATAATACTTATCACGATAAGTATCAAGAAACGAAGAGTGGATAAGCATGAATTGATAAATTATGTGAATGTATCATCCCCGGTCGCGCTCACGCTTACCGGGGCCACAGCTCTGCGCGGTCTGGTAGCCCGGACAAGGCGCGTCAAGCGCCGCCTACGGGAAACCCACCGTCCGCACTCATGCTCCCGGGGCTACAGCTCTGCACGGTCTGGTCGCCCGGACAGGCGCGTCAAGCACCGCCTCCGGGGAAATCCACCGTCCGCACTCACGCTCCCGGGGCTACAGCTCCGCGCGGTCTGGTAGCCCGGACAGGCGCGTCAAGCGCCGCCTCCGGGGAAATCCACCGTCCGAACTCACGCTCCCGGGGCTACAGCTCTGCGCGGTCTGCTCGCCCGGACAGGCGCGTCAAGCGCCGCCTCCGGGAAAATGCCGGGTAACAAATCGCACTTTTTAATTGATCTGATCCCGGCGCAGCCCGACATCTTTTAGCTGTTCGTCGCTCATACGCTGCAATGTTCTGCGCGTTTGTTCGCGAAGCCACCATTTTTTGATTATCCGCGCCAGAAATACGAAGCCGATAAACGGCTGTCTTGCCCGATTTTCGTGAAATTCCATCCTCTACCTCCTCACCTTGCCAGAGGCTTTATCTTCACGGATCCGCGGCCAAACAATACAGATTCACAAAATACTTTTCTTTAACATACAGATTCGCTAAAACGTACAACAGACCTCACTTTTACCGCCAATCTGTACTGGTTTATTGATCTGTATGGCGACGATCAAGGATACAGCATGACCCGCTATCAACATCTGGCCAGCCTGCTGGCAGAACGCATCGAACAGGGGCTGTATCGCCCCGGCGAAAAGCTGCCGTCGGTGCGCAGCCTGAGCCAGGAGCACGGCGTCAGCATCAGCACCGTTCAGCAAGCCTACCAGACGCTGGAACAGCAGCAGCTGATCGTACCGCAGCCGCGTTCCGGCTATTTTGTAGCCCCGCGTAAAGCTCAGCCGCCGGTGCCGCCGATGTCGCGGCCGGTCCAGCGCCCGGTAGAGATCACTCAGTGGGATCAGGTGCTGACCATGCTCGACGCCCGCCACGATAAATCGATTATCCCCTTCGGCGGCGGCTCGCCGGACGTCACCCAGCCAAGCCTGAAGCCTATCTGGCGCGAGCTGAGCCGGGCCATTCAGCACAACCTTAGCGAAGTGCTGAACTACGACGAGCTGGCCGGGCGTCGCGAGCTGCGCGAACAGATCGCCCGCCTGATGCTCGACGGCGGATCGGTGGTCACCGCCAACGATCTGGTACTTACCAGCGGCTGCCACAGCGCGCTGTCGCTGGCGCTGCTGTCGGTGTGTCAGCCTGGCGATATCGTCGCCGTCGAATCCCCTTGCTACTACGGCACCATGCAGATGCTGCGCGGATTAGGGCTAAAAACCATCGAGATCCCCACCGATCCGGAAACCGGGATCAGCATCGAGGCGTTAGAGCTGGCGCTCGATCAATGGCCGATCAAAGGGGTGATCCTGGTCCCCAACTGCAATAATCCGCTGGGATTTATCATGCCGGATGCCCGCAAGCGGGCGGCGCTGTGCCTCGCCCAGCGCCACGATATCGTTATCTTTGAGGATGATATCTACGGCGAACTGGCGACCGAATACCCGCGCCCGCGCACGATCCATTCCTGGGATATCGACGGCCGGGTGATGCTCTGCAGTTCGTTTACCAAAACCATCGCTCCCGGCCTGCGCATCGGCTGGATTGCCCCCGGCCGTTATTACGATCGCCTGCTGCAGATGAAATATGCCGCCAGCGGCACCAACGTTCCCTCCACCCAACTGGCGGCCTGTAACTTTATTCGCGAAGGCCACTATCACCGCCACGTGCGAAGAATGCGGCAGATCTACCAGCGCAATATGGAGATCTACACCTGCTGGCTGCGGGAGTTTTTCCCCTGCGGGATCTGCGTTACCCGCCCGAAAGGCGGCTTTATGCTGTGGGTCGAGCTGCCGGAGCAGGTGGACATGGTCTGCGTCGCGAAGCAGCTGTGCCGGCTGAAAATCCAGGTCGCGCCGGGATCGCTGTTTTCCGCATCCGGGAAATACCGCAACTGCTTAAGGATCAACTGCGCTCTGCCGCCGATAGATAAACATAAAGAGGTGATGGTGCAGCTGGGCATGGCGGTGAAGGTGGCGATGGAGTGGGCGCCGGAGTGAGGTTATAGGGTGGTCCCGGTGGCGCTGCGTATGACCGGGCTACAGGTTCACCGCCGCCTGCGGGCCTGTAGCCCGCTCGGGTGCGCCAGCACCGCCTCCGGTTTTCCCTCTTTGAGAGCCCAAATCCCTTGGTATTATCATCAATGCTCCCCCGGCATATTGCGCTAAATGACCAGCACGTAAATTTTCGCAGAGTAATCTGCTATATAAACGATTAATATCAGTAAATAATGAAAAAATGACAACCAGTAATAAAACATTGAACAGCCAAACAACTTAATAACCAGCATATAAAAATATTAGAATAAAATATTTAACCGCATGATTCATCAGCAAATATATATCATTTATTTTTGGAAAACCTGACCTGATTGCCTTCCTGTAATAATCCCGATAAATTCACTCCTTCCCCCTGCGGGAAACTCTAAATATAAAAAACGCAACAATATAACCGGGATGAATGTCATGAAAATAACCAAAGACCAGGTGGTCTACGCCATGTCGCGCGATAACGCACCTGTCGCTACCGTCAGCAGCGGAAGCGAAGTGCTGTTTGAAACCTGCGACTGCTTCTCCGACCAAATCACCTCCGCCGATGCCGTGTTCAACGAACTGGACTGGCAGCGTATCAACCCGGCGACCGGGCCGGTCTACGTCGAGGGCGCCGAGCCGGGCGATGCGCTCAAGGTCACCATCAAGCGCATTACCCTGACGAGCAATCAGGCGGTGATGGTCACCGCGCCGCAGCTCGGAGTGATTGGCGATGAGCTTGATGCCCCGAAGGTCACTATCGTCCCGATTGAAAACGACCATGCCGTGCTGCCCGGCAACGTGCGCGTCCCGCTCAACCCGATGGTCGGCGTGATCGGCGTCGCGCCTGCCGGGGAAGCCATCTCCTGCGGCACGCCGGATAGCCACGGCGGCAATATGGACTGCAAAATGATTACCGCCGGCAGCACCCTGTGGCTGCCGGTCAACGTTCCCGGCGCGCTGTTCGGGCTGGGCGATTTACACGCCGCGATGGGCGATGGTGAAGTTTCGGTTTGCGGTCTGGAAATCCCCGGCGAAGTGCTGGTCGAACTGACGGTGGTTAAAAACCGCCGCCTGCCGCTGCCGATGCTCGAAAACAGCGAGACCCTGTTTACCCTCGCTTCGGCACAGACGCTTGATGATGCCGCCGCCCTGGCCACCCGTAATATGGCGCATTTTATCGCCGACAATACCTCCCTGACGCTGGCTGAAGCGATCAGTATTCTGAGCATCGCCGGCGACCTGCAAATCTGTCAGGTAGTCGACCCGCTGAAAACCTGCCGCTATGCGTTACCCAAATCGGTGGCGCAGCAGCTCTCCCTGAGCATCGAAGGGGAGCAGGCATGAGCGTTGAACAATTTGGCTATAAGCAGGAGCTGCATCGGGCGCTGACCTTCCGCGATCTGCTGGTCTACGGCATGATATTTATGGTACCCATCGCGCCGTTTGGCGTCTTTGGCTACGTCTGGGACGGCGCGCAGGGCATGGTGGCGCTGGCCTATCTCATCGGCATGGTGGCGATGTTCTTTACCGCCATGAGCTACTGGTCGATGTCGCGCGCGTTCCCGGTCTCCGGATCGGTATACGCGTATGCCCAGCGCGGCATTCACCCCATTGTCGGCTTTTTTGCCGGCTGGCTAATCCTGCTGGACTATATTCTGGTGCCCTCGCTGCTCTACATCGTCAGCGCGGCGGCGCTGGCGCCTATGCTGCCTGGCGTGCCGGGCTGGCTGTGGATTGTCGGCTTTATTGCGATTAACAGCCTGATTAACCTGCGCGGCATTACCTTTACCGCGCGCGCCAATAACACGATTCTGATCGCGGAGATCGTGGTGCTATCGGTGTTCATCGTTCTCGGGCTGATTGCGCTCTACTCCGGCGCCGGGGCGGGCCATCTGACCCTCGACCCGCTCTATAACGCCGATAAGTTCAGCCTGCCGCTGGTGATGGGCGCGGTCTCCATCGCCGTGCTCTCTTTCCTCGGCTTCGACGGGATCTCCACGCTGTCGGAGGAAACGAAAGGCGGCGTAGATACCGTGGGTAAGGCGTCGCTGGGCGCGCTGATGCTGGTCGGTTCGCTGTTTATCCTGCAGACGTGGATTGCCGCCGATCTGGCGCAGGGCATGACGTTTAGCAGCCTCGATACCGCCTTCTACGATACCGCGAATCTGGCGGGCGGCGGCTGGCTGAAGTATGTCACCATGTGGTCGACGGTGATCTCCTGGGGGATTGCCAACGCCCTGGTGGCGCAGGCCGCCGTGTCGCGCATTCTGTTTGCGATGGCGCGCGACAAGCAGCTGCCGCAGCTGCTGGCAAAAGTGCACCCGCGGCTGAAAACGCCTTACGTTAGCACCCTGTTTGTGGCGCTGATTTCGCTAGCTTCCGGCCTCTGGTTCTATGGTGATATTGATAACCTCAGCCGTCTGGTGAACTTCGGCGCGCTGATGGGCTTCCTGGTGCTGCATATTGCGGTCATCAACCACTATCTGATCCGCAATAAGTCACGCAATCTGTTGATGCACCTGCTGTTCCCGGTGATTGGCCTGTGCATTATCGGCTTTGTGATTTATGAGATGGACGTGCAGGCCAAGGTGCTTGGGCTGAGCTGGCTGGCGGTTGGCGTGGTCTATTACCTGCTGATGCGCCTGGTGCTCAAGCGCAATGTGGAACTGAAGCTGGAAGGCTAGCGCGATTTATCTCCCCGGCTCGCGCTGCGCTTAGCCGGGCTACGGGTTCCCGGCCGCCTGTTCGTCCTTGCCAAAAAACACCATACCTTTATAGGGCTTCGCCCGGCACGCCGCCAGGCGCTGGGCGAGGTTGCCAACATGCAGCTCCAGCTTGTGGCCGTCCGGGTCGAGAAAATAGTGCGACGCGCCTTCGCTTTTGTTGGTTTTCCAAACCGGCACGCCAGCCGCATTCAGCCGCCCGACAAAAAGCGCGAAATCCTCTTCCGCAATGCTGAACGCGTAGTGGGTGTAGTCGCTCTCCTCCGGCGGGGTAACGCGCCGCTGCGGGTCCAGCGACAGGCACAGCCAGAGGTCGCCGCAGGAAAAATACGCGCCGTTATCCCAGCGGGCGTGCAGCGTCATCCCCGGCAGCTGCTGATAAAACGCCACGCTCGGTACCAACTGGCTGACCGCCAGGGTCAGGTGATTTAATCCGCTTAACATGGTTTATCCTCTAATGACGTTACGATTTGCTGGCGCAGCCACCGGTGCGCCGGATCGCGGTGCCAGCGCTCGTGCCACAGCATCAACATCTCAAACCCGGCGACCGCCAGCGGCGGTTCGACCACCGTCAGCCCCTCTGCTCCGCGCACCAGCCGCTCCGGCAGCACCGCCACCAGCTCGCTATTGCGCAGCGTCTCCAGCATAAACAGGAAATGTGGCACGGAAAGGACAACTCGCCGCGCCAGACCGAGATTCGCCAGCGCGCTATCGGTTGCGGCGCTGAATCCTCCGCCGTCCGGCGAGACAATCACCTGTTCCAGCTGGCAGAACTGCGCCAGAGTTAACGCCGACTGCAGCGCCGGGTGCCCGGCCCGCCCGGCAAGCACGTAGCGTTCGTGGAACAACAAACGCTGATGCAGCGCGGGCGGTGCACCATCGCGCGTGTGAAAAAACAGATCCACTTCGTCGCGATCCGCCTGCTGAACCAGCCGCGAGGGCTGCAGCTCAAACAGCGCCAGACGGCTGGCCGGAGAGGCGATGCGCAGCGCGTTGAGCGCTGGCAGCAAAATCGCCGACGCCATATAGTCGGTCGCCGCCACCCGCCAGGTCTGCGCCGCCGTGGCCGGGTCAAAAGGCTGAACCGGCGCCACCGCCAGCTCCAGCGCCAGCAGCGCATCGCGCAGCGGCCCGCGCAGCTCATCGGCGCGGGCGGTGGGCTGCATTCCGCGCGGCCCCGGCAGCAGCAGCGGGTCGGCGAAAATTTCCCGCAGTCTCGCCAGTTGGACGCTAACCGACGGCTGCGACAGGTTGAGGCGCTGCGCCGCCCGGGTGACGTTATTTTCGCTAAGCAGGACGTGAAGCGTGCGTAGCAGATTGAGATCCAGACGCTGGAGATTAACCATGACTATACCTGTCATTAAAGTAATTCATTTCTACTATAGCGCCGCCAACTCTACTCTGCAGCTCTCCCTTATGCTGAGATGATTTCAATGAAAATATTACTGGTTTACGCCCATCCTGAACCGCGTTCGCTTAACGGCGCGCTGAAAGATTTTACCGTGCAACATCTACAAAACGCCGGTCACGACGTGCAGGTGTCCGATCTCTACGCCATGCGCTGGAAGGCGGGATTTGATGCCGACGACAGCAGCGCCCCGCCGGTGGGTGCAAGCTGGCGGGCGACGCGAGATTCGCAATATGCCTTCGCTCACGGCACGCAGAGCGCGGATATCGTGGGCGAACAGGAGAAGCTGCTGTGGGCCGATACGGTGATTTTCCAGTTCCCGCTGTGGTGGTTTTCACTGCCCGCCATCATGAAAGGCTGGATTGATCGGGTTTACGCTTACGGGTTTGCCTACGGCGTCGGCGAGCATAGCGATACGCACTGGGGCGATCGCTACGGCGAAGGCACGTTCGCGGGTAAACGGGCGATGCTGGTCGTTACCGCCGGCGGATGGGCGGAGCACTATGCTCCGCGTGGAATTAACGGGTCTATCGACGACATTCTGTTCCCCATTCAGCACGGGATGCTGTTCTATCCCGGATTTGAGGTGCTGCCGCCGGTGGTGTTCTACCGCACCGACAAACTCGATGAACAGCGCTTCGCCATCCTGCGCGAGGAGCTGGCCCGGCGGCTGGATACCCTCTCTGAAACGCCGCCCATTCCTTTCCGCCGTCAGAATCACGGCGACTATTTGATCCCCTCTCTGAACCTGCGTCCGGAGCTGGCGCCTGGAGAAAATGGCCTCGCTATCCACGTGAAGCCTATGTGAATCTCGGTGGGTGATATTCGCGGCGCGGCGAATATCACCACAATTCATAAGGTGAACTGTGAGCCTCCACGCAATAACGGCATCACGCCCCGCTACGCCCCTTCGCATATTGATAGCGATCAAGAATAATCATACCGTCTGGTCGGTATGATTCGGGCCATGAATATGGAAGCCCAACATCGTAAAAAAGATCCTGTCCGCCTGCATAAGCAGCTGCTGGAATCCGCAGCCACTATCGCCGGTCGGGACGGTATCGCCTCGCTGTCGCTGAACGCCGTCGCGCGCGAAGCGGGCGTCAGCAAAGGCGGCTTACTGCACCATTTCCCCAACAAGCAGGCGCTGATTTTCGCCCTCTTTGCCCGCCTGCTGGCGATTATGGAAGAGGCGATTGCAGAGCTTATGGCCGCGGATAACGTCTCTTATGGCCGCTTTACCCGCGCCTATCTGCGCTATCTATCGGCGCCGGAACTCACGGATACCCAGGAGAGCCGCCAGCTGATGGTGCTGTCGCTGGCCATGCCGGATGAACCGGTGCTGCGAAAATGCTGGCGCGACTGGATGCTGGACCATCTGGCGAAAGGGGATGAACTGGACAATAGCCATACCGGCACGCTGGTGCGCTATGCAGCGGACGGCATCTGGCTATCGGAATTAACCGAGGGGCGCACCATGAGCCCCAGGCACCGGCAGTCGCTGGTCAGCGATTTGACGAAGATGACGCTTCCTGCGTGAAGCATGTTGAGGCCACGATGCGCTATAACATCCATGGCCGTCTTATTTATGATGCAATGGACGGCACGCTAACGTTACCGGGAAGCGATGAGGCGGACAGCCAGCTGTCCATCACCGCCAACGCGCTGCTGTGGTTCTTCCTGCGCCACACCGAGGTGGTCAACCGCGACGAAGTGCTTAAAAAAGTCTGGGATGACAATGGGTTAACCTCATCCAACAGCAATCTCAATCAATATCTGAGCATGCTGCGCAAAACCTTTCGCCACTACGATATCGACAACATTATCGTCACCGTATCGCGCGGATTGCTGCAGCTCAATCCGGACCTCGCTATCGAGATGCTCGACGCCAGCCCGGAGCCGGAACCGGCGCCTGCGGCAGAAGCTGAGCCAGATCTGGCCACCGCCCCGGCAGAACAGAAGACCGTTTCCAGTCGCCACGCGCGCGGCACCTGCTGGTATCTGGCCGGCGGCTGCCTGCTCACCATCGCCCTGCTGCTGGTGGTATGCAGTTTTCTCGGCGGCAGCACAGCGCACCCCATTACCCTGACGCAAATACGCCACAGCCAGTGCGAACTGCTGGCCAGCGATGAGATGCTGCGATCCGTTGCCGAAAGCGCCTACGGCAAGAATTTTGATGCTGTACGCCAGCGCCTGAAGCTGGAGTGCAAGCCCGGCGAACGCTTCGTCTTCTTCTATGGCGACCGGCTGGAAACCAACGGTCTGGGCCGGGTGTTCCTCGCCCACTGCGCGATGCATGAAGATAACCCGTTCAGCTACTGCGATAACTATTTTTATTATTCATGGAAGCCGCAATGAGAATCGCCCCGCGCCCCTTTTTCGCCCTCTCCAGCCTGGTGTTTATTGCCGCCGCCGGGTTCTGCGCCTGGAAGCTGCTGCCGGTCGAAAACGGCGGGGTAATGAGCTGTTCGACAAAAGCGATTATGCGCTTTGAGAACATGGAGAAGGAGAACGTTAACGGCAATATCCATTTCAACTTTGCCGCCAACGGCAAAGGGTCAATGGTCGTTGAAGGCTACACCGATTCCGCCGCCGGCTGGCTTTACCTCCAGCGCTACGTCAAATTCAGCTACACCAGCAAGCGCATCTCCACCACCGAGCGCCACTATCGCATCAGCAAGTGGGAATCCAGCGCCTCGTCCATCGATGAGTCGCCGGACGTGATCTTCGACTACTTTATGCGCGAGATGTCCGACAGCCACGATGGCCTGTTCCTGAACGCACAGAAGCTCAATGAGAAAGCCATTCTTCTCAGCTCTATCAACTCCCCACTCTACGTCTGCACGCTGAAGTCCGGCAGCAAGCTTGACTAAGCTCACACCCGCTTTTTCTTCCTCGCTTTCCCGTTAGTAAAACCGCACGTTTTGCATTTAGCCTGCCGAAGAAAACACGATCCTCCCCACACTTAGCATGGGAATAAATTACCCCCGATCTGCAATAAATTAGCAACTTATTAACATCAATCCGCCTCAGGCTAAATGGTGAAAAAAGCGCCACAAATCGTCACTCAATCCGCCCTGCCATCACAGCACAAATGCATAAATAAGCGCCTTAACCAATCTAAATCACAGAGTAAAAGACTAAAAATACCACGTCAGCAGATTTAAATTTCACTTCATTCACCATTCCCTATAGTGAACCCCGAACGCCGCATCCGCGTCCTGACGCCGTTACGCGGTCGGTTTTCCGAATCACAAAACCTGTTCTGGAGGAGAAACCATGGGTGATGCATTAGGGCTTATCGAAACCAAAGGTCTGGTGGCCTGCATTGAAGCCGCGGATGCGATGTGTAAAGCCGCCAACGTCGAGCTGATTAGCTATGAAAACATCGGCTCGGGGCTGGTGACCGTCATGGTGAAGGGCGACGTCGGCGCAGTGAAAGCGGCTGTGGATTCCGGCGTGGAATCCGCGCAGCGCATCGGTGAAGTGGTGACCTCGCTGGTTATCGCTCGTCCGCATAACGACATCAACAAAATCGTCATTAAACACAAGGCCTGATGGCCAGGAGAACGCAAATGGGTGATGCATTAGGTCTGATCGAAACCAAAGGTCTGGTGGCCTGTATCGAAGCGGCGGACGCCATGTGTAAAGCCGCCAACGTTGAACTGATTGGCTATGAAAACGTCGGCTCCGGCCTCGTCACCGCGATGGTGAAGGGCGACGTCGGCGCGGTGAAAGCGGCGGTGGATTCCGGCGTCGAATCCGCGCAGCGCATCGGCGAAGTGGTGACTTCTCTGGTTATCGCCCGCCCGCATAACGACATCAACAAAATCGTCTCGCATTACAAAATCATAGATTAACCGGAGAAAAACCTGATGAAAGAAGCGCTAGGGCTTATCGAAACCAAAGGTCTGGTGGCCTGTATTGAAGCGGCGGATGCGATGTGCAAAGCCGCTAACGTTGAGCTGATTGGCTATGAAAACGTCGGCTCCGGCCTGGTCACCGCGATGGTGAAGGGCGACGTCGGCGCGGTGAATGCCGCGGTAGATTCCGGCGTGGAAGCGGCAAAACGCATCGGCGAAGTCGTCACCTCTCGCGTCATCGCGCGTCCGCATAACGACATCGAAAAAATCGCGGCGCAGCACAAAGCATGACCTGACAGGGCGCGCCCCGTCTCCACTCTTTTAGTCTGATGAAGGATAGACTCATGATTGAACTGGATAACGATTTGCAGTCCCGGCAGAACGCCCGGGAACTGGTGCGCAATGCCAAAAAGGCGCAGGCGATTCTGGCCACCTTTTCGCAGCAGCAAATCGACGCCATCGTGAAGAACGTGGCCCAGGAAGCAGCGCATCATGCCGAAGCGCTGGCGAAAATGGCCGCGGAAGAAACCGGTTTTGGCAACTGGCAGGACAAAGTGCTGAAGAACCGCTTCGCCTCGCTGCGCGTCTACGACGCCATCAAAGATATGAAGACCGTCGGCATCATTCATGACGATCCGCTACAAAAAGTGATGGACGTGGGCGTGCCGCTGGGGGTGATTTGTGCGCTGGTACCGTCGACCAACCCGACCTCCACGGTCATCTACAAAACGCTGATTGCCCTGAAGGCCGGCAACGCGATTATCTTCTCCCCGCATCCCGGCGCCCGCCAGTGCAGCTGGAAAGCGATTGAAATCGTGAAGCGCGCGGCGGAAGCGGCAGGGGCGCCTGCCGGTAGCGTCGACGCCATTAGCCAACTGACCCTCGAAGCCACCTCAGAGCTGATGCACAGCAAAGACGTGTCGCTGATCCTGGCGACCGGCGGCGAAGGCATGGTGCGCGCCGCCTACGCGTCCGGCACGCCGACCATTAGCGGCGGTCCGGGTAACGGCCCGGCGTTTATCGAGCGCAGCGCCGATATCCCCCACGCAGTGAAAGATATCATCACCAGTAAAACCTTCGATAACGGCGTGATCTGCGCCTCCGAGCAGTCGATTATCGTCGAACGCTGCATCTACGACGAAGTGCATCGCGAACTGGAAGCGCAGGGCGCGTACTTCATGAACGAAAACGAAGCGGCGAAAATGGCGGCCCTGCTGCTGCGTCCCAACGGCACCATCAACCCTAAAGTGGTGGGTAAAACCGCGCTCTATCTGAGCCAGATGGCCGGTTTCTGCGTCCCGGCCAGCACCCGAGTGCTGATTGCCGAGCAGACCACGGTATCGCATTCCAACCCCTACTCGCGGGAAAAACTGTGCCCGGTACTCGGCCTGTACGTCGAAGAGGACTGGAAAGCCGCCTGTCACCGCGTCGTGGAACTGTTGACCAACGAAGGCCTCGGCCACACGCTGGTGATCCACACCCGCAATCAGGACGTCATCCGCCAGTTCTGCCTGGAAAAACCGGTTAACCGCATTCTGATCAACACCCCGGCGGCGCTGGGTGGCATCGGCGCGACCACCAATATCACTCCGGCCCTGACCCTCGGCTGCGGCGCAGTCGGCGGCGGCTCCAGCTCAGATAACGTCGGACCGATGAACCTGCTCAACATCCGCAAAGTGGGCTACGGCGTTCGCTCCATCGATGAACTGCGCGCGCCGGGTAGCCGCCCGGAACCGCAGCCGACCATCGTCAGCCCGGCGTCCGGCCCGAACCGCAGCATCTTCGACGATGAACGTTTTAACGCCCCAGCGACCGCCGCCACCGCAGCCCATCCGGCCAGCGCCGACGATCGCTTTGCGGCTGCCGCCGCCATCGGCGCGGAAAGCGAGATTAATGAGCAAAACGTGGAACGCGTCATCCGCCAGGTGCTGGAACGCCTCGGTAAGTAACACATTGATATAAGGCGATAAAAACAATGATTCTCGCAAAGGTAGTCGGACATGTCGTCGCCACGCAGAAGTGCGATGAGCTACGGGGCAGCAACCTGCTGCTGATCGTCAAATTGGATGATGACCAGCAGCCGATGAAAGACCAGACCTGGGTTGCCGTTGATAGCGTCGGCGCCGGTATGCACGACATCGTGCTGGCCGAAGAGTACCTGGCGCTCAACAAAGAGCGCTACAAGGCCATGTCGGTGGTCGCCATTGTCGAGAACGTGTTTCGGGACGCTTAAGGAGTCAATAACCCAATGAGTGAATTTTTGCTGAAACCCCGGATTCGCTTTGGTCAGGATGCGCTTGCCATCCTGAACGAGCTGCCCGCCCGCAACGTGCTGCTGGTCACCGACCAGGCGATGGTTAAGTTTGGCCTCGCCGATCGCGTCACGCAGATCCTCCATGCGCGCGGCATCGCTTTCCAGGTCTGGGACGACGTGGTGGCCGACCCGGATATCGCCACCGTGGTGCGCGGTATGAAGCGGATGGATACCCGCTATCCGGATCTGGTTATCGCGCTGGGCGGCGGTTCGGTGATTGATGCAGCCAAAGCGGTTATTTTCGCCCTGGCGCAAACCCGTCCGGACGCTCACCGCGAGCCGCCCTGCTTTGTGGCGATCCCCACCACCAGCGGCACCGGCTCTGAAGTCACCGCCTTTTCAGTGGTAAAAGCACACGCCGAGAAGCTGGTACTGGTGGACCCGTCGCTGCTGCCGGATATCGCCATTCTTGACCCGGCGCTGGTGGCCTCGGTGCCGCCGGCGATCACCGCCGATACCGGTATGGACGTGCTGTGTCACGCGCTGGAAGCCTATGTCTCCCTCGCCGCCAGCGACTTTTCCGATGCGCTGGCGGAGAAAGTGGTGCAGCAGGTATTTCGCTTTCTGCCGACCTGCTGGCGCAACGGTGCCGACCTGCTGGCGCGGGAAAAGATGCACAACGCTTCCTGCATGGCGGGCATGGCCTTCACCAACGCCTCGCTGGGCATTACCCACAGCCTTGCCCACGCGCTCGGCGGCGTGTTTCGCGTCCCCCACGGTCGCGCCAACGCCCTGCTGATGGCGGACGTGGTGGCCTGGAACGCCGATTATCACGGGCTGTGCGATACCGATGCCGCCCGCAAATATGCCCGATTAGCCCATCTGCTGGATCTGCCTGCGGCCACTACCCGCCAGGGCGTCGCCAGTCTGCTGGTCGCCATTCAGGCGCTTAAAGACGAAATGAGCATGCCGGCCGGCATCCGCGATACCGGCGTCCTTGCAGACGAGTTTGAACAACGGCTGGCGGAGATGGTCGGCCAGGCGTTACGCGACAGCTGTACCCCGACGAACCCACGCGCGCCGGATGCTCACGCACTGACCGAACTCTATCGCCGGGCATGGACCGGCAACGCCGTTCAGGGCCACTGATAACAAGATTTGGAGAACCTTACCCATGGCACACTACAGCTTAACGCCGCGCGTCAAAGTGTTGGCAGAACGTTTACTCTCACAAAAAAGCACCCTGTGCACCGAATATGCCACCACGCTCAACGCCCTTGATGGCGATATCGCCGGGGTTCCCGCCGCCGTCAAACCGGCGCGCCGTTTCTATGAACTGATGCGCCAGCTGCCGCTGTGCATCAGCGCCGACGAGCTGATCGTCGGCAACCAGACCCGCAAACCGCACGGGGCGATTTTCCACGACGAGAGCGCCGCCCGTCGCCCGTCCGCGTTCCAGTTTCTCAATCTGAATAGCGATCTCGACTCCCCGGATTACAAGCTGGTGGTCGAAAAAGGCGTACTGGCGATAAAACATCAGCTGGAAGAGAAAACCCGCGCGCTGGGCAGCGCCGTCAGCCGCAGCGGCATGGACGAAGTCAACGGCTGCCGTGCGGCCATCTACGCCTGCGATGCCCTGCTGGCGCTGGCGCAAAACCTGGCCAACAGCGCGGAACAGCTGGCCGCCGCGGAAACCAACGCTTACCGCCGGGCGGAACTGCTGGACAGCGCCGCCATTCTGCACCATGTTCCGGCGCATCCGGCGCGCAGCTTCAAAGAGGCGTGCCAGGCCTTTTATCTGTTCCAGCTGGCGCTCCAGCTGGATAACGGCAGCTACGCCGTCAACCCGGAAGGCGCCGACAAAGCCCTGCTGCCTTACTACCAGCACGATATCAACAACGGCGCGCTCTCCCCGCAGCAGGCGTATGAAATCGTCGAATCGCTGTGGTTCAAGCTGGCGGAACTGTGCGAAGTGCGCGCCGCCTGCGCGATCGACGGTTATCCGATGTTTGACGCCATGCTGCACGGCGCAAGCCTTGAGAATGCGCGCATCAACGAACTCTCCGACATGTTCCTCAGCGCGCAGCAAAACCTGAGCGCCCTGAATCTGCCGGTGCGTCTGTTCAAGGGAGTACAACACGTTTCCGCCGCCCCGTTTGCCGCCGCCGGCGATACGCCGGCAGCAGAAGGGCTGACTCCGCGCATGCAGCGCCTGCGCAACCACTACCTGACCGTGCGCCCGAGCGTCTCTATCTATCGCGCGCTGGCCTTTACCGAAGTGGTCAAAGCCAACCCCGGCATGCCGACAATTCTGCTGCGCGCCAAAGCCTTCCGCCACGCCTGCGAAACCGCGCCAATTCTGATTCAGGATGATGAGCTGATCGTCGGTCATCCATGCGGCAAGCCGCGCGCGGGCGCCTTCTCGCCGGATATCGCCTGGCGCTGGGTGCGCGATGAACTCGATACCATGAGCACCCGTCCGCAGGATCCGTTTGAGATCAGCGAAGCAGATAAGAAAACCATCCGCGAAGAGATCGTACCGTTCTGGGAAGGCCGCTCGCTGGACGAAATCTGCGAAGCCCAGTACCGCGAAGCGGGCGTATGGGCATTCAGCGGCGAAACCTTCGTCAGCGACCTCTCCTACCACCAGATCAACGGCGGCGGCGACACCTGCCCGGGCTACGATGTGCTGCTGTTTACCAAAGGGATGAACGGCATTAAAGCCGACGCCGAGGCGCATCTTGCCAGCCTGAGCATGGAAAACCCGGAAGATATCGACCGTATTTACTACTACAAGGCGGCCATTGAAACCTGCGAAGGGGTGATTAACTACGCACACCGCATCGCCGCCCGCGCCCGCGAACTGGCCGCCGTTGAACAGAACGCCCAGCGCCGCGCCGAGCTGCTGACCATCGCTGAGGTGAACCAGAACGTGCCGGCGAACCCGCCGAAAACCCTGCAGGAGGCACTGCAGAGCATCTGGACCGTGGAGTCGCTGTTTGAAATTGAAGAGAACCAGACCGGGCTATCGCTGGGCCGCGTAGACCAGTACTGCTACCCGATGTTTGAAGCCGATATCCGCGAAGGCCGCCTGACTCACGACACCGCGCTGGAGCTGCTGCAGGCGTTTATCATCAAATGCGCCGAGCTGATGTGGATGTCCAGCGAGCTGGGGGCGAAATATTTCGCTGGCTATCAGCCGTTTATCAACCTGACCGTCGGCGGTCAGAAGCGCTCCGGCGGCGATGCCTGTAACGACCTGACTTATCTGATCATGGACGCCGTGCGCTTCGTGAAGGTTTACCAGCCGTCGCTGGCCTGCCGTATTCACAACCAGTCGCCGCAGAAGTATATGGAAAAAATCGTCGACGTCGTCAAAGCGGGGATGGGCTTCCCGGCCTGCCACTTCGACGACTCCCATATCAAGATGATGCTGCGAAAAGGCTTCGATTTCGAAGACGCCCGCGATTACTGCCTGATGGGCTGCGTCGAACCGCAGAAATCCGGCCGCATCTACCAGTGGACCTCCACCGGCTACACCCAGTGGCCCATCGCCATTGAGTTCGTTTTAAACCGCGGTCGGATGGTGCTGTTTGACAGCTATCAGGGGCTGGATACCGGCGACCTGCGCGACCTGCACACCTTCGAAGCGTTCGACGCGGCGGTGAAAAAACAGATTGCCCATATCGTACGCCTGTCGGCGATCGGTACGGTCATCAGCCAGCGCGTGCACCGCGACGTGGCGCCGAAGCCGCTGATGTCGCTGCTGGTAGAAGGCTGCATGGAAAAAGGGAAAGACGTTGCCGCCGGCGGCGCGATGATCAACCACGGCCCGGGGCTGATCTTCTCCGGTCTGGCGACCTACGTCGATTCCATGGCGGCGATTCGTAAACTGGTGTTTGAAGATAAGAAATACACCCTTGAGCAGATGCGCGACGCGCTGCTGGCGAACTTCGAGGGCTTTGAAGGCCTGCGTCGCGATTGCCTCAACGCGCCGAAATACGGCAACGATGATAACTACGTTGACCAGTATGCACTGGATATCACCGAGTGGACCGAGCGCGAGTGCCGTAAGTACAAGATGCTCTACTCCACCCTGAGCCACGGCACACTATCCATCTCCAACAACACGCCGATCGGTGAGCTGACCAACGCCACGCCGAACGGTCGCCTGGCGTGGATGCCGCTCTCCGACGGCATCAGCCCAACCCAGGGCGCGGATAAACAGGGTCCAACGGCGATCATCAAGTCGGTGAGCAAGATGAACGTCGAAACCATGAATATCGGCATGGTGCACAACTTCAAGTTCCTCAAAGGGCTGCTGGATACCCCGGAAGGTCGTCACGGCCTGATTACCCTGCTGCGCACCGCGTCGATTCTCGGCAATGGCCAGATGCAGTTCAGCTATGTCGATAACGAAGTGCTGAAAAAAGCCCAGCAGGAGCCGGAAAAATACCGCGATCTGATCGTCCGCGTCGCGGGCTACAGCGCCTACTTCGTTGAGCTGTGCAAAGAAGTTCAGGACGAGATTATCAGCCGTACGGTAATTGAGAAGTTCTGATAAAAACACGGACGTTTTTGGACACGGATGTCCCGATCGTATTTCTGGAGGTAAATGTGAGCGCAAAACAAGAATTAACCGGGCGAATATTCAATATTCAGAAATATTCGATCTATGACGGCGATGGGATCCGCACGCTGGTTTTTTTCAAAGGCTGCAATATTCGCTGCCCGTGGTGCGCTAACCCGGAAGGGCTGAATAGCCAGTTTCAGGTGATGTTCTCCCAGGATAAATGCATTAACTGCGGCGACTGCGTCAACGTCTGCCCGGCGGGAATTCATTATCGGGCGGAAGAAAACGGCGAAATGAAGCACTTCGTCAACCGCAATAAAGACTGTATCGGCTGCCGCAAGTGCGAAGAGATCTGCACGCAGAACGCGCTGGATATTATGGGTAAAGATGTCACCGTCAGCGAACTGATGGAGATCATCATGCAGGACTACGACTTTTATATCTCCTCCGGCGGCGGCGTCACCATCGGCGGCGGAGAAATGAGCCTGCAGACCGATTTTGCCGTCGCGCTATTTAGCGAATGCAAAAAGATGATGCTCAATACCGCCGTGGAAACGCAGGGCACTACGCCGCTGGCTAATTATCAAAAGCTGGCGCCGGTGACCGACACCTTCTTATTCGATATTAAGCAAATTAATAGCGAGCACCATAAAGCGTTATTTGGCATTGGTAACGAAGGCATTCGCCGCAACCTGGAGTGGCTGGTGGATTCCGGCGCTAACGTCATTATCCGCATGCCGCTGGTTCGCGGCTATAACGACTCGTTCGATGCCATTACCGGGGCCATTGATTATGTCCAAAAGCTGGCGAAGCGCGGAAATATCCGCCGCATCGATATGCTGCCGTACCACCAGCTCGGGCGCAAAAAATATGAGCGCCTCGATATGCCCTACCCCATCGCCCGGGACCCGACATATTCCGCCGAAGAGTTAGACCGGCTGGAAACGTTCTTCACGCAGTTTGATTTTGATATTCGCTTAGTCCGCCATTAACAGGAGCCGACAATGAAAAGTTTAGGCGTAATTGAAACGCGAGGGTTAGTTGCCGCCGTTCAGGCCGTAGATGCCGCCTGTAAAAGCGCAGGAGTGACCTGCTTTGGCTACCGCAAAGTCGGATCGGGGCTGGTTAGCGTCTGCTTTGAGGGGGAGATCAGCGCGATTCACACCGCCATCGAACGCGGCGTGGCCGTCGCTGAGCTTATCGACCCGCAGGTGAAATCCCTGACGATCGCTCGTCCGGAACGCAGCGTCGTGGAAGCCCTCAGCACCCTCAAAGGCCATCCGCCGCGTGCGGAAGCTGCCGCTGCAGCCCCGCTTGAGGCTGAAATCGTCGCACCCGCCGCTGTGGAAACAAGGGAACCCACTGAGCCCGCCGCCGCGCCCGCGGCGACGGAAGATAAAAACGCGGCGATGAGGAAAGGGAAGAAGGCATGATCGACACCCTGCTCCATGAAAAAATCGCCGCCCGCCTGAGCCACGTTGCGCCGGCTATCCCGGTCGGCATCTCTAACCGTCACGTCCATCTGGCGCAGCAGGACGTCGAAGCGTTGTTTGGCAAGGGCTATGTCCTGACGCCGTTTAAGCCGCTGCGTCAGCCGGGACAGTTCGCCGCCCAGGAGTGCGTCACTGTGGTCGGTCCGAAGGGCTCGCTCACCCACGTGCGCGTCCTCGGCCCAACCCGCCCGGTATCGCAGCTGGAAATCTCCCGCGCCGACTGCTTTACCCTCGGCATCAAAGCACCGGTTCGCGAATCCGGCCAGCTGGAGAATGCGGGCAGCGCGCTGCTGATCGGCCCGGCAGGCCACGTTGAACTGCGGTCTCAGGTGATCTGCGCCTGGCGGCATATCCATATGTCGCCGCAGGACGCCCGCCAGCTGAACGTCACCAACGGTCAGAAGGTTAGCGTCCGCAGCAACGGTGAACGCCAGCTGACCTTCGATGAAGTAGTCGTGCGGGTACGCGAAGACTTCGCGCTGGAGTTTCATATTGATACCGAAGAGGCCAACGCCGCCGGCTTGAAAAACGGCGCGCAGGTCGCGCTCATCGGCTAACGGAGGCTCGCCATGACCAACCAACAGATGGAAGCGCTGGTTGAACGCATTGTCCAGCGTCTGCGGCCGCCGGTACTGGTAATGGTGACCGCCGCGGCGGGCTACCGGCACGCTATTCGCCAGCGGCTGGCCGGCTGCGGCGAGAGCCTGCACCTGGCGCTGGATAGCGGCATTGACGACGGCGAGCAGTGGCAGAGTATCGGTAAAACGCTACCGGCGGCTGACTGGCAATATGGGCTGCCGTCCGCTGCGTATAAAGCGCTGCTGCTGCCATTTCTCGACTACCCGCTGGCGGCGGATCTGGTGAATGGTTCTCTGCACAGTCCCCTTGCCCGCCGCGTGCACGATGCTCTGCTGAGCGGTCTGCCGGTGCTGGCGCTGCGCTATCACTGCGATCCCGCCAGCGAGCTTAACCAGCTGCGGGGCGCGCAGCCTGATACCGCTTACGCCGGGCATATGCAGGCCACGCTTTCCCGCCTGGCCGAATGCGGCGTCACGCTGTGCACCATGAACGAATTGCTGGAGAAGCTGGCGTCGGGTCGCGAAGCAACGGTGGCGCCGGCGAGCGGTCCGCGCCGTTATCTCACTGTCACAGACGTGGTGAATAATCCGGCGCTGGCCGGTGCGCCTCAAGCGCAGTTAACCGATGCCGCTATCGATTTTATAAAAAGCAGAAAAAAAGAACCTTACCTTAAATAGTAAACCCGGAGTTTAACTTATGTCTTCAAAAACAAAGTGTTGGCTATGGATGCTGCTGGTTATCGTTTCCGAAACCTCAGCCACCTCCACCCTCAAAATGTTCGGCAGCAGTGAAGGGATAACCAAAATGCTGCTGCTCGGGCTGCTGGTGCTGCTGTACTGCACCTGCTACTACTCGCTGTCCCGCGCGGTGAAAGATATTCCCGTCGGTCTGGCCTACGCCACCTGGTCCGGTACCGGCATCCTCGTGGTATCGACGCTGGGAATGGCGTTTTACGGCCAGCACCCGGATACCGCCGCCATTATCGGCATGGCGGTTATCGCCAGCGGTATCGTGATCATGAATCTGTTTTCCAAAATGGGTAGCGAAGAGAGCGAGGAAGCGCCCGCAGAACCCTCGGCTGCTTCATCGCTGGACAAAAAAGTCGCCAACTAACTGAAAAGGAATCGCATATGTTTAACCTCGGATTTTTATGGCTGGCGCTGTCTATCGGCTCCGAAATCACCGGCACGTCGATGATCAAAAAGACCAACGGCTTCAGTAAACTGGCGCCGTCGGTGCTGGTGGTCTGCGCCTACGGCCTGTGCTACTTCGCCCTCACCCGCGCGATGAGCACTATTCCGGTCGGCGTCGCCTACTCGTTATGGTGCGGCTTTGGTATCGTCGGCGTCACGATTTGCTCGATGATCCTCTATAAGCAGAAACCGGATATTCCGGCCATCCTCGCCATGGTGCTGATCATCTCCGGCGGCATCATTATGAACGTCTTTTCCAGCATGTAAGTCACTCCTGCGCCTTCATTTATTGCGGTGAAGGCGCTAAATACCCCTACTAAATAAGCCGTCATTGGCACAATTAAAAAAACAAAAAACCATCGCCTGCTAACCAAATAATCAATAACGCTAAAAATACGACGAGCGTCAAATTTTTATACTCCACTTATCAATAACTAATTTTTTGTGATTTTAATCGTGGTTATTTTCTCATATTACCTTATTTTTATGGCATCCCTTCAACCACAGAGGACGATGTCATGACGCAAAAATCGATTTATCGCCTCATCGCCCAGGGCGGCCTGGACGACTGGTATAATTTAGATCACCGCATCTCCAACGACTTCCCTCGTTAATTCTCCGCTGCTGTTTACTCCCTAAAAAAATTAATTCAGCACTGCGTTTAGTCGCTATTTGTTGCGCCCATTACTTGTCGCCAAATAGCCAGACGCGGCACAGCATTCCCATGGAGAAAATAAATGAAACGTATCCCTGAGCCGTTCCGCATTAAAATGGTCGAAAATATTCGTATGACCACCTTTGACGATCGCGTCAAAGCGCTGAAAGAGGCGGGCTATAACCCGTTTTTGCTCAATAGCCAGGACGTGTATATCGACCTGCTGACCGACTCCGGCACCGGCGCGATGAGCGACCATCAATGGGCCGGGCTGATGATGGGCGACGAAGCCTACGCCGGGTCGCGTAACTATCAGCATCTGTGTGAAAAGGTCAAAGAGATTATCGGCTATCCGTATACCATTCCCACCCACCAGGGGCGCGGCGCGGAGCAGATTCTGTTCCCAAGCCTGATTGCTCGCCGCAAGTCGGCGCATCCGGTGTTTATTTCCAACTTCCACTTCGATACTACCGCCGCTCACGTGGAGCTTAACGGCGCAAAAGCCATTAACGTGGTGACGCCGAAAGCCTTCGACACGACCTCGTGGTACGACTGGAAAGGCAACTTTGATATTGATTTACTGAAAGCGACCATCGCCGAGCACGGCGCGGAAAACGTGGCGGCGATTATTACTACCGTCACCTGTAACAGTTCCGGCGGCCAGCCGGTATCGCTGGCGAATATGCGCGAGGTGTATCAAATTGCGCGCCAGAACAATATTCCGGTGGTAATCGACTCCGCCCGCTTCTGCGAAAACGCCTGGTTTATTAAACAGCGCGAAGAGGGCTATGCCGATAAATCGGTGAAAGAGATTATTCTCGAGATGTACCAGTATGGCGATATGCTGACCATGTCCGCCAAGAAAGACCCGATGGTGAATATTGGCGGACTGTGCTGCTTCCGCGATGACGAAGAGCTCTTCAACGAAGTACGCATTCGCTGCGTGCCGATGGAAGGCTTTGTCACCTACGGCGGCCTGGCGGGGCGCGATATGGAGGCGCTGGCTATCGGTCTGGAAGAAGGGACCAACGAGGATTACCTCGCTTATCGCATCAATCAGGTGGAGTACCTCGGTGAACGCCTGCGCGAAGGCGGCATTCCGATTCAGTATCCGACCGGCGGCCATGCGGTGTTCGTCGATGCTAAGCTGCTGCTGCCGCATATTCCGCCGGAGCAGTTCCCGGCGCACGCGCTAAACAACGAGCTGTATCTGGAAGCGGGCATTCGCAGCGTGGAAATCGGCTCCCTGCTGCTGGGACGCGACCCGGAAACCGGTAAGCAGAAGGCGTCGCCGATGGAGCTGCTGCGCCTGACCATTCCGCGTCGGGTTTATACCAACGATCATATGGACTATATCGCTGATGCGCTGATCGCCGTTAAGGCGCGCGCCGCCACGATTAAGGGCCTGACCTTTACCTATGAACCGCCGGTACTGCGCCACTTCGTCGCCAGACTGAAACCGGTGAAATAAACCCTATCAGGGCGCTCTCGCAATAAGAGCGCCATTAATTTAACTCCATCTTTTTAAGCTCAATTATTCTGGTTGCGCCGGGTAGCCGTTTGCCCGCAGCCCGTTATTTACTATATAGCCACGTGAGGAATGCACCTTATGGCTACATTATCAGTCTCAAAAGCGGTCTCAACTAATACACCATCGCTGATTGGCGGAGCGATGATTATCGGCGGCACGATTATTGGCGCAGGCATGTTTTCTTTACCGGTGGTGATGTCCGGTGCCTGGTTTTTCTGGTCGCTGCTGGCGCTTATCTTTACCTGGTTTTGCATGCTGCATTCCGGGCTAATGATCCTCGAAGCCAATCTCAATTATCATATTGGCGCCAGCTTCGACACGATTACGAAAGATTTACTGGGAAACGGCTGGAATATTATCAACGGTCTGACCGTCGCCTTTGTATTATATATCCTGACCTACGCCTATATTTCCGCCAGCGGTTCGGTTATTCAGCATACTTTTGCGCAGATGAACCTCGCGGTTCCCGCACGCCTGGGCGGGCTGGCGTTCGCGCTGATCGTCGCCTTTATCGTCTGGCTGAGTACGAAAGCGGTAAGCCGGATGACGACTATCGTGCTGGGCGCCAAAATTCTCACCTTCTTTATGACCTTTGGCGGTCTGATGTGGCACGTGGAGCCCGCGATTCTGTTTAACCGCGCGGAGGTCAATGCGTCCTATCTGCCCTACGTTCTGATGACGCTGCCGTTCTGCCTGGCCTCCTTTGGCTATCACGGCAACGTCCCCAGCCTGATGAAGTACTACGGTAAAGACCCGCTTATCATTCGCCGCTGCCTGCTGCTCGGCACGCTGATGGCGCTGGTGCTATATATCATCTGGCTGGTCGGCACAATGGGCAATATTCCGCGCCCGGCGTTTATCGCTATCGCCGAAAAAGGCGGCAACATCGACGTGCTGGTGCAGACCTTAAGCGGCCTGCTGAACAGTTCGACTCTCGATTTATTGCTGACCGTCTTTTCCAACTTCGCCGTCGCCAGCTCATTCCTGGGCGTAACACTCGGCCTGTTCGATTACCTGGCGGATCTGTTTAAGTTTGACGATAGCCGGCTGGGGCGGTTTAAAACCGCGCTGGTGACCTTTCTGCCGCCGATCGCCGGCGGTCTGCTGTGGCCTGACGGTTTTATCTACGCCATTGGCTTCGCCGGTCTCGCCGCTACCGTCTGGGCCGCTATCGTCCCCGCCCTGCTGGCGCGCGCCTCGCGCAGGCGTTTCGGCAGCCCGAACTATCGGGTCTGGGGCGGCAATGCCATGATTATCCTGATTTTATGCTTCGGCGGCGCCAACGCGATAATTCATGTTTTATCCAGTTTTAACCTGCTGCCAGTTTATCGCTAAATGAAAAAAGGGCTTACACTCGCGCCACTTTTCGTGGCAGGATAAAAAGATGAACAGAAACGTTGTCATCTCTCACTTCCGCCGTTGGTGGCTGCCTGCATAACAGGCGGCAAGATTTCACGTTTCCTCTAATCAAAGCCGCCGGAAGGCGGCTTTGTTGTTTCTGAGTGTCGCCCTTCGGCCTGATAGCATCCTAAGGAGTCACTCATGAACACCAGCCAAACGATCCTGACCGGCGACCGTCCTACCGGCCAGCTGCACCTCGGCCACTACGTTGGTTCCCTGCGCCAGCGCGTGCTGCTCCAGCACGACCATCAGCAGTTTATCCTCGTCGCGGACCTGCAGGGACTGACCGACAATGGCAGTAACCCACAAAAAATCAGCAGCAATATCCTTGAGGTGATGGCCGATTATCTCGCCGTCGGTATCGATCCGCAGAAGACCACCATTTGCCTGCAATCCGCTCTGCCGGCGCTGGCCGAACTCAGCGCGCTGTATATGAATATCGTCACCGTCGCCCGGGTTGAGCGCAATCCGACGGTGAAAAATGAAATCGCCCAGAAGGGGTTTTCCCGCTCGCTGCCGGTGGGATTTTTAGCCTATCCCATAAGCCAGGCCGCCGATATCACCGCCTTTAAGGCCGAACTGGTGCCGGTTGGCGACGATCAGCTACCGATGATTGAACAGACCAACGAGATCGTGCACAAAATGAATAGCCTGACGACGTCGCCGATCTTACAGCACTGCAAAGCGCTGCTCAGCGACGTCAGCCGCCTGCCGGGCATCGATGGCAACGCCAAAATGTCGAAATCGCTGGGGAACACGCTCCCCCTTTCGGCCAGCGAAGAGGAGATCCATCGTGCGGTCAGCGCTATGTATACCGATCCGAATCACCTGCGGGTCGCCGACCCGGGTCAGACAGAAGGCAACGTGGTCTTTACTTATCTCGACGCCTTTCATGCTGATAAGGCCTTCGTTGCCGAGATGAAAGCCCACTATCGGCGCGGAGGGCTGGGAGACAGGCAGTGCAAAAATGCGCTGGAGACCTGCTTACAGGAGCTGCTGGCGCCGATACGCGAGCGTCGGGCGACTTATATTCAGGATAAAGGCATGCTGCTGGCGCTGCTGCGCCGGGGAAGCGAACGGGCGCACGAACTGACACAACGGACGCTGCATGAAGTAAAACGCGGGCTGGGGCTGCCGGTGCTGTTTTGAGGCGTGGAAATATCTCCGCGTTGAAAGCCGTTGCCATATCTCTCCCGGGGGCGGCGCCTGACGCGCCTTGCCCGGGCTACAGGTTCACAGCCGCCTGCGGTCAGGTAGCCCGGACAGGCTCAGCGTACCGCCTCCGGAAAGGCTCTCCGCGTTGAAAGCCGTTGCCATGTCTCTCCCGGGGGCGGCGCCTGACGCGCCTTGCCCGGGCTACAGTTGCACAGCCGTCTGCGGTCAGGTAGCCCGGACAGGCGCAGCGCGCCGCCTCCGGGAAGGGCTCGGCAGATTGGCAGATTAATTCCCGTCGCCTTCATGCATCTTCACGCAGTTGCGCCCATTGCGCTTGGCGACGTACAGCGCGCTGTCGGCATCGCGCAGCAGCAGATTGTAATCCGGATGACCGGAGTGGACGGCGTAGCCGATGCTGGCGGTAATCGAAATCTCATTGTCAGCGCCAACGCTAAATGCCAGCTGGCTGATTTTTTTACGCAGCCGTTCGAGGATAGTAAAGGCTTCCGCAGCGCCGGTCTCCACCAGCACCAGCAGAAACTCTTCGCCGCCGTAGCGGAAGATATAATCGCTGGAGCGAATATTATCGCTGAGCAGCTCCGCAACGTGCTTAATCGCCCGGTCGCCGACCATATGACCCCAGCTATCATTGATCTCTTTAAAGTGGTCGATATCGATAATCGCCACCGTCATCGGCAGTTCATATTCCATCGCCAGCGTCACTTCATGCTTAAGCACCACCGGCAGATAGCGGCGGTTCAGCAGGCTGGTCAACGTATCTTTACCGCTTTGCATCTGCGACAGGCTGCTAAACAGCACGCCCAGCTGGCTGCCGATCTGCTGGCAATGGATATGGATCCCCTGCAGCAGAGCCTGCGTATTTTTATACTCAGAACCGTCAGATGAGGATTTCCAGGCGGATAACAGCGCATCCACCTTGCTAATTAAATCGGCGATTTCCTGCATTTGCGGATTTTTGTTAAAATAACGCACGCATTTATGGCGGAACCACAGGCCAAATTCCGAATCAGATAATAACGCCCCGTTAATATCCGTCTTATTATCGCTGACAATATTAAAAATAGCGGTATTTTCCCATCCGGAGAGCGAAGCCTGCTGTTTGCCATATTCCAGCGGCACGTTATCCATCAGGCTATACAGGCGGTAGGCCTCTTCATTTTTCGTCGCCCGATAGTGCGACAGGGTATAGGCATGGCACATCATTTCTACCGCCATATTAATGGCCATGATGGCGTAGTAGATGGCGGCGACGCTGGTCTCGCGATCGAAGTGACTATCGCGGATATTTTCAATCAGCCCGGCTTTCAGCTGGCGCGCGCCGCGAAGTACCGCCTCTGCCGGGATTCCGATGCGTGAATGAATGCTGCCGATCAGATACTGCCGCTCCGCCAGCGCCTGCAAATTTTCCTTATCGCACATCAGGATATCTTTCACCCATCCGGCCAGCGAGCTGCTGAGCCGTTCCTGAACTAAGTCATAGCTAAGGTGCCGCGCGATGTCAGGATCCTGGAAAATAAAATCATAAAAACGGGTCGCTAACGCCTCCGCCTGCTGCCCGGCAATATTTTTAAGTACCGCCCTCACTTCCGGCGTCAGGCTGTCGTACAGCGGCAACCACTCCTTAAAAATAATCGAGATATATTTTTGGCTTTCATCTTTCATTGAATAAAGCGCTCGCCCGGCGTGAGTGTATTTTCAGGGCCGCCGATCATACAACAGTTCTCCAGGAGCAACCAGATTAAAAATGCACCAGTCGCCCGGGAATAATATCCTCTGGTTATTAGCGCTGAAAAATAGCTTATATGTACGATGATTTAATGAAGCGCGGAAAGATTATCTGCGCCGGTATCCGGAGCATAAAACCCAATAAGCATAATGGATAATATTGACCCACTGCGCTGCGGACCGTTTTTATGTTAACTCAACGACAAGACCCTGCTTTGTATATGGACATACTCATCGCGGGTGTTAGTATGACATTGACGGTAGCAATAAATATGCGTGTTTCATTTAAGGCGAGGATTGCTGATGATGACCACATTGATCGCACCTCCTTCTGACCGGTTAGCAGCGCTGCTGGAACCCTGCGCCGGTTGGCCTTATCCCCGATTCCTCCCTTTCCTGAAGAGACGAAACTTCGCCATGCGGAGGAGAAGCGCGCACCACTCAGCCAATGGAAAAAAGCGAGTCGCGTATGGACAAAATCAAACGACGTTGGGTTGGATACGTTATTGGTTTAGCAGTGGTGATTGCCGCTGCGGCATGGTGGATGCTGCGCCCGCCGGGGGTTCCGGCAGGATTTGCCAGCAGTAACGGTAGAATCGAAGCCACAGAAGTCGATATTGCCACCAAAACCGCCGGACGTATCGATACCATCCTGGTCAAAGAGGGGCAGTTTGTTCGTCAGGGCGATGTGCTGGCGCGTATGGACACCCGAGTGCTCAACGAACAGCGGCTGGAGGCCGCCGCGCAAATCAAGGAAGCAGAGAGCGCGATTGCCGCCGCGAAAGCCCTGCTCGACCAGCGTCAAAGCGAAATGCGCGCCACGGAAGCGGTGGTGAAGCAGCGGCAGGCGGAGCTGAACTCCTCGGCTAAACGCCACGTCCGCTCCAGCACGCTCTCGCAGCGCGGTGCGGTCTCCGCCCAGCAGCTGGATGACGACCAGGCGGCGGCAGAAAGCGCCAGGGCGGCGCTGGAATCCGCGAAAGCTCAGGTCTCTGCCGCCAGGGCCGCGATTGAGGCGGCGCGAACCAGCATCATTCAGGCGCAAACCCGGGTCGAGGCCGCCCAGGCGACCGAACGGCGGATTATCGCCGACATCGACGATAGCGAGCTGAAAGCGCCGCGCGATGGCCGTATTCAGTACCGCGTTGCCGAACCAGGAGAGGTACTGGCGGCGGGAGGCCGGGTGCTGAATATGGTCGACTTGTCCGACGTTTATATGACCTTCTTCCTGCCGACCGAGCAGGCGGGTCTGCTGGCGCTGGGCAGCGAAGCGCGAATTATCCTTGATGCCGCGCCGAACCTGGTGATTCCCGCCAATATCAGTTTTGTCGCCAGCGTGGCGCAGTTTACGCCCAAAACGGTGGAAACCAGCGATGAACGGCTGAAGCTGATGTTCCGCGTGAAAGCCCGCATTCCGCCAGAGCTGCTGGCAGAGCATCTGGAGTATGTGAAGACCGGCCTGCCCGGTATGGCATGGGTCCGTCTGGATAACCAGCAGGCGTGGCCTGAAGCGCTGAAGGTGAGGTTGCCGCAATGAAAACCGTCGCCCGCCTGGAAAACGTCAGCCAGCACTTTGGCGCAACCGTCGCGCTGAAGGACATTACGCTGAGCATTCCCGCCCGCTGTATGGTGGGCCTGATCGGGCCTGACGGCGTGGGCAAGTCCAGCCTGCTATCGCTGATCTCCGGCGCGCGAGTGATTGAGCACGGTAACGTCATGGTGCTCGGCGGCGATATGAGCGATGTGCGCCATCGCCGGGACGTCTGCCCGAAAATCGCCTGGATGCCGCAGGGGCTAGGAAAGAACCTCTACCATACCCTGTCGGTCTATGAAAATGTCGATTTCTTTGCTCGTTTGTTCGGCCATGATAAAGCCGAACGCGACATCCGCATCAATGAGTTGCTGCAGAGTACCGGCCTGGCGCCGTTTCGCGACCGTCCGGCGGGAAAACTCTCCGGCGGGATGAAGCAAAAGCTCGGCCTGTGCTGCGCGCTTATTCACGACCCGCAGCTGCTGATTCTTGATGAACCTACCACCGGCGTCGATCCCCTCTCGCGAGCCCAGTTTTGGGATCTGATCGACAGCATTCGCCAGCGTCAGCCGGACATGAGCGTGCTGGTCGCCACCGCTTACATGGAGGAGGCGGAACGTTTTGACTGGCTGGTAGCCATGAACGCGGGGGAAGTTCTGGCAACCGGCAGCGCCGATGAGCTTAAAGCGCATACGGCAAGTCAGACGCTGGAACAGGCGTTTATCGCTCTGCTTCCCGAAGCCCAGCGCCTGGCGCATAAAGAAGTGATCATCCCACCGCGCAATGCCGATGAAAGCGAAATTGCGATTGAAGCGCGCGGGCTGACGATGCGCTTCGGTCAATTTGTCGCTGTTGATCACGTCAACTTTCGTATCGCCCGCGGCGAGATTTTCGGCTTCCTCGGATCTAACGGCTGCGGCAAATCAACAACCATGAAAATGCTGACCGGACTGCTACCGGCCAGCGAAGGCGAGGCGTGGCTGTTTGGACAACCGGTCGATCCCAGAGATATCGAAACCCGCCGCCGCGTCGGCTATATGTCGCAGGCCTTCTCTCTCTATAGCGAACTGACCGTACGGCAAAACCTTGAGCTGCATGCCCGCCTGTTCCACATTCCGGATGCGGAGATCCCCGGGCGGATCGCCGAAATAAGCCAGCGCTTTATGCTGGAAGAGGTAGAAGATACCCTGCCCGCTTCGCTACCGTTAGGTATTCGTCAGCGGCTCTCGCTGGCAGTCGCGGTGATTCATCGCCCGGAAATGTTAATTCTTGACGAACCTACCTCCGGCGTCGATCCGGTGGCCAGGGATATGTTCTGGCAGCTAATGGTCGATCTGGCCCGTCAGGATCGAGTGACCATTTTTATCTCCACCCACTTTATGAATGAAGCGGAACGCTGCGATCGCATTTCGCTGATGCATGCCGGAAAAGTCCTGGCCAGCGATACGCCTCAGGCACTGGTCGAACAGCGCGGTTCGGCCACGCTTGAAGAGGCATTTATCGCCTGGCTACAGGAGGCGGCAGAGGCGACGCAGCCGCCAGATGCGCAGGCTACAGCGGTTCCCGCGATGGAACACAAAACCGAAAGCAGTGTGCCGCGTCAGGCGTTCAGCCTGCAGCGCCTGTTTAGCTACAGTCGCCGCGAGGCGCTTGAGCTGCGCCGCGATCCGGTTCGATCGACCCTGGCGCTGCTCGGCACGGTGATCCTGATGTTTATCATGGGTTACGGGATCAGTATGGACGTCGAAGATCTGCGATTTGCAGTGCTCGACCGCGACCAGACCGTCAGCAGCCAGGGATGGTCGCAAAATATCGCCGGCTCGCGCTACTTCATCGAACAACCACCGCTACAAAGCTATAGTGAACTGGACAGAAGAATGCGCAACGGCGAGCTGGCGGTGGCTATCGAGATCCCGCCCAACTTTGGCCGCGATATCGCCCGAGGGACGCCGGTGCAAATTGGCGTCTGGGTGGACGGCGCGATGCCGAACCGCGCGGAAACCGTGCGCGGCTACGTGCAGGCCATGCATCTGGCCTGGCTGCAGGAGATGGCCAGCCGCCAGGCTAGCCCCAATAGCGATACTTCACTGATTTCCATTGAGACCCGCTACCGCTATAACCCGGATGTGAAGAGCCTGCCGGCGATTGTTCCGGCGGTGATCCCGCTACTGTTGATGATGATCCCGGCGATGCTCAGCGCGCTCAGCGTGGTCCGCGAGAAAGAGCTTGGTTCAATCATCAATTTATACGTGACGCCAACCACCCGCAGCGAATTTCTGCTGGGTAAACAGGTGCCGTATATCGTACTGGGGATGTTTAACTTCTTTCTGCTCTGCGCACTGTCGGTCTTTGTCTTTGGCGTACCGCACAAAGGGAGTTTTCTGACGCTCACCCTGGCCGCACTGCTCTACGTCACTATCGCCACCGGACTTGGCCTGCTGATTTCAACCTTTATGAAAAGTCAGATTGCGGCGATTTTCGGCACCGCGATCATTACGCTTATCCCGGCGACGCAGTTTTCCGGGATGATCGACCCCGTCGCCTCGCTGGAAGGGCCTGGGCGCTGGATTGGCCAGATTTATCCAACCAGCCACTTTCTGACGATTGCGCGAGGAACGTTTTCCAAAGCGCTGAATCTGACCGACCTGTGGGGATCCTTTATTCCGCTACTTATCGCGGTTCCGCTGGTGCTGGGCCTGAGCGTGTGGCTGTTGAAAAAACAGGAGGGATAATGCGCGGACTACGCAATATTTATAATTTGGGAATGAAAGAGCTCCGTAGCCTGTTGGGCGATAAAGCGATGCTGACGTTAATTGTCTTCGCTTTTACCGTCTCGGTTTACTCCTCCGCAACCGTCATGCCGGGTTCGCTGCATCTGGCGCCCATCGCTATTGCCGACATGGATAAGTCGCAGCTTTCATCACGTATCATCAATGGTTTTTACCGGCCCTGGTTTTTGCCTCCGGAGCTGATTACAGCTGATGAGATGGACGCCGGACTGGATGCGGGGCGGTATACTTTCGCCATCAATATCCCGCCGGATTTTCAGCGCGACGTTCTGGCCGGACGCCACCCCGAGCTGCAGGTTAACGTGGACGCGACGCGAATGAGCCAGGCGTTTACCGGCAATAGCTATATCCAGAATATTGTCACCGGCGAGGTGAACAGCTTTGTCGCCCGCTACCGGGACAACGGCACGCTGCCGGTTGAGCTGGCCGTCAGAATGCGTTTTAACCCGAATCTGGAGCAGGAGCGTTTCGGCGCCGTCATGGCAATCATTAACAATATCACCATGCTGGCGATCGTGCTGACCGGGTCGGCGCTGATACGCGAGCGGGAACATGGTACCGTGGAGCACCTGCTGGTTATGCCGGTCACGCCGTTCGAAATCATGATGGCAAAGATATGGTCAATGGGGCTGGTGGTGCTGGTGGTTTCCGGGCTCTCGCTGATGCTGATGGTTCAGGGGGTTCTGCAGGTACCGATAGAGGGCTCAATACCGCTATTTATGCTGGGGGTAGCCCTGAGCCTGTTTGCTACCACCTCAATCGGCATTTTTATGGGGACGGTGGCGCGTTCAATGCCGCAGCTGGGGCTGCTGATGATTCTGGTGCTTTTGCCACTGCAGATGCTATCCGGCGGCTCCACGCCTCGCGAAAGTATGCCGCAGGCAGTACAGGACATTATGCTCACCATGCCGACAACCCACTTTGTTAGTCTGGCGCAGGCTATTCTTTATCGAGGCGCTGATTTCTCTATCGTCTGGCCGCAGTTTCTGACGCTGCTGGCTATCGGTGGCGTGTTTTTTACTATCGCGCTACTGCGTTTTCGTAAGACGATCGGGGAAATGGCCTGAGGTCATGCCGGTATCGCCGCTTGTCGCCGTACCGGCTCTATTTCTTACGGTTCATAAAGCGCCGCAGGAGCCAGGTGAATCCCATCGCCATGCTGAACAGGATAAATAGCAGCAGCACCCAGCTGACGGAGATTCGCAGCAGCGTACTTAGCGTCATAAAAGGCTGTAAATTCACGGTAAATGAGTGGTCTACCGACTTGCCCAGCATCGTCATTACACTCTCCGTTAGCCATACGAGCAGCCAACAAACCAGCCAGATAATCGCCGGCCAGCAGAGCAAAACCAGAAAGGTAAAACGCTCCTGGATATAATTTATCAGTTGGCGCAAAGGAGGCCAGTTAATCAGAATTTTCATTACTATTCTCATATTGCCAGCCGGTAACATGCATTATTCGTCAAAAGACGTTACCGGATTAGCTTCCATACAGGCAATGCACCCTATGTTTTTAGCAAATTTGAATTAACTTAAACCAGATCGAGTTAACAAAGTGTTAAGGACACTAAGACATTTCACTGAAAAAGTCCAGCGGTTATGCCCATAGCCCGCCGCGTCGCGAAGCTTTCTCACCTGTTTGTTAATATATTTACATTAGAGTAACTTAAGAATTAGCACAGAAATATTCTTTAAATAATTCACATTAAATATTAAGAAGCAGGTTTATATATATGGTTATTTCTTTGTCAATTGCCAATCAATAGAAAACAACGCCTCAGGATATTATTTCATTCAGAAAGCGAAATTATCGTCGATTATTTTCCAATAAATAATAACGCTGCCATAAATGTATTTTCATTCTTCGTAGCGGCTAGTTGGTATCTTTCGGGGCGGCCTCCACAGAAACAGAGGCGCTCACAAGGATGATGCAGGCAATAAAAGATAAAACGTTATCTGTATCAACAAGATGGGGAGATTCTGCGCATGAGAGCCAGCGATTCCCTCGGACAGCATAAATCCGGCAGGATTCATGAGGGATATTGGATACAGGGAGAACGATGTCCGGCAGTTTCAGACGACAAAAACGCAAAAAGCCCATCCGTCAGG